>CBDUPW010000012.1:0-62042 GCA_965369205.1 uncultured Polyangiaceae bacterium | reverse complement strand
CGGGCTGACGGTGCAAAACGTGGAAATGGCGACGGCCACGCTGACATTGGAAGCGATGCCCACGGAGAACTTCTTGATCCGCTTGGAGAACCGCGGGGACTTCTTGCTCGAAGGCACTCCCGGCACGGACATTTTTCGCAAAGAAGAACGCGGTAGCGAAGACAAACTCATGACGACAACGCTGGGCATCGTGGTCAAGACCGACTGACCCGTACGGCCCATGCCTCGCCGCCTCACGAACCGCGCGAAGTTCCACATCGAGCGGTTGTTTCTCCGAGGGGCTCACTACCGCTTACTCGTCATCGCGGTTCTGATCGGCTTGGTCAGCTACTTCGGGGGCAAGCTCGTTTTCGCCGACGGGGGATTCAACAGCGAAAGCGAGGCCGTGTGGTGGGCCTTCTTGAGACTGACAGACCCGGGCTACCTCGGAGACGACGAGGGCACCTTCAAGCGCTTCGTTTCGACGATCGTCACTGTGCTGGGCTACGTGCTGTTTCTGGGCGCGCTGATTGCCATCATGACCCAGTGGCTCAATCGCACCATCGACACCTTCGAACGGGGGCTCACGCCGATTGCCCAGGACGACCACATCGTGATCCTTGGCTGGACCAACCGCACTGCCAAGATCGTGTCGGAGCTGATGATGTCCGGAGATCGCCTAGAACGCTTCCTGGCACGTCTGGGCAAACGGCGCCTGCACATCGCAATCTTGGCGGAAGAGAAGGCGAGCGTGCTGGTTCAGGAACTGCGCGAGCGCCTGGGAAGCCTCTACGACGAGCGGCGCATCACGGTCCGTACGGGGTCCCTGCTTCGGCTCGACCACCTTGAACGCGTCGACTTCGTGAACGCTTCGGTGATCGTGCTGCCGGGCACCGACTTCGCCAAAGACGGAACCCTCCAGTCCGACGCACGAGTGATCAAAGCACTCTTGGCCATCAGCACCTTCGCCCAGAGCAAAGACAAGCTACCCTTCCTAATCGCCGAGATTTTCGACCCACGCAAAGAGCGGGTCGCGCGCCGGGCGTACGCCGGGGACGTGGAGGTCGTCGCCAGTCGAGCCGTTGTGGGGCGCCTGATCGCTCAGTGCCTCTTGCATCCAGGAATGTCTCGGGTACACGACGCCATGTTGACGCGCTCTGGCGAGGCACGCGTCTTCATTCGGGAAGCAGAAGCGCTAGCCGGAGAGCGCTACGGCAGCGCCCTCGAACGCTATGATCGCGCGCTGCTACTCGGTGTAACGCGCAAAGAGCAAAGCGGCGTGCAAGCCATCCTATGCCCCGACGACGACTTCGAAATCGCCGCGACCGATCGGTTGGTCGTTCTGGCCCCGGACTACGAGCACACTCAGCCGCTGGCTGCTACTCCGGCGGACAGCGCTCCTGCGGCGGACGCCGAGCCCTCCCCACCCAGCACGCGCGGGAACCGTCGCGTCCTCGTATTGGGATGGAGCCGGAAGCTCCCGGCGATCATCGTCGAATTGAGCCGGTACCGTCAGGCAAATTTTGAACTCGTGATCGTCTCGAGGCTTTCAATCAAGAAACGCGCGGCGCGGCTCGCCCGGGTCGGTCTGCCGAAGACCATCAACATCAAGCATCTGGAACTGGACTACACGCTGGCGGAAGAGATCGCAGCACTAGAGCCGCATACCTACGACAACGTGCTCCTGGTCGCGAGCGACTGGTGGGGCAGCTCCGACGCCACGGACGCACGCACCTTGGTTGGCTGCATGGTGCTCGCAGAGGTCTTGGAGAATACGGAGCCCAGGCCGCGGGTGCTGGTGGAACTGCTGGATCCAGAGAACGAACCCTTCGCTCAAACCGTGGCCGACGATCTGCTAGTGACGCCCCTGGTGCTGTCTTATCAGCTTGCCCAGGCTGCCCTGCGCCGCGAGCTCGGGGCGGTCTTCGACGAACTATTTGGGCCAGGAGGCGCAGAACTCGCAAGTTTCCCCCCCGAGCGCTTTGGCATCGTCGGCAGCACGGTGTTTGCTAACCTGGTGGAGCGCGGTCGCCGTCGCGGGGAACTCGTCGTCGGCGTCCGTCGGGGCATGGGCACTGACGCATCGGTCACCTTGGTGCCTCCGCGGGAGGAGGTCATCACCTTCGACTCGCAGACGGAGGTGGTCGTGGTTCGCAACCCCGAGGCGCAGAAACACCGCCAACCTGAGGGCTAAGGAGACGAACCGGCGCTCACTTCAGGGTTTCAGCCGCGCGTTGCAAATCGCCGTTCTTCGGCATGGCTTTGAGCATGGCACCCACGTACGCTTTGGCTCGCTTGTCTTTCGCCGCCGCGAGAGCGCGCGCCACGAGCACACGCAATGCCAGGGGCGCCTCGGCTGGAAACATCTCAAGCTGGCTGGCCTTGATCTTCGACTCGGCAGCTTTTCCACCGTGACCGTCGACTAGCACCCGCAGCCAGTTCGCCAGGGGCCCGAGCAGGCTCGGGTATTTGGCGACCAGTTCGCGAGCCGTCTTGTACTCCTTGTTCTCGACCAGAACGTAGATGTGCTCAACCAATGCCGGCACGGTGGTCGTGCCTTCGCGCAGAGCCTTGTCGCTAGCCTTCAGCGCCTCCGCAGGCTTGCCCTGATAGCGCAGCAGCCGAGACACGCGGAGGGCATACACCGGCCGCTCTGCACCCTCGCCCCACTTCTTGACCAGCTTTTCCGCAAGCTCCGCGTCGCCGAGATCGAGCGCGGCATCGACAGCCACCAGCTCGCCCCAGGGAACATTGGCATGGGCCATGGCTTCGGCCTGTTCCGCAGTGGGGTACGCGGCGCCGCGCAAAACCCCAGGGCCGGCTGAAAGCCCAGCAAAATCCGAGAACTTGAGGGTCTCCGGGCCAAGCGCTTCGAGGGCGGACTGCATTTCACCCGCGTCCAGGGTCTCGTAGGCAAGCACGGCTCGCACGACTGCGACCTCAGCCGACTTGGGGTCGAGTTCCTCGATAGCTTTTTTGGCTTCGTCGAGCCGCCCGCCCAGCAGAGCGACGCGTGATGCAAGCACGCGTGCGCGGGGGTAGAGCGCTGAGAATTGCAGCGCCCGCAGGGCCGCCTTGCGCGCGAGCTTCTCGTTTCCGGCCTGAATCGCCAAGAACCCCAATTGCGTTGCCATGGCGGGACCGACGGTCAGTCCGATCGCACTGTTGATCGCCTGGCTGGCTCGCTCCCCCTGCTCGGCGTTGATCGCCGTAAGTGCTTCCACCACGTAGGGCACCGGTTTGAGGGACAGAATCAACTTCGCTCGGTCCTCGTCCTGGAGCAAAGCGTTCTTCGGCGGCTCCTTGGAGCGTTGGGGATCCACAGCCCAGGCAAGAGCCGAAAGCGCACGCGCGTTGGGCGAGTCGCCGAGCTTCTTGTTGGCGCGCTCCACCAGGGGCTTGCCCTTCTCGGCGCCGACCTCGAGCAACACCGACCGTGCAAGTAGGATGTCCGCCAGCACGAGCTTGTCGTCCAGGGAGTGGGCCGCCTGGTAACGCTCGATAGCGCGGATGTCGCCCGCGCGCTCGAGGGCAGCGCCCGCCGTCAGCTGGTACATGGCATCTTTACCGGCCTTCTTGTCCCACCTGGGCAGGATCGAAGCGGCGCCGGCCAGATCGCCTTCGACGAGGAAGGACGCAATATTGCCGTAGGCGATTTCTTCTTCAGGGACCTCCACGGCCTTGGCGCGGTGCACGGCGGAATCGATGCCCACCGGATTGCCCGGCAGGACGAGGGCGCCGACCACGCGATTGGCGAGCCACAGCTTTGCCGCGCGCTGCGACCGCGAGTCCAACTCGAATATGCGCGCCAGCTTGTCGTCTGTGCTGCGGATCTCGTCGACATCCGCGCTGTGCAGGAGCGCATCGACCTCGTCGCCGAGCTCCGCGGCCTGGGCAATGCGCTGCTTTTGAATGTGGTTCGCGTAGGCGTACGCCCCACCACCGGCGCCTAGGAACAACACCGTCGCTAGGATGAACACCCAACTACCCCGGGTGCGGACAACGAGTGCCTTTTCCCAAGCGGGCGCTGCACCACCGCCGGGCTCGTACACGCCAACGCGTGCCAAGTGCTGCAACACCAACTCTGGGGCGGGATTCACGTCACTGTCGACGCCCGAACTCGATCGCGCCGGAGCATGCCCACCGGTGGCGACTCGGGGCGGGGCAGCGCCGGGATACGCATCCTGGGTCGGCGCCGCAGCCGGGCTGGGGCCGCTCGCATAAGGAGCAGAGCGCGCTGCTGCGGGATTGGACGCAGCGCTGGGGTTCGACGCCGCAGACGGGGGGGGCGCGACCGGCGGCGGGGGCGCGACCGGCGGCGGGGGCGCGGACGGCGGGGGCAAACGTCCCGATGCCGGCGCGCCGCCCATGGCGGCCAACGCGCCGGATCCAGCGGCCTGAGACTGAGCAGCCTGCGCTTGTTGGCGCGCGACCCACGCGCCGTGGCTAGGGCGGTTCTGCACCGTCGTGTCGTCGCCGTCGTCCTCGTCGTAGCTATCCGCCGCGGGCACGCTGGGTGCGAATGAGGGAGGTGGGGGCGCCTTCGGCACAGCCGCAGGCGGGGGCAGACCCGGAGGAAGGGGTGGCGGCACTGAGCGCGGAGGCGCCTGCACCGCCGCAGGGCGAGCACCGGGGCTCAACCCAACGGGCGCTGCTTTGGGGATCGTCGGAGGCTCGACACCCGTCCACCCCGGAGCCGCGCCGCGGGCGTGCTGCTGAGGCGGCGCCGGGTTGCTTGGCCGTTGCGGCAGAGTCCGCGCCACTTCCGCGGCAACGGCTGGCGCCCCCACTCGCTTCTGTAGCGCCACGTAGACAAGGGCGCGATCGTGCCAAAGCTTCGTGTCGGCATCGTTGGAGCCCAGCTGCATCGCCCGCGACAAGACTTTCTCGCCTCGAATCGCGTCTCCGCGCCGTAGCAACACTTCACCCAGAAACCGGAACGGGCGCGCGTCGCGAGCATCCGCCTTTCCAGCACTGACCAAAGTCGCCTGGGCCTCAGCCATCAGGCCCGCCTCAAGGTACATGCGGCCCACTGCCAGCATGACGCTGGCATCACCGGCGTGCCACTGTTCGGCACGCGCGCCGACTTCGCGCACCATCTCCTCGCGCGGCTCTTGGGACAATTCCGCGCACAGGGCGAGGGTCGAATCCGCCGTGGGGTTGGACCGCCACGTTTCGAGCAGTTCTTGGAACGCACCCATTGGGGGCACAGGATAGTCACAGCCCTAGGAAATCTGAATGTTTTCCGCGCGGAGGCTGAATTTGGCTGGCTCGACGCCCCCACAGGGCCCAGGTTCATGAAAGAGGGCCCGGGGCCTTTGACTCAGGCCCCGGTGCGTGCGAAGTGCGCCCATCCGGTATGTGTGGCGTCTTTGGAATATTCGGTCACCCAGAAGCGGCCAATCTCACCTACCTGGGCCTGCACGCGCTGCAGCACCGTGGCCAAGAAAGCGCAGGGATCGTCGCAACGGATGGTGAACAACTGTTCCTGCACCGAGGCATGGGCCACGTCATCGACGTTTTTCCGCCGGAGCAACTCGCGCACCTGCCCGGGCAGCACGCAATCGGACACGTGCGGTATTCGACGGCCGGCGGCTCTTTCCTGAAGAACGCGCAGCCCATCGCAGTGGACTACGCGCGAGGCTCATTGGCGCTGGCCCACAACGGCAATCTCACCAACGCACACGCCCTGCGCGAAAAGCTCGAGGAGCGTGGGTCGATCTTTCAAAGCGCTTCCGACACGGAAGTCATCGTGCATCTAACCGCCATCAGCACCCAGCGACGAGTCGAGGACCGCATTGCAGACGCGCTGAGCCAGGTGGAGGGCGCCTACTCACTGATGTGCCTCACGGACCACTCCATGATCGCAGCTCGGGATCCCATGGGCATCCGCCCACTCTGCCTCGGCATCATGCCCGGCAAGAAGGACGCTTATGTGGTCGCGAGTGAACCGACGAGTTTCGATCTGATCGATGCCGAATTCGTACGCGATGTGGAGCCCGGAGAGATGTTGGTATTCGACGACCGCGGCATGCGCAGCGAACACCCCTTCAAGGCCATGCCGCGACGCTCGTGCATTTTTGAATATGTGTACTTTGCGCGCCCGGATTCCACCATTGATGGCGTCAGCGTGTACGAAGCCCGCAAGAACCTGGGGCGCACATTGGCGAAGACCCACTTGGTTGAAGCCGACTTGGTGATCCCCGTGCCAGACAGTGGCGTGCCTGCCACGATTGGCTATGCGGAACAGGCGCGCATTCCCTTCGAAATGGGTTTGGTGCGGAGCCACTACGTGGGCCGCACTTTCATCGAACCCCAGCAGAGCATTCGCCACTTCGGAGTTCGACTGAAACTCAACCCGGTAGGAGATGCGCTGCGGGGCAAACGCGTCGTCGTGGTCGACGACAGCATCGTGCGAGGCACCACAAGCCGCAAGATTGTGAAGATGCTGCGCGACGCGGGCGCCCGTGAAGTCCATATGCGCATCTCCAGCCCCCCCACTCGCTGGCCTTGCTACTACGGTATCGACACACCCACCCGAGGCGAGCTGATCGCATCCAGCCACAACATCGACGAGATCAACCAGTACATCACAAGCGACAGTCTGGACTACTTGACCCTCGAAGAGATGGTGGAGTCGGTGATGCAAAGCAAGCCGGGCGCCGCCACGGCCCAGCGCCATCTGCCCGTCGCGGCGGAGGATTCCGACCCGGGGGGCTTCTGCCATGCTTGTTTTAGCGGCGACTATCCCGTGCAGTTTTCGCCGCATCCGCGGCATCGAAGCTCGAAGTTGGTGGAAAGCTAAATCCTGCCAAGGCGTGCCATAATGCGGTGTTTGAAGCCATGTTGACCAGCCTGCCAGACCGCGTTTCCGTGTACGAAGTCTCGCCGCGGGACGGACTGCAGAACGAAGCCGCGCCCATCCCCCTAGACGCGAAAGTGCGGCTGGTTGAAGCGCTGATTCGCGCTGGCCTCTCACGGCTCGAACTGACGAGCTTCGTCTCACCGCGTTGGGTGCCGCAGCTGGCAGACGCAGACGAGCTGTGTCGTGCGGTGACGCCCCCCCCAGATGTCACCCTTTCGGCGCTCTGCCCCAACGCCAAGGGCTTCGAGCGGGCTAAGGCCGCGGGACTGAAAGAAATCGCGGTCTTCATGAGTTCGAGCGAAACCCACAATCGCAAGAACACGAACAAGAGCATTGAGCAATCGCTGAACACCTTCGAGGAGGTCGTGCCGCCGGCGATCGCTGCGGGCATGCGTGTCCGCGCCTACGTTTCCACCGTTTGGGGCTGTCCCTACGAAGGCGAGGTCGATGCCAAAGTCTCGTTGGATGTCTCCCAGAAGCTTCTTGCGCTCGGCTGCTACCAAGTCTCCTTGGGAGACACGATCGGCGTCGGAACGCCACTGCAGACGCGCCGGTTGCTTGAAATGTTCTGCGGAGAAATCCCCCGCGAGTCCATTGCGCTGCACTTTCATGACACCCGCGGTACGGCGCTTTCAAACGCGCTGGTGGGATTGGATCTTGGGCTCCGGGACTTCGATGCTTCTGTTGGAGGCCTCGGAGGCTGCCCCTATGCGCCCGGGGCCGCCGGCAACCTGGCCACCGAAGACCTCGTGTACATGCTGCACGGCATGGGTGTCGCAACGGGAGTCGACTTGGAGCTCCTCATCGAGGCGGGCCGCGTCGCAGAAAACGTGGTCGGCCGGCGTCTGCCGGGCAAGGTGCACCTGGCTGGCCTGCCCAAGACCCGCGGCTAGGAACTCTCGGGCGCTCGGCCTAGTTGCCCGCCGCGCACTCTAGCCGCGTGAAATACACTTGCCACGTGCCAGAACGGCGGTCGTCGAAGAGCACGCCCACGTCGCCGCTGGGACCGAAGGCGATGCTGGGCCCAACGCTTTCCGCGGGGTGCTGGGTGATGCGCTGACGTGGCGATAGCGGGTCGAGGGTGTCGCTCAACATCTGGGTGTAGAGCTCGTAGTTGCCGTCGAAATCGTCGGCCCACACCAAAAGCAGGCGATCCCCGAGGGGCAGAATGGCCTGAGAGCGCGCAAACTGGGCGCCGGTGGTTAGCTTCTTTTCTGGCACGATCACTTTCCCGCTTTCGTCGATCGCGGCGCCCCAGATGGCGTCACCGGGCAGCGTGTCTCGTTTTCCGTAGACGACGACGTAGCGATCGCGATTCCAAACGATGCTGGGATTGATGCCGTCGTCATCGGTTAGCGTCACCAGGGGCTTGGGTGCCGTCAGATCCGGGCTCAACAGCCGGAAGCCGATCTTGCGCACGAAACCCGTGGCGCCTAGCCCGGACATGTTGAACGCGAGCCCGACGGTCTTTTCGCCCTCGGCGATCACGGGCAACTCCGCGTTCCAAGTCGACTGAGTCAGCTCCACGTTGTCGCCAAGGAGCGCACCGTCGATGCTGACGCGCTGCCCGTAGACCCGAAAGTCCGACGGCCCGTTGCGCCGGTCATCCCAGACCAGGAGAAACTCCGCGCCATTCCAAACGACGTGCGGATGCAGCGAGAACCCGCTTGAGTTCGTGATGCGCAGATCTGCGGCGAGCTTCTTGCCCGTGGGATCCATGCGATTGAAGTAGATCTCGTAGTCGTTGTCTCGGCGGTCTTCCCAGGCCGTACCGAAAACAGCCCCGGTCCATACGATGGGCCCGGTGAAGGTGTCGTTCGGCACGTTCGTAATGGGTTCGTCTCCGAAGGCAGTGCTGCCGTCCGGGTTGAGCCCCTTCACGTACGTGCGCCACGCGCCCTTCTGCCCCGCGTAGGCGGCCGCGTAGATGGAGCCAGAGAACGCAATGCCGCCGTGGCCGGCTTGAAGCTGATCGGTCTGCGACACGCGGATCGCCTCGGGACCCACGGGCTCATAGCGAGCGTCGTTGTCGACGATGCCGTCGCAGTCGTTGTCGACGCCGTCACAGATCTCCTGTGCGCCGGGGTAGGCCAGCGGGCTGGTGTCGTCACAATCGTCACCGCAAGAACCCGGTGCTCCCGCCGCAAAGCCTGGCCGAGGGCCCTTGAACCCGTCGCCATCTTGGTCGAGGGCCAGCTCTCGAAATGCACACTCCGCAGTATTGGGGTCGCAGGCGTCTTCGGTGCATTCGTCACCGTCGTCGCATTCAAGAGGCGTGGGCAGCGTGCATCGCCCCGCCTCGCAGCGGCTGACCAAACACGGATTGAAGCCGGCGCAGTCTTCGTCCCTGCGACACGACTCCGTGTCGATAGCCGCATCCCCGCTCACCCCGGCGTCACCCCGCGGTTCACGCAAGCCGGATTTGGCGCCGCACGCTACAAACAGCTGGGGCGCCACGAGGGTCGTGAAAGCGAGCACTCCGAGCGCTCGACACGTTCTCAGAAGCATCCGCCGATGCCCTCGACGTCGACTGGGACGCAGAACAAACCCGGCGGACAGCTGGAGGCGCCGCTGAGTTTGCAGATCTTCACGCACTGGGTGCCAACCCCCGTCACGACGCAGACGAACCCGGCGGCGCACAGCTCGCCGCCGCAGGGCTCGCCCTGTTTGCCGCTACCCGCCGGCGCACAAATAGTGCCGAACTGTTCCTTGTCGCATTTCTGTTGGGGATACTGCACGAAGGGGTAGCACCCCTCACCGGGACCGCAGCCGGTGGGATTCGCAAAGGGATCGCACTCTTCGATCTTCGGCGGAGGTGCCGCGTCGGGACAGCCCGGGTCGACATAACCGCCGGTGCCTCCCGTGGCGAGCCCGCCGCTGCCACCGCCGCTGCCACCAAACGCCGCGAAGCCGCCGAAGCCGCCACCCGTTCCGCCCCCGCCAATCCCGATCAGGCCCCCGCCACCACCGATCCCGGCATCACCATTCCCGTCGCCACCGACGCTCCCGCCACAAGCCAGGGCAATCGTCGCCAGCAAAGACAACATCGCGCGTCGCATCCCGCGCAGCATAGCCCCCTCCGGAAGCTTGAAAACACGAATCGGCGCCGAGGCGCTTTGGGGCTGCGGTTGGCGCAAGGCGTGAGTCACGTGCCGCAGCGAAGCAACGCGCATGCCACGGAACTTTCGGCGATTTTTGGGCAGTGAGGCGGCAGGCGCTAGCAAATGCACAGCTGTGAGGGCCACCATGCGCGGCGCATGCGCGGCTGGAGTGTGCCACTGCGGCACAGCCCCGGCATGCTATGAAGGCGACCATGCGCGCCCCAGGGCTATCCCGCACAGCGGCGGTTGCGCTTTTTGTATGCCTGGTCGGTCCGGGCTGCGAAAGGACGGAAGAGCCCCCGGGCCGCACCGCCAAGGCAGCCGCGTCGATTGCCGCGGATCCGGTGCCCCCCTCGCCCACCGCTCCCGTCGCTCAGCCGCAAAGCGAGCGGTGCCTCGTCCCCCTCGCCGAGCCGGCCGCTCCCGAGGCGCACCCGGCCGATGAGTGTCCCCGCGCGTCAGAGCCAGCCCCCATCTTGCCACGGGCTCAGGTGCAATTCGTCGACGTACCGGGCCAGCCGAAGGTCCAAGTAGAGGTCGCGGAAAGCCCATTGCATCGCGAACGCGGACTGATGTTCCGCACGCAGATGCAGGCAGATCGCGGCATGATATTCACTTGGCCCGACGAAGCACGCCGCGGCTTTTGGATGCGCAACACCTGCATCCCGCTGGACATGCTGTTCATTGCGAAGGACGGATACATCGTCGGAGCGTTGGAGCAAGTCCCAGTGATGAACGAAGCGCCCCGCGCCGTTCCTTGCGACGCCATGCACGTCCTGGAGGTCAACGCGGGCTACCTGCGCAAACACGGCGTTCGCCCCGGCCAACGTGTGGAGATCACGAGAAAGAAGTAGACCGCATGAATTATTCGCCGAATCAGTGTAAGCCATGGCGACGCTCATCCGTTCCGAGCGGAAGGACTGCCATGACCCGACCCCTGTATTGCGCGCTACTTGTGCTGTTTGCCTGGCTGCTTGCGGGCTGCGGAGCCTCCCAGAGCAAATACGCTGGCGACAGAAACTACGACGCCGAAAGCGCGCCCATGTCGGCAGGTGCCGCAGCGCCGATGGAAGCCGAGGCTGACTACGACGGTGACGCAGTCGCAGACTCAGACGACGCGAGCGTGTACCGCGAGGAGATATCCGAGACCACTTCGATTTCGGGCGGCGCGCACGCTGCCCGCATGGCTCAGACGTCGGCACCAGCTCCCGGCGCGCCAGGGCCCGCGCAGCCCGCCCCGCCGCAGCCCGCTCCCCCGCCCCAAAAACCGGACGTGAAACCGACCCCTGAGCCGAAGGCTCAACCGAGCGGCGGGGGCGGCAGCAAGGGCAAGCCCGCGGGGGAAAACACCATCGCAGCACCCATGCTGATCTACACCGCTGACGTGAACCTGGCCGTGTTCGAAGCGGAGAAGATCCTCGACAGCGTGGAGCGGCTCGCCAAGGACTCGGGGGGCTATCTGGTCGAGCGCCAGGCGCGACGGATCGTGATCCGCGTGCCGTCCCAAGACTTCGACGGCGCCATGCTACAAATCGCCAAACTCGGCGACGTGCTGCACAAGAACGTCAGCGTCGAAGATGTGACCGAACAGTACTTCGATCTCCAGGTCCGCATCCGCAACCTGCAAGTCGTTCGGGATCGGCTGGAAGAACTGTTGAAAAAAGCCGACAAAGTGCCAGACGCCATCGCCGTCGAACGCGAACTCGAGCGCGTCACGACCCAACTCGAGCGGCTCAAGGGCAAGGCGAAGCTCTTGGGGGAGCTCGTGCGTTTCTCCACGATCACTGTGAACGTGTCTCCGCGACATACCGACAAAGTGGGAAGCAAGGTGCGCCTCCCCTTCCCCTGGCTCAACTCCCTTGGCTTGAGCGAATTGCTGCGCCTGTGAGGACCTCCCGATGATGCGAAAAGCGATTGCCGCCGTACTGGCATGGGCTGCGATTGGTTGCGGCCCGTCTTTTGAAGCAAGCACTCCTCAGGGCTTCGTAGAGCTCGAAGACCAGGAACACTTCGACTACCGCGCCACCACTGCGGACGGCCTGGTGATCGCCGTGCGTGAGCTTGAGCACGAGCCTAAAGGCGCTCCAGATTTCTGGATCCGCGCTATCGAAAACCAGATGCGGCAGCGCGGAGGGTACGCCATGCTCGGCTCCCACGACGTAAGCACGAAGACTGGGCTGAAGGGCAAGCAGCTCCGCTTTGGACACGACGAGGGAGAGACACCGTATCTTTACGTGCTCACGCTCTTCGTGACCGACGATCAGCTGTTCTTGATGGAGTTCGGTGGGACCAAAGAGCTCGTCGAGCGTCACAAAGACCAGCTCGAGTGGGCCGTTCAAAACTTCCGCGGCAAGTGACTCACGGAATCAATCTGGCTGGTGCAAGACCCGCTGGCTTGGGTCCGAGTGATAGAATTTGTCGAACTTCGAGCGGGCAAAGCTGACCGCGCCAAAGCTGTTCACGACGATGCTCCAAAGCAGCGCGAGCCAGAACAGGCCGCGCATGCGGTAGCCACCGATCGCGATCAGGCAGAAAAGCAGCACCGCGTAGTCGTTGGAGAAGCGATACCCGAACTGCATCCAGCCGGTGTTTTGGTAGAAGAGGGTCGGGACAGCGATCGCCGCGACGCTGAGCCACAGCGCAAGGTGCAAGTACGTCTTGCGGCGCGGCCACAAGAGCCACAGATACAGCGGCGACGTCACCCAGAGCGCTAGTCCGTGCTGGCTGATCTGAAACGGCACGTCCGTTGGAGGCTTGGGCACCCAGGGCAAGCTGGTCAGGACCACGGCCAAGTTCCGCCCCAGGTAGTGGTAAGAAAACAAACCCCACTTTTCCATCCGCCCTTTCCAAGCGACGGTCAGAAAGCGGTAGCCGAACTCGAAGGGGTCGTGAAAACGCGCCTGGTTGTGCCAGAGCATCAGCCCCAACACGGCGAGTGCCGGCACGGAAAACAGGACCAATCGCAAGGCCAGCGCCCGCAGGTCCAAACGCGCGAAAAAGTGGCGCGCCCGCCCGCGCAAGCTCTCCGGCGCCGCAGTTTCCGAGGCGCGCAAGCTCACGCGCACGGCCTCTAACGCAAATAGCGGCGCCGCGAATACCAAGGGCGAACGCGTGGCAAAACCCAATCCCAGCATCAGGCCAGCCAGCACCGGTCGCTCCGCGCCAATGGCAAATAGGGCGTAGAGCGCGCATAGTGCCGCGCCCACGACATGCGCGGCGAACCACACCGTGCCCTGGGGCACCGTGAAGAAGTACACCGTGCCGAAGGCAAACCCCGCGGTGAGCACACCATTGGCAAACGTGCTGCGCAGCCCGATCTCCATCCGGCGCAACTTTTCGAGCACCAGGAATAGAACCGCGGGCGCAATGCCTCCGAGCCAGATGAAGAACTGGCCGTCCTGCACATTGATCGCCGACCCGCCGAGCTTGACCCAGGGCACCAACAGGATCGCTGGAAACGGTGGAAAGGTGACGTACCACTTGCCTTCAAAGCTGGCGAAGTCGTTGTTCTGCGCGTAGGCCGGCGGTGGGCCGCCAAGATCGAGGCGCCCTTGCAACCAGGACTCGGCCAAGAGGGCGAAGTGGTTGAACGGCGTATGCGCCGTGATGGTCTGTTTGGCCGCCAGGGCGAAGTACACCCCAGTCGCGGCGGCATAGAGCAAGAGCGCGACGGCGAGGCGTCTCGGACGCGCGTCCTCCATCAAGCGCCGCCACATGGCGGCGGGACGCTAGCACGAGCCTCCGCCGAAGAGGCGGGGCGGAGGGGTCTCCGCCGGGGTGCACTCCGTCTCGGGACAAGCCTCCGGCGGGATGCTAGGTTCCCGCCGCCGTGGCCAGCCGCAACTACGTAGTACCGATCCGGGACCTAGACGACGGTCCAAAAAACGTGGAGTTCGAACTAGAGGATGCCTTCCTGCGCTCGGCGCTCGACGGAACCGAGGCGGCCTGGAGCAGCTCTGGCAGCTTGAAGCTGGAAATCGCCAAGGTCGGCGGCCAGGTGATGGTTCGGGGTCGTGCCTCCGTAGACGTGACTCTGCCCTGCGCGCGCACCCTTGAGCCCGTGATCGTGCCCCTGCGCCCGGAGATTTTCTTAATGCTTACGAAGGTTTCCGAGTCGGCCAGTCCCGCCAGGGCCAAGGCGCGCAAGCCGCGACGGGCGCCCAGGGCCGAGGCAGCGAAGCAGCCGACCGGCAAGAAAAAGGGCTACCAGCCCTGGGAAGACGACCCAGAGCTGGGCGACGACGACGCTTCGTTCGACACCTTCGAGGGAGAAGAACTCGTGCTCGACCCCTTTGTGCGCGAGTTCCTTCTGCTGGACTTGCCGATGGTGCCGGTTTCTTCGGACTTGCCAACGGGCGCGATTCCCGCTATCCCCCGCCCTCCTGCGGAGTCGGGCGAAAAGCCCGTCGACCCCAGGCTCGCACCGCTGGCGGCGATTGCCGCTCGGATGCGCAAAGACGATCAATAGGAGCTTCAAGCCGTGGCCGTTCCCAAGCGTCGAAAGACAGCAAGCAAGCGCAACATGCGCCGTGCCCAGCACGACAAGGTGGTTTCGCCGAATATCGTGCCGTGTGCGAACTGTTCCGCACCCATGGCCTCTCACCGGGCCTGCCCGTCCTGCGGGTTCTACAAGGGCCGGTCGGTGGTCAAATCCGATACCGCGAGCTGACCAGCTGGTTGAACCATTTCGCGTGACCCGGCCCGTGGTTCGTCGTACGACGAACGCATGGACGGCGCGCCAAAAAGCCGGATTGCCGGGACCGGGGCCTACGTGCCCGAGCAGGTTCTGTCGAATCTCGACCTCGAAAAGCTTGTCGACACCTCGGACGCTTGGATCCAAGAGCGAACGGGGATCAAGGAGCGTCGTGTCGCTGCGCCCGGCCAAGCGTCGAGTGATATGGCGCTCATTGCCGCGCAGCGTGCCCTAGAGACCGCGGGCATGAGCGCAGCGGATCTCGACATGATCATCGTCGGGACGATCAGCCCGGATATGCGACTGCCCGCCTGCGCGGCATTTCTCCAGCAGAAGCTAGGCGCGAAGCAAATACCAGCCTTTGACATCGCCGCGGCCTGCGCCGGGTTCGTCTACTCCGTGAGTATTGGTGATCAATTCATCCGCTCCGGCGCTTGCAAGAACGTGCTCGTCGTCGGCGTCGAGCTGCTGTCCCGGGTACTCAACTGGAAAGATCGCACGACCTGCGTGCTCTTCGGCGACGGTGCGGGAGCGGCGGTACTGACCCCAGCCTCCGGGGATGGCCGGGGCGTGCTGTCTACGAAGTTGTACACCGACTCCAGTCTGGCGGAGAGCCTGTGCATTCCGGCTGGGGGAAGCAAAGAGCCCATCAACGCGGAGAGCATAGAAAACGCCCGCGACAAAGTGCATATGATCGGCGGTGACATCTTCAAGGTCGCCATCAAGAACCTGACCAGCGCCTCACGCGAAGCGTTGGAGGCCGCGGGGCTCCAGGCCAGTGAGATAGACTGGGTCGTGCCCCATCAAGCGAACCACCGCATCCTGAGCCAAGTTGCACAGCGGCTCGCGATCCCACTAGACCGCTTCGTGTTGAATATCGAACGCTACGGCAACACGTCGAGCGCCAGCATTCCCATCGCCCTGGACGAAGCGGTCCGGGACGGCCGTATCGCGCCAGGGCAGAGCGTGCTGATGTGCGCGCTTGGTGCTGGAATCTCTTGGGCAAGCGCTCTCGTGCGCATGTAGTTTTCGGTTGGCGCAGGGCAACGGCTCGTCGATAACCCGCGCGTGAAACCTCCGGGCAAGGTGGCTCGGCGGCAGTCGCAACTGGAGGCCAATATGAAACGCGCATGGCTCTTTCCCGGTCAGGGCACACAGCACGTCGGCATGGGCAATTCGCTATATTCGGAGTCGAAAGGCGCTCGCGAAGTCTTCGAACGTGCGGACGCCGCGTTGGGCTGGAAGCTCTCCAGCTTGATCTTCGATGGTCCAGAATCCGAACTGACGCTGACCAAGAACACGCAACCGGCAGTGGTCACGGCCAGTATCGCCGCATTGGCGGCGTTGCGGGAAGCCCACGCAGACATGCCCGAGCCGGACTTCGTCGCCGGCCACTCGCTTGGGGAATACTCCGCGCTGGTCGCCGCGGGCGCGTTGACCCTCGAGGATGCGGTCCGCGTGGTGCACCGGCGCGGCCAAGCCATGCAAGACGCCGTTCCGGCGGGCATGGGTGCCATGGCAGCGATCATGGGAGCTGCCGCTGCAGACGTGGAAGCACTGTGCTGCGACGCAGCGGAAGGCGCTGTCGTCAGTCCGGCAAACTTCAACGCTCCGGGGCAGATCGTGATTGCCGGAGACGCGGCAGCCGTCGGTCGCGCTCAAGCCCTGGCCAAGGAGCGTAGGATGAAAGCCATTGCGCTCAAGGTGAGCGCACCGTTTCATTGCGCACTGATGGCACCCGCCGCCGAGGCGGTGCGCCAGGCCCTAGACGACGTGCCCTTGAGCGATCCAAGGATTCCCGTCGTCTCTAATGTGACCGGCACACCGGTCCGCAAGGCTTCCGAAATCGTGGAGCTACTCGTGCGCCAAATGGACGGCGCCGTCCTGTGGCAGCAGAGCGTCGAATTGATGGCGGAAAACGGCGTCACCCAGGCCCTGGAGATCGGGCCCGGCACGGTGCTTGCGGGCCTCGTGAAACGCATCGACAAACGCATTGCCGTCCAGGGCGTCTCGGACCCCGCTGGCGTGGCTAAAGCATTGGAATTACTAACATAAGTGCGACAACAGGGGGACCGACGGCCCCGGCAATCCGGATCCCCGCATCTTTCAGCGTTGACCGCACGCGGGGCGTGGTAAACACCCCCGGCTTCGCACCTGGCAGTCGCATGTTCGATCTCAGCGAAAAAGTATGCATCGTCACCGGCGGTTCCCGCGGGATCGGTCGCGCGTCGGCGCTGGCACTGGGCAAACTCGGCGCCACGGTGGTGGTCGGCTACGTGAGTGGGGAGTCCGCGGCGAAAGAGACCGCCGAAAGCATCACCGCGAACGGCGGCAAAGCAGAAATTGCACGCTTTGACGTGGCGGATCCGTCCCAAGCGGAGGCCAGCATCGCCGAAACGGCCAAACGCCTCGGCCGACTAGACGCGCTGGTGGCGAGCGCGGGGATTTCCATCGATGGCTTGTTGCTGCGGCTCAAAGTTGAGGACTTCGACAAGATCCTGGACGTGAACCTCAAGGGAGCAGTCTTCTGCGCTCGCGCGGCAATCAAAGTCATGATGCGCGCGAAGACCGGCCGCATCGTGTTCCTTTCCAGCGTAGTGGGAGAATCAGGCAACGTGGGCCAGACGGCTTATGCTGCCTCGAAAGCAGGGCTGCTCGGCGCCGCCAAGAGCCTGGCCAGGGAGTACGCATCCCGCAATATAACGATCAATGCCGTGACTCCGGGTTTCATCGACACGGATATGACCTCCGGCTTGCCCGAAGAAGCCAAGGCCGCCATGTTGAGTGCGATCCCGCTGGGCCGCCCCGGGCGAGCAGACGAAGTTGCCGCTGCGGTCGCGTACCTATGCTCTGACGAGGCCGCCTATGTGACGGGCCATACCCTGCGCGTCAATGGGGGCATGTATATGTGACTGGGCCCTTACTCGGCCCAGGGTTTTCATCTGGAAATAGTCAACGTTCATCAAAAAATCGCGTCGCAAATAGCGCGCATCGTGGAGGCAATATGGCAGGCCGGGACATCGAGGCCGAAGTCAAGCGCATCATCAAAGAGCAGCTCGACGTCGACGAAAAGGATATCAGCGCGGATTCCACTTTCATTGACGACCTGGGAGCTGACTCTTTGGGGTTGGTCGAACTCGTGCTCGCTTTCGAGGAAGCGTTCGAGATCGACATCCCCGACGAGGACACGGAGAAGATCCGCACCGTCCAGGATGCCGTCGACTACATCAAGCAAAACGCCAGCGCCTAAGCATAGGGGCTGATCGGGCGTCGCCTGCTGGGCGGCGCCCGCAAGCGGCACATCGCGCCCGCTGGTCGCGGAGAGAGTCATGGAGCGAGTCGTCATCACCGGCGTCGGCCTTGTCACACCTAACGGTATAGGCACCGACGCAACCTGGCAGTCATTGATCCGCGGGGAGAGTTCCGCGGCGCCAATTACGCTTTTCGACATTGATGAGCGTTACGCGTCCCGTTTCGCCTGCGAAGTGAAGGGTTTCGAGCCCACGGACTTCATTGACCGCAAGAAGCTCAAGGAGATGACGCGGTTCACGATGTTCGCGCTGGCAGCTACCAAGCTGGCGTTCGAAGACGCCGCGTTGGAACTAAGCGACGAAGAGCGCGAGACGACGGGAACGTTCATCGGCGTCGGCCTTGGCGGCCTGGAAAACCTCGAGCGCTGCACGCTGGCCCTGGAGCACAAAGGACCTGGCAAGATCAGCCCCTATTTCATCCCCTCCCTGATTGCCAACATGGCGGCGGGGCAGGTCTCGATCGCCCATGGGCTGCGCGGCCCCAGCCTCGCCCATACCAGCGCGTGCTCGTCGAGCGGCCACGCGATTGGCGAAGCCTTGGAGTGGATCCGCCGCGGGCGCGCCGAGGTCATGGTTGCCGGTGGAGCAGAAGCCACCATCACGCCCATTGGCATTGCGGGCTTTTCGGCGATGTTTGCTTTGAGCCGCCGGAACGACGCACCGAAGCAGGCCAGTCGCCCCTGGGATAAGGGGCGCGATGGCTTCGTCTGTGGCGAGGGCGCAGCGACTCTGATCTTGGAGTCGTTGACGCACGCGAAGAAACGCGGAGCGCGCGTTCTCGCAGAAGTGACCGGCTACGGCGCGACCAGCGACGCCTTCCACATCACCAAGCCGGCGGCAGAGGGTTCCGGCGGCCGGAAGGCGATGCAGATGGCGCTGGCTGACGCACGCCTCAACGCCGACGACATTGACTACGTCAATGCCCACGGCACCAGCACCCCCGCTGGTGACCTCGAGGAGTGCCGCGCCATCACCTCGGTCTTCGGCAACAACGCCTTGGACAAGAAGCTGTGGGTGAGTTCCACCAAGAGCATGATGGGCCATCTGCTGGGCGCCGCTGGCGCCGTTGAGGCGGCCATCTGCGCCAAGGCGATCACACAGTCCATCGTGCCGCCAACGATCAATCTGGATGACCAGGACGACGCATGCCCGCTGGACTTCGTGCCGCATCAGGCAAGAGAGCGCCAGGTTCGTCACGCATTGAGCAACTCTTTCGGCTTCGGGGGCACGAACGCGACTCTAGTACTTTCTGCCGTCGAATAACTGAGATGCAGTGTCCAACTTGCCGACAAATGGAGAGCCGCGTGCTGGATTCACGCTTGGTCTCGGGCGGAACCGTCACTTGGCGACGTCGCGAATGCGATGCCTGCAAGCGCCGCTTCACGACCTACGAGCGAGTCGAGTTGTCACTACCCACAGTGGTGAAACGGGACGGTCAGCGGGCACCCTTCAATCGCGAAAAATTACTCGCGAGTCTGAAGATCGCATGCAACAAGCGCCCCGTGTCCGTAGATACGCTGGAGCGGGAGGCCGACATCCTGGAGCGAGAGCTCTCCGAGGCCGGCGAACGGGAAGTCTCCAGTATGGAAATCGGCGAACGCGTCATGGCACGCCTGAAACAGTTGGATGAAGTGGCCTATGTGCGATTCGCGAGTGTCTACAAATCCTTCCGAGACATCGACGAATTCATGCGCGAAATGACCAGTCTGGTGCGCGCTCGCCCGGAGGACGGAGAAGCCAGCCCATGACGGACGTCGACGACAAGCTCATGGCCCGCGCCATCGAGATCGCGCAACAAGGCGATCCCTCTCCCAATCCTCCCGTCGGTTCGGTGGTCGCGGACGGCGAGACGATTGTGGCCGAAGGATTCCATCAGGCTGCAGGAATGGATCACGCAGAGATCGCTGCGCTCAAGGAAGCCGGGGGCTCCGCAGAAGGCAAGACGCTCTACGTGACGCTAGAACCCTGCAACCACGAGGGCCGCACTCCACCCTGCGTCGACGAGATCATCAAAGCGAAGATCAAGCGCGTGGTGGTGGGCACTCGGGATCCGAACCCGCATGTGGAAGGCGGCGGTGTGGAACGGCTGGAAGCCGCCGGCATCGAAGTGTTGGTGGGCGCGCAGGAGAAAGACGCCAAGCGCTTGGTGGAGCCGTGGACCAAGTACATCACGCAGGAGACTGCGTACTTGGGCCTAAAGCTGGCAGCGTCCCTCGACGGTCGGATCGCCACGCGCACCGGGGCCTCCAAGTGGATCACCTGTTCGGACTCAAGGGTGCGCGTGCACCTGCTCCGGACCAAACACGACGCCGTCTTGGTAGGCATCAACACGGTCATCGCCGACGACCCGCGCCTGACCGTACGCGAGGTACCTGGCCGCAATCCCGTCAGGGTCGTTGTGGACAGCAAGCTTCGACTCCCAACCGGGAGCCAGATGGTTCAAACCGCCAAAGAAGTCCCAACCTGCGCGGTCACGACCGTGGACGCCCCGCGCGAGGCGGAAGACATCCTAGTCGAACTGGGCGTCAGCGTGATCCGCGTGCCAGCCACTGCGGAAGGACGTTGCGATATGCGCGCGGCCTTGAAGGAGCTTGCCGCGCGCGAGGTGGTGAGTGTGCTGTGTGAAGGCGGCGCTGAGCTGGCCGGAAGCCTGCTTGCCCTCGCGCTGCCGGATCAGATGCACGTCTTCGTCGCTCCCGTGCTGCTGGGACCACGCGGTCGCCCGGGTGCGGTGGACTGGGCAGGGCCCGAGAACCCCTCGGACGCGCCGCGCATCGAGTCGCCGCGTTGGGAACTCTGCGGCTGCGACGCGTACGTGTCGGGGCGCCTGGTCTACCCGAAGAAGGCCAGTCGCACTACGAGCTCCTAGTGGGCTGCCAGGCAACTGACTCGCCGCACCTCGTTCCCGGGATTGCCGCTCGGTCGGTCGGGTGTTACGTTGCGTAGGGTCATGGCTTTGCGCACCATTTTGGAATACCCGGACCCCCGATTGCGAGAAGTGGCCAAACCGGTCGCCGAGGTCAACGACGACGTCCGCGCCCTGGTCGAGGACATGGCCGAGACGATGTACGCAGCGCCCGGCGTCGGCCTAGCCGCCAATCAAATCGGCGTGAACTTGCGGGTTTTTGTGATCGACATCGCCGCGGAAGACGAACCGAGCGAGCTTCTAGTCTTCATCAATCCGGAAATCACGGCGACGGAAGGCCAGCAAACCTGGAACGAAGGCTGCTTGTCGTTCCCGGACGTTTCCGAAGAGATCAAGCGCGCCGAGTTCATCACCGTGCGCGCCCTGGATCAGAACGGCAAAGCGTTCGAACTCGAAGCCGATGGGCTCTTGGCAGTCGCGGTGCAGCACGAGAACGACCATTTGAACGGCGTGCTGATGATCGACAAGCTCAACGCCGTGAAACGCCGCCTCATGGGCCGCAAGCTCGCCCGCAGGCAGCAGGCAAACCCCTAGACCCCTAGAGCTTGAAGCCCGGCCTCCGCCCAGTCAGCGCGAGGGTGGACGCGAAAAGAGCGAGGTCTCGAGGCCGAAGCCGCGCGATGCCACGTGCGTTGCGACTCGGGGTACGATTCCGGATGCGGTGAAGGTGCCTTCGACGGCACCGCCCGCAGCTGTGCGCTCCACGACGAAGTTGAATACGTCTTGGACTGCGATTTCGTCCTCGGTCGCGCCAAGCACTTCGGACACCCGCAGCGCGCGATGACGGCCATCCCGTAGTCGTCCGATCTCGACGACCAAGTCCACGCTCGACGCCACTGCTTCACGAGCGGCGGCGAGGGGTTCGCCGGATTGGCAGCAAACGGCGGTCAGTCGGGTCAGAGCCGAGCGAATACTGCTGCCATAACAGACGAGCGCCATGCCTTCTGCCCCCATCCGGACCGCATCGAGCACTCCGGCAATCAACGCGGGTTCCGAAAGCTCCGCTGCGATACGAATTCCGGGAATGCTGGCAGATGCTTGAATCGAGCGCCGGACATCGTCGCCGCTGAGAACTCGCAGCGACGCAGAGTTGGTGACCAGCCCGGACAGATCGTCACGCCCTTCGAGCAGCACCAGTGGCGCCTCGCTACGCGCAACCGCGAGCAAGGCCGAGAGCATCCGCGCCGTGCCAGGGTCTCGGGGCCCCACGACGAGCACGTTGACCCGCGCCATCACCACGTTCTGGAGGAACGTGGCAATCGCCCGTGATACGACCCCCGCGCGCACGAGTTCCTCAAGCGATCCCGCGGCCTGCGGCGGCTTGATGATGCTGAGCATGGGGCCCTGAGGCACGCTGCGCCCCAGCACTGCCGTCAACCGACCGCCGTCGCGCATGCGGCGCTCCACGATGGTCTCATTCGACGAGAGCGGTTCTCCCGCTGCGCGCGCCAAGCGCGCCACGACCCGGGCCACAGAAGCAACGGACGAAAACGGCGGCTCTATCGCGAGGGTTTCGCTGCCCTTGTGTGCGACCAACTGATCGAATCGCGGAACGCCAATGCCGGAAACGGAACCGTCTACTAAGAGGGCGCCGATCGGACCCAGCTCGATCAACTCGGAGCGGGCGTGTGCAACCAGCCTCGTCAGGTCCACGGAGCTATCGATCTCACCAGAGGCTTTGAGGGTCTCCGAACGCTCCGTGAGCGCGCGCTCTACGCTGGTCCGAACCGCGTCGGAAATTTCGCCGTCCAAAGCCTCGGGCCCCACGCTCGCCGTGGCATGATCGACCAAGAGTGCCAGCACCTGGCGTTGGATCGCGGCATCGCGGCTCGGCTCCCCCGCGGGCGCGAGGGAACGCGCGTCGATATCGGCGTGGGAAACATCTACGATGCTGGCGCGCTGCGCCACGGAGCTCGGTTCCGGACCGGCATGCGAGGGACGCGAAGCGTCTGGCAATCGCGGCGGCCCCGGAACGCGCGGATAGCTCGCGCCGCTCTGTTCCTCGCGCTCCTGCGGGATGTGCGTTGCCACGGAACCTTCTGGTCCACTTTCGCGGGCGAGCACCGGCCCGCTCCCCGTCGTCTCCCCTAACTCGCCGGCCGCAGAATCCGCTTCTGCCGGATCAATGCGCAGGACGAAGTCGCCGATGTAGACGCGATCTCCTTCGCGCACGATTGTGGCTTGCGAGATCCTACGGCGGTTGACGTAGGTCCCGTTCGTACTGTTGAGATCCGTGACGATGAACCGCCCGTCCCTGAAGATGAGGCGCGCGTGCCGCTTCGAGACGTTGCCCTTGGGCAGCATCAAGTCGTTGCCCTGCACGCGGCCAACCGTGATTTCCGGGCGGTCATACGCCTCGCGACGTTCTGCACCCCCTTTTTCGCTGATGATGATGGCGAACACGGGCTGCTGGGCTTCGGTAGGGGAAATCACGGACCGGTTGCCTGAAATTTAGCCGATAGCGCTAGTCGCATGTCAACGAGGAACGCGAGATACTACGCCAAATCTGCCAGATTCGGGGAGTCTTGTTGGCAAGACGGCTTGCCACCCGCCGGAAGAACGACTCCGCAGGAGGCATCGGGGCACCCCGCCGGCCCCGAAGCAGCGGGTTCCTGGGTGCTGGCCTATGTGCCGGAGCGGCCGTCGCGTACGTCGCTGGCAACGCGCGCGAGTAGCTCTGACGCCAGCTGCATCACTTCCTGCTCGGAGAAACCACTGGCCCGCAGCTCGCGATAGATCGTCTTGGCGAGGATGCGTACAGCGCGGGGATCAGAAGGGGTCGACGGTACTTCGTAGGGGAGGGCCATGTGGTCAAACCAGGTAGAGTGGGTAACGGAGCGTCTGTTCCCCACTACTATGAAAGAATGATGCCGAAACCCCGGGCATCGATTCTGCGCCGTTATTCTGAAGTGTCCGCCCGACACCGCGAAGCGCCGTTCGCATCGCATCGCTGCACGAGTGTGTAAGTCCGCACGCGGATCCCCCAAAGGCCCCTGACTGGTTCAACCGGGCAGATCCTCTGACGCATCGCGGCGGAAACGCATCGCGCGCGGAGCCGAACAGCTCGCGGCTGGCGCCGGGCTTGTCGGCCGCAGGCGCAGACGTCGGCGCGGACCCCAGACCTGGACGTCCGCGCGGAGTCAAGGGCGCAGCGCGAGGCTCAAGGGCGGACGCCCATTGCGGGCGGGGCGGGGGCGCGTCGGCGCCTCGCTCGTCAACAGGCGCAGTCGAGGAACGGCGCCGGATCCGGGTACTCTTCGACTAGCTTCTTGGGCGGGCGTTCGACGTCGCAGAGCAAGCTCGTCACCAGATCTCTGCCGTCTCCTCCAAAATACAACGCTTCCCCGACCCGCGGCTCGCCGTCGTTAGGCAGCGCCACGCCGTTCGGTTGAAAGCAAACGCGACCCGCTAGCGTCCTGCGCAGAGCCAAATGAGCCGGCAGCCAGCTACCCGAGCGTCGATCGCGCACGGCGATGCAAATGCCACTGCGGAAGTGATACTCGGTGTTTCGGGTCACGAACATCTTGTGGATACGGCGCTCTGTGCTGACTTGGCTCACGGCATTTCCTCCGTTCGCGAGCCTCGCAGGCTCGGCGGGAGATCGCCAAATTTCTGCGATTCCGTTGCAGATGTGCTTATTGAAGCGCGCGGGGAGCATGCGGGCACCGCGCCAACAACTGGCCAACAACTGGGCGACGCGGCGCGCGCCACCGTACGATCGGATTCGTGAAACGGCGGCCCGGACCCGGTCTGAAGAAAACCAGTGGTTTGCCCTTGGTCGAGCATCGGACCGCGCAGCTTTGGCGCAGCACTGACTACGGCTGGCGCGAGCTATTCGAATCTGCAGACGTGATGAGTGAAGGTGCCACTCGCGAAGAGCGCGAGGGGCCGACCTACTATGGGTCCACGAGTGTGCTGCTGCCCTTCGTTTCCCGCGGCGGAAACATTCCGGATGACCAGGCCGCACGTGTGCACCAATTGATCGCAGCGGACCCGCACGCACGTCTGCGCGCGGTTCGCATCGCGTGTTTGGAGGCCGAACTGCGCGCAGGAACCCGCATTGGCCAAGTCCGCGCTGAATTGTTCGTACGCAGGGACAAACGCGGGATCCGCATCGACGTAGACGTGGAGACCCTCGTCGTCGGCGAGATCGCGCCGGGCCGTGCGCGCACGCGTCGCGAGTAGCCGCCTGAGTCGCAACGCGCGGACCAGGCGCGCCCTGCGAGGGTGCGTATCACCAAGGCGTCGACGCGCCGGACGCAGGGACAAGCTCCACGCAATATGTCAAGTCGTGCCTGCATCGAAAAACGAAGCGCGAAAGTTTGAACGATCTTGCGCACGCGCGCGTTGTGGTCCACTAGAAGCTTGACACCGAGCGCAGCGCAGCCGAGTGATCAGCTAGGCCAGCTGCCACACAAGTGATCGATTCATGAGGCGCAAGAAGCAACGCGACGACAAAGTCATCCATGTCGTGTTTGGTCCCGGAGGGGGCCGCGTGGACAACTCCGCCCCATCGGCCCTGGCGATGCAGCCGGATTCGGTCGGTCAGGGTCGGGAACCTCTGACGGATCTCTTTACTCGCGCCGAGATCGCCCGACTGCTCGGAATCACACCGGGGCGACTGCGCACCCTGGATCGCACTGGCGTCGTGTCGCCCAGCGGTCGGCGCCGGGGCAAGCGCGCGTATACCTTTTCGGATCTGATCGCTCTACGCACTGCGCAAACCCTTTTGGACAAGCACGTGCGCCTGCGCGATGTGACCCGTGCTGTGGGGGTGCTCAAGCGAACGCTGCCGCGAGTGACACGCCCCCTGGCTGAGCTGCGCATCGTTTCCGACGGACACAAAGTCGTCGTGCGGACCCAAGACGGCAGCTTTGAGCCGCTGACCGGCCAGATGATGCTCGACTTCGAAGTGAAGTCTCTTCGCGATGACGTCGTCCGAGTCCTGCGACCGTCTGCAGGACGGGAGCGCGCGCGCACGGCCTACGAGCTGTACCTGCGCGCCAGCCAGCTCGACGAAGATCCCGAAAGCATGGATGAGGCCGCGGCGCTCTACCAACAGGCCATCGAGCTCGACCCCTGGCTGGCCATCGCCTACACAAACCTGGGAAATATACGCTTTCGACGCCACGACCCGGAGGGCGCCGAGGGCCTGTACCGAAAGGCGCTCGAGATCGACTCGCGCCAGCCAGAGGCCCAATACAATCTCGGCTACGTCATGCTCGAACGCGGGCGACCCGAGCTGTCTATTCCCCTCTTCCACGGTGCCCTGGAATCCGACTCCAAGTTTGCAGACGCTTATTTCAATTTGGCGATGGCCTACGAGCAGATCGGTGAAACTCAAAAGGCTCGCCCCTACTGGAAGAGCTACATCGCCCTTGAGCCGTCGGGCACCTGGACCGAAATCGCCAAACGACACCTCTAGGCGAGTGCGTTCACTTCAGGCGGCGGTGTTCCAAGCAAGGCACTGCCGCGCGCACGCGCGCCAACAGATCGAAGTCCAGATCAGCCACGGCTACCCCGACCCCGTCCGAACACTCGGCCACCACCACGCCCCAGGGGTCGACAATTAGCGAATGCCCATAGGTCAACCGTCCTTTCGGATGGCGGCCCCATTGCCCCGCAGCAAGCAGCCAACACTGGGACTCGATCGCCCGCGCGCGCAGAAGCGGATGCCAGTGGTCTTTGCCGGTCTGCAGAGTAAACGCTGCCGGCACCACCAGCACCTGTGCTCCCTGATCGACCAGCTTTCTATACAGCTCCGGGAAGCGTAGGTCGTAGCAGATGGAGAGACCGACACACGCCCCTGCGACTTCGGTGATCACTGCGTCGGTTCCGGCACTCGTCGCCGAGGACTCACTGAGCACCGTGCCGTCGGCCAATGCGACGTCGAACAAATGGATCTTGCGATACTGCGCGCGGAGTGACCCGTCCGGACCGAAGACGAGGGCGGTATTAAATGGACGCCGGTCGTCAGCGCTTCTTTCCGGGAAGCCGCCCGCGATCAAGGTCAGTTCCGCTTCCCGCGCCAGGGCAGCGAGGGCGTCCTGGATCGGCCCGCTGCCCAAGGTCTCGGCGTGCTGGCATTTGTCCACCTCCGCTCCCATGTATGCGAAGTTTTCGGGCAGTAGCGCCAGCTGAGCCCCCAGCCCGCGAGCCCGGAGAACCTGACGACGACATTCCGCCAGATTCTGAGCCACATCGTCTTGGCACTGGAGCTGGACTACGGCGGCGCGCAACGTGGACATGCCCCGAGCATATCCGCGTTGCCGGCCAGATGCGCCCAGACCCGGAGAAACCCCGGAGGATCGGCGAGAAACCGGGGCGGCCCGACGGCCGATGCATACTTGCGCGGGACTTGCGGCTAGGCTTACCTGCGAACTCATGGTCGACAAGACGACCGGCGCCATGCAGGCGTTCGGCGCTCCCGCAGCGCCGGGCGCACATTCCCGTTCGGGGCTCGTGCTGCTCTATACGGAGGCGTACGCATCCCTGCCCGGGGCGATCCTGCTGGAACAGGAACGCCAAGTCATCGGCCGCGACGAAGGCGTCGAGATCTGCTTGCCCGTGACCGCCGTCTCGCGACGGCATGCGGAAATCTCCTGGGAGCGGGGAGCCTGGGTCTTGCGCGACCTCGGCAGTCGCAACGGGATCATCATGGAAGGCCGGCAGGTCGTGGCCGAGGAGCTCGAAGCAGGCAACGAGATCCGCATCGGAGACGCCGTATTCAAGTTCGTCGATAAACACGCCGAGCTCTACGTCCCGTACCGAATCGATGGATCCGTGGCACCGGGATTCGAGCGCAAAGGCCGGAGCCCCAAGACGATGGTCGGCGGCTATCACATGGACCGTATCGCGGCCGATCTCGCACGCATTGCGCCGACGCCCCTCAGCGTCATGCTCTTGGGCGAGAGCGGCACGGGCAAGGAAGTAGTCTCCCGAGAGCTACACGCGCTCAGCGGACGGCGCGGGGACTTTCACGCCGTCAACTGCGCGGCGATCCCAGGCCAACTGCTGGAGAGCGAACTCTTCGGCTACAAGCGTGGAGCGTTCTCCGGCGCAGACCGCGACAAGCCGGGGCTGATCAAGCTTGCAGACCAGGGCACGCTGCTGCTCGATGAAATTGGCGACATGCCCCTGGAAGCCCAAGCCAAGCTGCTACGGGTACTGCAGAACAAGGAAGTGTTTCCCTTGGGAGGCACTGCTGCGGAACACGTCGACGTGCGTATTGTCTGCGCGACCCATCGCGATCTGTGGCGCCTGCAGGAAGCCGGGAAGTTCCGCGAAGACCTGTTCGCGCGTCTGAATGAGTACCAACTCCGCTTGCCGCCTCTGCGAGAGCGCAAAGAAGACATCTATATGCTGACCCGGGCGTTTCTGACGCGGCATGGTCGGCCCGAAGTCAGGACAACCTTCGCCTTCATGCTCGCGCTTCTCCACTACGATTGGCCGTACAACGTGCGGGAGCTCGAGGCCTGCATCAAGCGGTGTTTGGCCCTGACGGACCGCGCCACTTTGGAACGCGACTTGATTCCGGATGCGGTCCGCGACGCCATGACAGACTACGCTCAGCCGAAGACGGAAGCCCGAGGCAGCGTCACGCCAGCCACGCCCGACCCGGAACTCGCCACGCACTCAGCGATGCCGACGGAAGAAGAGCTCAAGGCGCTTCTGCTGCGGCACCAAGGAAACGTGGCGGCGGTGGGCCGCGAACTAGGCAAAGCCAGAATGCAGATCCACCGATGGATGAAACGCTACGGCATCCAGATCGAGGACTACCGCAGTTGATCGCGCCCCCCCGCAGGTGCCGGGCGCGACAACCAACTGCGGCACCTAGTCGGCTGCCTCCACTAGTAGCTGCCGCTGCAAATCCCTGTCACCAATTCTGAGGCAAGGGCGCAGGCACGTTCGGGCGCCGCGCACTTGCCTGCCACGCAGGCGCGGAGGTGATGGCGCCCCGGGCTGTTGCCACACTCGCAGCAGGTGCGCCCGCACACGCTGGCCGCCGCGCAAGGAGAACCGGGCGGGGCGCCGTCTGGGGACACCTGCGAGCACTTGCCACAGCCGCTGCGCTCAACCTCCAGCATCGCGACCTGCTCGGGGCGACCGACCTTTCTCGAGAGCTCCTGGGACACACCTCCCCCCCGACATGGCGCCAGGCAGCGTTCTAGCCCGCGGCGCTCTGCGCCACAGCTCGAAGTGCGAGGGGGTCCCAAGCACGCGCCGGCCGTGCACCGCTGATCGCAATCAGGTTGGGCTCCAGCCACGCAGCCGAGCAACGTCGCGTGCTCCCGCTCACATTGCGCAGTGGCCGCCACGGCGCCACGCAACACGCAGTCGCGAAGGCACGCACTGGCGTCCGTCGCCGCGCAGCCGACGCGCTGACAAGCCTGAGCGCAGCGCGCTGCGACGCTTTCGGTGGGGGGTGGCTTGTCCCGACAGCCGCCGGCGAGGCCGAGGCTGGCCGAAAGCAGCAGCCACGGCCACGCCCATAGGGCCGGCGGCCGGCGGGGAGCCGGGAGATGCCGATGGCGGGCGGCCGACCAAGGGCCGGTCTTAGGCCTTTTCTGCATGAACGAGAGCCTCAAACCCTCGCATAGCAAGCTGCTGCTCGTCGGACCAGGCCGGGGGGCCTGGGGCGGAGACCCCAGGTATCGAGAATTCGGCGGTTTTTTCCGCCTTCGACTTGAGACGCGACCGCCGCTGGGCTAATTCCGGCCGGCGATTTAGGCCCCACGGCGGTCCCCCAAATTCGCAGCCTGCTTGCCCCTCCCCTCCTCCTTCGATTCGTCCTCGATGACCGCCTCATGCTGACTTTGCTTCTCGCCCGATCCCGCGCCGCGCTGCGCCTCTTCATCGTAGCGGCCCTGACGCTGTCCTTTGCTCCCCTGGTGCAGGCCCAGCAGCCCGCCGCGCAACCGAAAGCCGAGGCGAGCGGCGACAACAGCGCGCCCGTCGACGTGCAGCCCAGTATCCGCCTCCCGCCTTCCGAGGCCGAAAGGGCTCGCGGGCTGCCCATCGCGCGCATCGACGTTGGCGGCAACCGCCGCGTCACGAAGTCTGACATCTTGACCTACCTGCGAGAACGCGTGGGGCAGAACTTCGACCCAGAGACGCTCGCTCAAGACGTCCGTGAGCTGTGGAATTCCGGATTCTTCGACGACATCGAAGTGGATCTTGATCGCGACGACAGCGGAGTGAACCTTCGTTTCGTGGTGCGCGAGCGCCCGAGTATCAGTCAGGTCCTCTTCGAGGGAAATTCCGAGATCGACACCGAAGACTTCGCTGAAGCCATCGAAGTCAAAGACGGCACCATTCTGAGTCGTCCGGCAATCCGCCGCACCATTCAGAAGATCCGGGACATGTACGCGGAAAAAGGCTTCTTTCTGGCAGACGTCAAAAGCGAAGTTGTTCCCCAGAAGAACAACGAGGTTCTGATCCGCTTCAGCATCAAGGAGCAGTCGCAAGTCAGTGTGAAGCGCATCACCTTCATCGGCAATCACACCATCACCGACGAAGAGCTGCGCGAGGTCATGTTCACGGGCAACTCCGGCTTCTTCGCATTCGGCTCTGGCGGCCCGTACCGCCAAGACGCCTTCGAGCGGGACATCGCCGTCATCAGCGCGCTCTACTACGACCGTGGCTACCTGACGGTCTCCATCAGCACACCACGCGTGATGTTGACCCCAGACAAGAGCGGTATCGAGGTCTCGATCACGATCAACGAGGGCCCGCGCTACCGGATCCGCCAACTCCGCGTGTACGAGCGTGGAGCCAATGGCAAAGAGGTGGAACCGATCGACGGTCGGCGCGCCCTCGCTTCGATGGTTCGCGCTGACCCCGGTGACTACTTCAACCGCGCCGAATTGCTTGAGGACCTGCAGTCCATCCGGACGCTGTACCGGGACCACGGCTACGCAAACGTCGAAGCCAATCCGCAGACCCGTCTCGACCAGGAAAGGCACGAAGTCGACATCGTGGTGCCCATCGAACGGGGACCCTTGGTCTACTTCGAACGCATCGAATTCCGCGGCAATTCGAAGACCCGGGACAAAGTCATTCGTCGGGAAATGGAAGTGTCCGAGGGCGAGCTCTTCCACGAAACCCGACTAGAGGAATCCCGTCAGCGCATCACTGCCCTCGGCTTTTTCGAGCGCGTGGACATCTCCACCGAGGAGGGTTCGGCCCCCGACAAGGTCCAGGTCAACATCGAGGTGACGGAACGCCCGACGGGAACATTCCAAGTAGGCGCGGGGTTCTCGAGTATCGAAAACTTTATCGCGACGGCGCAGGTACAGCAGGCGAATCTGTTCGGCTACGGGCAGAGCCTGTCCCTACAGGCCCAAGTCAGCGGCCTGCGGCAGCTGGTGAACATCCGCTTCTTCGAGCCGTACTTTCTCGACAGCAGGTTCTCCGCGAGCGTTGACCTTTTCGACCAACTCCGCATCTTCAACGACTTCTCCCAGTCGAGTCGCGGCGGCTCGCTCACCTTCGGCTACCCGCTTGTTGAGCCCGAGCTCACTGCATCCATGACTTACACCGGTGAGTTAGACGAAGTGAGCACGCAGACCCAGTCCACGTTCCTGGGCACGTCCAGCGCGGTCAGCGTCTTCACTCGGTTGCCCTTGGCAAATCTGTTCAGCGACGGCTTCACGTCGAGTCTGCGTCCGGCCCTCACCTACGACACACGCGATAACCGCTTGTTTCCAACGGCGGGGTTGTATTTGCGCGGCTCTACGGAGGTGGCAGCCTCGACCCTCGCCTCCGATAACGAGTTCATCCGCCACCGCTTCGTCGGCCGGTTCTACTACCCGCTGACGACTGGGCTGGTGCTCAAGCTCAACACCGAGGGTGGCCACGTCACCAGCCCCAGTGAAGAGGGCGTGCCGATCTTTGCTCGCTTCTTCCTGGGCGGGATCTTGGACGTGCGCGGCTACCGCTTCCGCACGATCGGACCGCGCATCCCGCTGCCGACCAACACGGACCCGAATAGCGCTCCGATCCGAAACGGAGCAAACATCGGCGGCAACTTGATGTACTTCCAGAATCTGGAGCTCGAGTTCCCCATCCTGGACAAGGTCGGGATCCGAGGCGTGCTCTTCACCGACGCTGGCAACGCCTGGAACCTGGAGGGCGTGTACTGCGACGCCACCCAGGGCAATGTGCGCTTCGAGGCGGTGAGCCCATGCTTCGACGGCCTAGAAAGCTTGGCGAACCTTCGCACCTCCTATGGCTTCGGGATCCGCTGGTTCTCGCCGCTGGGTCCCTTGCGCTTCGAGTGGGGCTTTCCCTTCGATCCGCTGCCCTACGAGGAGACGAGCGTGTTCGAGTTCACCATTGGAAACTTCTTCTGAGCCTGCAATTTGAGGAATTTCGTCGACGGGAGCGTCCACCCGCGAAAATATCCGTCAACGTGCACTCTCTCCGTCCCAGCCTGGTGCCAAAACCGGACGTCGTTCTGGTTGTGGACGACGACCCCGCCGTGCGCACATTGGCAGCGCGTTGGCTCAGCCAGAGCGGACAACCGGTCGTAGAGCTTGATGGCGGTGAGGCTGCGCTCGCCTGGCTGGAAGCATCGGCCAACCGGGTCGCCGCCATCGTGCTCGACGTCATGATGCCTGGCCTCGACGGCTACCAAGTGCTGGCGGCGATGCGCGAGCACGAAGACATGCGAGACATCCCGGTCGTTCTGTTGACGGCCCACGCCAATACCGATCAGGACATCTTGCAAGGCATTGAGTTGGGGGCCTTCGACCACCTCGAGAAGCCCTTCCGCGGTCCCATTTTATCCGCACGGGTGCGCGCGCTCGTCGAAAAGCGCCGTGCGGACTTCGAAGACCGGCTGCGCCTCAAGGCCGCGGAAAGCCACGCCCTCAAGGATGCTCTCACGGGGCTGGGCAACCGCAGGCACTTCGACGCCTCCCTGGCCCGAGAGATTTCCTACAGCGCACGGCATAGGGAGCCACTGTCTCTCGCCATCGTTGATCTCGACTTTTTCAAGAGCATCAACGACTTGTTCGGGCACCCAGAAGGAGACCGCGTGCTCGCCCATGTGGCGTCCACATTGGCGGCTGGCCTGCGTGGCTCTGATGAAGCGTTTCGCCTCGGGGGCGAAGAGTTTTGCCTGCTTTTTCGCGGCACAGATGCCCAGGCGGCGGCACTGGTCATGGGGCGCTTGCGCGAACAAGTGAAAGCGGAACCGATGCAGCTTGGGGAGCACGACGAACGCACGATCACCTTCAGCGGCGGGATCTCTTCCGCAGAGAGCGCCAACAGCTTTGACGTCAATGGCCTCTTGGACCGCGCTGATCGTGCCCTCTACCGTGCCAAACAAAGTGGTCGCGACCGAATCGAACTCGAATCCCCGCTTTGAGCGCGGACAACAGCTGGAAGACTGATCATGGCGGAGCGTGCATCGAAAGAGGAAGATATCTCCACGACGCTTCGCAACGTCGCTCCCCCTGCGAGCAGCGAGGACGAACCGGAACCCGAGGTCACTTCCGAAGCGCTGACGAAAAAACGCGTGCCCCTCGGCAGTGACACGCTGCTTTCCGCCCCGGCCAGCCCGGAGGAATCCGCCGCGCTCACGGACCGCGACACGGAGCGTCAAGATGAGCGGGTCGATGAGCTCGAGCGGCGTGTCGACCAGCTCGAAGCGCGCATCGGCGTACTGGAGCTGCGGCAGCCCGTTCAAACGCCGCGTTGGCTGATTTGGGTGCTGTTTCTATTCGGCCTCGCCCTGGCGTTCCAGCTCACCCGGCAGCTGTAGACAGCGCGCCACTGGCGCCAAAAAATCTATCCGTAACCGCCTGAAATTGCAGCGTTAATTTGCGTAGCCGGGACTTGCTGCAGCGGGCCCTCCGGGGTACCGGATCAGGGCATCCTAGCGTCGCACGCCCTCAGTTTCCCAGACCCGCGAGCCGCGCCCAATGACCATGGAAAAACCGCCCCCTCAGTCCCCCTCGTCCGAACTTCCCATCAGCATCCAGGACGAGATGCGAACTTCGTATCTCGACTACGCGATGAGCGTGATCATCGGTCGCGCCATCCCGGACGTACGGGACGGACTGAAGCCCGTGCATCGCCGCATTCTCTATGCGATGCGCGCACTGAACCTGACACCCAGCACAGGCTACCGGAAGTGCGCGCTCGTCGTAGGCGAGGTCATTGGCAAATACCACCCCCATGGTGACGCCGCGGTCTACGACGCGCTGGTGCGCATGGCGCAGGACTTTTCCATGCGGCACCTCCTGGTGGACGGCCAGGGGAACTTCGGTTCCGTCGACGGCGATCCACCCGCTGCATATCGTTACACCGAAAGTCGCATGGCGAAGATCGCCATGGAGCTGCTGTCGGACATCGACAAAGACACGGTCGACTTCATCCCGACCTTCGACGAGTCAAGCTCGGAGCCCCGGGTGTTGCCCGCGCGGTTTCCGAACCTACTCGTCAACGGCAGCAGCGGCATTGCCGTCGGCATGGCAACCAACATTCCGCCGCACAATCTCGGCGAAATCATCGACGCCACCATCGAGCTGATCCACAAGCCGGAAACCACCATCGAGGAGCTCATCACCATCGTTCCGGGGCCGGACTTCCCCACGGGCGGCTTCATTTACGGCCGTGCCGGCATCTATCAAGCCTACAAGACCGGCAGAGGCTCCGTCGTGATGCGGGCGCGCACCGAGACCGAGAAGGTCTCCGGAAGCCAAGATCGCGAGCAAATCGTGATCACCCAAATCCCGTTCCAGGTCAACAAGGCGCGGCTGCACGCCAAGATCGGCGAGCTGATGCGGGACAAACGCATCGAAGGCATTCGCGAAGCGCGCGACGAAAGCGATCGCGACGGCATGCGGCTCGTCATCGAGCTCAAAAAGGACGTCTTTCCGGAAGTCATTTTGAACCAGCTGTTTCGATTGACGGACATGCAGTCGTCCTTCGGAATCATCAATCTCTCGATCGTCAATGGCCGCCCAGCCGTGCTCGATCTGAAAGAAACTCTCGCACTCTTCATCGAACATCGGCGCGAGATCGTCAGCCGACGCACGCGCTACGAACTCACCCAGGCAGAAGCCCAACGCGAGCTCGTCGAGGGCCTGGGCATGGCGGTCACCGAAGTCGACTTGGTGATCAAGACGATTCGCGAATCACGGGATCCCGACGAAGCGCGCCAGCGCTTGATGACCCTGCCCCTGGCGGGACTCGAGGAGTTCGTTCGGCGCGCGGGCCGACCAGAACAGGAAATCACTGCCGCTGCCGGCCGAAGGGATTACCGCCTCTCTGAGCGTCAGGCCAAGGCGATTCTGGAGATGCGCCTCGCCCGCCTCACCGGCCTCGAATACGAGAAATTGGCGGAAGAATACGGCAAACTCTGCGACCAAATCGCCCACCTCCGGGCGATCCTGGGAAACGAGACCCTGCTCATGGAGGTCATCGTCCGGGAGCTCGAAGAGGTGAAGGAAAAGCACGCCTCTCCGCGCAGAACCGAGATTGTCGACAACGAAGCCGAAATCCTCATCGAGGATCTGATCCAAGAGGAGGACATGGTGGTGACCATTTCCCACCATGGCTACATCAAACGCACCGCACTCTCCGAGTACCGCGCCCAAAAGCGGGGCGGCAAAGGCAACCGTGGAGTTGACGCTCGCGACGACGACTTCGTCAACATGCTGTTCGTAGCGAGCACGCACAGCTTCGTCTTCTTCTTCAGTGACCGCGGCAAGGTCTACGTCAAGAAGGTCTACGAAATCCCGGTGGGTGCCCGCGTCGCCAAGGGGCGCGCCATCGTCAACTTCATCGGCATGGAGGAAAACGAACGCGTCCGCGCCATCACGCCAGTGCCCGGATTCGACGAAGGAGTGTTCGTCACCACCCTGACCAAGCGCGGGCAAATCAAAAAGACCGCCATCGCCGACTACCAGAACTACCGTGAGAAGGGCATCATCGGCGTAAAGATCGCAGACGACGACCAGTTGCTGTCCGCCTTAGTGACGGACGGCACTCGGGAGTTCATGATCGCCACCAAGAGCGGCAAGAGCATCCGTTTCGCTGAGGATCAGGTCCGCGCCATGGGCCGGAGCGCAGCCGGCGTCAAAGGCATGGATCTAGAAGAGGGCGACGAAGTCATTGGCTTCATCGCGACGGAGCCAGAGCGCAGCCAGGTGCTCGCCGTATGCGAGCGCGGCTACGGCAAGCGCACATCCTTGGAGGAGTTCCGTGCTCAAAAGCGCGGAGGCAAGGGCATCATCTTGATCGATGCAAGCGAGCGCAACGGCCCGGTGGTTGGGGTCGCTCTGGTCAAGGACGAAGACGAAGTGATGCTCATCACGAACCGCGGCCAGACCATCCGTTGCCCCGTCGGCGAAATTCGCGAAACCGGCCGCAACGCCCAGGGCGTGAAGGTCATGAACGTCGACGAAGACGAACGCGTCGTGGCGGTCGAGCCCGTTGGCGAACGCGGCGACGAGGAGGATGAAGCGGCGGAGGCCGCCGCAACCGACGACGGCGGTGCGCCAGACGGCAGCGCGCCGGACGGCAATGCGCCGGACGGCGCGGGTGCCAGCACGGCCACGGACGCCGACGCGGGCGGATCCGCCACGGACGCAGAAGAAACGGACGACGACGCCGGTGCGGGAGAAACGGACGCTCGCGAAACGGACGACGCGGACGACGACTAATGGCCAAGTCCGCCGCCGTCCGTGCCGCGCCGCAGACCTTCAAACGCCTGGTTGCGGCGCATCCGGATGCACATTGCGAACTGGTTCATGAGAGTCCGTTCCAGCTCCTGGTAGCCACGGTGCTCAGCGCCCAAAGCACGGACGTAGCGGTGAACAAGGCAACGCCCGGCCTTTTCGCCGAGTTCCCCAGTGCCGCCGCCCTAGCCAGCGCGCCCCAGGCCGTGGTGGAGAAGCTGATCGGCAGCCTGGGCATGTTCCGTCAGAAGTCCAAGAACATCATCAACCTTTCGGCCCAACTTTGCTCGGAGTACGGCGGGCAAGTCCCGGATCGACTAGACGCGCTCGTTGCGCTTTCCGGTGTGGGACGGAAGACGGCCAACGTCGTGCTCGGCGTGGCGTTCGGCAAGCCCGAGGGAGTCGTGGTCGACACCCACGTGCAGCGCATCAGCCAACGCCTGGGGTGGAGCAAGCAATCGCTTCCGGAAAAGATTGAACAAGACCTGATGCGACTGTTCCCCCAGGGACAATGGGACCGCATCTCGCACACCTTGATCTTCCACGGTCGACGCGTGTGCACGGCGCGCTCGCCGGCGTGCGCCGCCTGTAGCATCACCGACGCCTGCCCGAGCGCGTTCAAGGCCGAAAGCATTGGTCGCAAGCCAACCCGGGCGCGCGCTCCAAAGGCGGTCAAGAAGGCGGCGCACAGGTCAGCAACGACCAAGAAGGCGGCCAAGGTTTCCGGGGCCACCAAGCCCACGAAGCGCGTGCGGCGCTAGTCTCGCGTCAGCTGGGCCAACAATTGATCGCAGGCGGCGTAGGGGTCGAGCTCGCGAGCTTCGACCCGCGCCACCAGGGCGTCCAACTCATCGGAAAGCGTGCTCACGATCTTCTGCGACAGGCTGTCTCGCAGGTAGCCAATCAGGGCCTCCCGGGCGCGCTCCTGGGCGCGTGACTGTCCGGCGGGCGTTTCGGTCACCCACACGCGATGCCGTCTTAAGTCCTCGAGAACCGCGTCGATGCCGCGATCTCGGGAGGCAATGCATTTGTGAACCGGCGGAACCCAATGGGCGCCTTGCGCGGAAGCGCTTGGCCGGGGAGCCACGCTCGCGGCCGTGTGTCCGGGGCTCTTGGCGGCCGCCTTGGAAAAGATGTCCGACCCAAGCGCCAGCATCAGCTCCAGGTCCCGCACCGTCGCGTCGGCTCCGTCGCGATCGGCCTTGTTCACCGCGAACACATCGGCGATTTCCAGTATCCCGGCTTTGATGGCCTGAATGTCGTCCCCCATTCCCGGAGACAGCACCACCAGCGTGCTATGTGCGGCGCGGGTGATCTCAAGTTCATCCTGGCCCACGCCGACGGTTTCGACGAGGATCACGTCGGCGCCCGAGGCGTCTAGAACGCGAGCGACATCCATGGCCGATCGCGAAAGGCCACCGAGAGCACCCCGAGTCGCCAGCGACCGAATGAAGACGCCCTCGTCCTCAAAATGCCGCTGCATGCGAATACGATCCCCCAAGATGGCGCCACCCGAAAATGGGCTCGTCGGGTCCACGGCCACGACAGCAACTCTCTGCCCCGCGCTACGAAACCGAATGATCAATCGATCCGTCAGCGTGCTTTTTCCCGCTCCGGGGTTGCCGGTGATCCCGATCATCCATGCCCGTCCGGTATGGGGGAAGAGCTCTTGGAGGAGCTCGCGGTAGCCGGGCAACCGGTCATCCACCGCGCGACAGGCGCGCGCTATGGCTGGGGTTTCCCCCGACAGGACCCGCGACCCGAGTTCACTCATGCGTCGCTTGGTATTGTAGCGAATCGCGAGCCAATGTGCGGGGCACGTTGGCCGCTAGCTCTTCGGCACATATTCCGCGCGGAACTCCTCGACGACGCGCTCGACGGTGCGGGTGGTCATGGTTCCCTCCAATACTTCGCGGTCCTGCAACAGCTTCTTGTGGAAGTCCACGTTCGTGCGGATGCCGCCGATAATCAGCTCGTCCAGAGCGCGTTGCATGCGACTGATTGCCGCCTGACGTGTCTGGCCGTGTGTGATGACTTTCGCGAGCAGCGAATCGTAGTGCGGCGGAACGCGCCAGCCACCAAATACCCCTGAGTCCACGCGCACTCCCGCCCCACCTGGGGGGTGGTACTCGGTGATCATGCCCGGCCACGGCGCGAACGTCACTGGATCCTCCGCGACGATGCGACACTCGATTGCGTGACCGCGGAACTTCCAGGGTCGGGTGTCCGGAAGGTCCAACCGCTCACCCGCCGCCGCCCGGATCTGTTCCACGACCAAGTCGACGCCGGTTACGAGTTCCGTCACCGGGTGCTCCACTTGCACCCGCGTATTCATCTCCATGAAATACAGCGAGCCGTCCTCGTCCATCAAGAACTCCAAGGTTCCCAGACTGGTGTAGCCGGTCTCTCTCAGCGCCTTCCGGATACGCTCGCCCATCTCGGCACGGCGGCCTTCGGTCATGGCAACGCAGGGTGCTTCTTCGACGATCTTTTGGTGCCGACGCTGCAGGCTGCATTCGCGCTCACCCAGTGTCCACACTTGGCCGTGTTGGTCCGCAAGCGCCTGGAACTCGACGTGGCGCGGGCGCTCCACGTAGCGCTCCAGGTACATCTCGGCATTCTTGAAGGCGGAGAGCGCCTCGGAAGACGCAGACTCGAATGCTCGGCGGATCTCAGACGCCTGGCGCACAATGCGCATGCCCCGCCCGCCACCACCGCCACGAGCCTTAAGCATCACCGGGAAGCCCACGCGCTTTGCCTCTTCTTCGGCGTGGACGGCGTCGCGGAGAGCGTCGCTGCCGGGCAACAGCGGCAGATCGAACTGCTTCGCAATGCCGCGGGCAAGCAGCTTGTCGCCCCAATTCTGCATCGCCGTGGCCGTGGGCCCGATGAACGAAAGGCCACAGTCTTCGACGACCTGTGCGAACGCCGCGTTTTCACTGAGAAAGCCGTAGCCTGGGTGGATTGCATCGGCTGCGCTGATCTCCGCCGCAGAGATGATCGCGGGAACATTCAGGTAGCTCTGCGCTGCAGGCGGCGGTCCAATGCAAATGGCTTCATCCGCAAAGCGCGTATGCAGTGCGCCCTCATCCGCGGTGGAATGCACTGCAACCGTGCGAATCGAAAGTTCGCGGCAGGCGCGGATCACGCGCATGGCGATTTCCCCGCGGTTCGCTATCAGGATTTTTTTGAACATGCGCCGTGTCTCCTTGCGGGCCGACGGCGACTAGCGCAGCCTGAACAGCTTCTGCCCAAACTCCACGCTCTCTGCGTTTTCGACCAATATCTCGTCGATGACGCCGGCGTGATCCGCCTCAATCTCGTTCATCAGCTTCATCGCTTCCACGATGCAAAGCACTTGTCCCTTTTTTACCGTCGCGCCAACCGCCACGAAGGGCTCGGCGTCCGGCGCCGGAGCGAGGTAGAAGGTGCCAACAAACGGTGACGTGACGAACACGCCCGCAGCTTCTTCTTTGACGGCCGCAGGCCCCGTCGCGGCAAGTGCGGGCCCTGCAGTTGGGGGAAGCGCTAGCTGCGCGGGAAGTCCCCCGGCGCGCGCGAAGGACAGGCGCAGCTTCAGCTTCTCGTCCTCGTATTCCATCTCTTGAACGCCACCTTCTTCGAGGGTCGCGATCAGATTGCGCAGCTGCTTGAGAGAGATCTCCATATTTGCCATCCTCGGAAACGTCCCCTTCTTCGGGCCTGCGCTGGCAGCGGGGGGCACGTGCTGCGGGAAGCGCGGGGCCGGAGGCTAGCCGCGACCCTGCAGCAAAACCAGCCAATTGTGCCTGCGAAACTTGCTACGCGCCGGCTTCCGCGTTCGCCGCGATGCGCAGGCGGCGCACCAAACCTTCGAGAGCGAGCAGATAGGAGTCCTCACGAAAACCCGCGACGCGGCCAAGGCACGCGGGCGCGATCCGAGAGCGGCGGCGAAACACTTCCCGCGCGTCAGGATTCGAGATGTGCACTTCCACTGCTGGCAAGCCGCAACCTTTGAGTGAGTCGAGCAGCGCGTAGGACGTGTGGGTGAGCGCGCCGGGGTTGATCAGGATCCCGTCGAAGCGCTCGTCGCCTGCCGCGTTGATCCAGTCGATCAGCAATCCTTCGTGGTTGGACTGCCTGCAGTCCACTTCAACCTCAAGAGCCTTGCCGGCCGCAGCCAGCGCCGAATGGATCTGCTTGAGAGTGGTCTTGCCGTAGATTTCTGGCTCGCGTTTGCCCAGCCTGTCGAGGTTCGGGCCACTGACTACGAGAATGCGAAGAAGGGATGCCGGGCGTCGTCGCCGTGGGGCTGAAGACCGTGGCGAACGCGCGCGGGGCCCCTTCGCGCCGCGCCGCGATCGGGCTTGGGCCACGCGATTACGCGAGCTCCTCGTGCAGCTTCGGCGCCAAGACCCGCAGCAAGAAGCGGCCCTTGCCGAGATTGCCTTCCGGCGAGAGCGTCAACGCGATGAAGTAGTTTTCGTTGATCACGCGGATCAGCGTGATCAGCCGGCCACTCTTGAAGGCCACCTCTTTGGTGTCACCGGCTTCGAGCATCTCAGTGGCCCGTTGAATAGCCTTGACCACGACGCTCACTTCCGCCCCAACCGCTTCGATATCGAAGGGCGAATCGTCCAGGGCGTAGCTCTCCAGGGGAATGCCCTCAAAATCCATCAGCAGGCTGGCCAGCCCGCCATCCGTCCCGTGGACGACCCCTTCGAGCGCTTCTTTGAACATGGCCCGCTAGCCTATCTGCTTTGTCCTCATCCGTGAACGTTTCTGCCAAGGCGGCCACAGCCGGCCGACCCCCAATAGATCGGGGCTGGGGCCGCGCCTCCGAAGCGCCGCGAGATCCGCCCCGCTTCTTTCGATAATTTCAAACAATTTCCCACATTTACGACTAGAGTAGGCACCGGCAGACCTCGGCCAAGGAAATTTCTCAAACGATGGGTTGCACCCTGGTGCCGGTTGGGTGATTTGCACCAAGGAAGACTGCCCTCTGACGTCCTTGACCCCCCTAACGTCGAGCGGCTACGTTCCCCTACCCTGAGCCCGGGACGACCGGGCTCCATGGCACCCTTAGCCCCGAGAAAGCTTAGCGATCATGCGTGCGCGCGCGGGAGACCCTCCCCGCACAATGACTCAGAAGGTCCTCGCAGGCCGGGCGGATAACCCCGACCTCAAAGACGACGTGGTTCGCGTGAAGGTCGACCAGGTCATCCTGGCACGCGAGCCCAATCGTGTACTGGCGGAAGCGCTCGAGTACGGTCTGAAGAAGTGTTCCATCGAAGCAGCGGTCGCCTACGACACGCGCTGCGTCACGACGGACGGCGAAGAGCCGAGCTTGAGTGCGCCGGAACGTGTGTCCCGCGCCGTTCTGCAGAACAACATACTCATTGCCAGGCCCGGAATCGGTTTCCCCGCGGCAGTGCATCTTGAGCGGTTCGGAAGCCCGGCACGACTGGCCCTGACTGATGAACCCCGATTGGCCTCGGTGGGCGGGGTTGGAATGCTCACCTTGGTCGCCGCTCCGTCGCAGCTGGCCGAAGCGCTGACCCACGGAACCATTTGGCTGCGTCCGCCGCGTAGTGTGCAGGTGCTCCTTTCGGGTCGTATTCGGCCCTTTGTCTGCGTCCGCGACGTGGCCCTCGAATTGATTCGCCGTGGGCTCGGCGACATCATTCGCAAGATCGACACGGAGCAACATGCGCCCGTCGTGATCGAATTTGCCGGTCCGAGCGCGCGGCTGTTGTCCGTGCCGGATCGCGCCGTTCTGTGCGCCCTTGCGCCACAACTCGGTGCCAGCGCCGCGCTCTTCGTCAGCGACGAAAAGACTGAGGTGTATCTACGGGACCAACGCCGCAGCAAGGCGCATCGCAGTCTGCTGCCGGACCCGGGTGCCCCCTGCGACGACGTGATCAGCGTTGACCTGAGCGCGGTCGATCCCCTGGTCATGGATGAATCCGGCGAAGTGCGCCAGGTACGTGAAGTGGCCGGCAAACCCGTCTTCCAAGTCGTGCTCGGCGGCGACTCCGGGGCTTCGCTTCGGGACCTGCTTGCTGCCGCGGCGCTCTTGAAGAGTAAGCGGGTACCACCGCGTCTAGATTTCCTGCTGGCCCCGCCGTCCCGCCAAGCTCTCGAGGTGCTGGCAAACTCGGGTGCCCTCGTGGATCTCATCGCCACCGGCGCCCGACTGATCGAGCCCGACCACCGGCTGGTGACCGGGGAACTGTATCCCCCGCCAAAAGCCGGCGGGGTGTCGCTGCGTACTTTCGATCCCGAACCAGGGGCTCCGTCCGATCGTCGCTTCATCGTCGCTTCCGCGGAGACCATTGCCTACGCAGTCGCTTCCGGTCAGCTCGGGGACCCGCGAAGTTTCAAGCGCCCGGTTCGCGTCACGGTGCCTCGGACTCTGCCGACGGACGACGTGCTGATCCTGCGCAAGGGCAAGGGCAAAGCCAAGGACGGCTTGGAGGGCGCAAAGGCCTTGCCGGCTAAGCAGCCGAAATCTGCGGGCTGGAGCAGTTCCGAGACCCTTGCGGTCGTGGACTCCATGTTGCCACCAGAGGTCCCAAGCGTGATGGTACTTCACTCCCTGGACGCGGTGCGCTTCGCAGCACGACACGCGGCAAGTCTGGGCGACAACTTGCGCGCGGTCGTTGCGGAGCACATCCCCAGCGGGATGGTCCCGCTGTTCGCAGGTTTGGGCGTGCTGGCGCTGACGACGGAAAAGGCGAATCTGTCCAAGATCGCAGCGGAGCGCACTTTGACGCTGCCGGCAGCGGATCAGTGGCAGGGACGGTCGCCGACGAAGATGGCTGCCGGCAAGATCGAAGTCAGCCTGCGCTGGGAAGCGCTGGAAGCTGAGCGTAAATGGACGGTAGCCGGCACGGCCCGCATGGCTCCTGCGCTAAAACCCAAGGCCTAGGGGCGCCCACTCCACACACGCCAGCCCTTCGCATGAAGTGGCCGGTGGAAGTCCTCGCCCGGTCCGCATATGCTGCGGGCATGAACGGACGCTGCCTGATCGTCGCGTTGCTCTTCGCCCCAGGGTTGCACGCGGCACAGCCCGAGAGCCCGACCGAGGCTGAGGCGCAAAAAACTGAAGCTGCCGCCGAAACCGACGCAGCCGCCCAGCCCACGGACGCGGCTGTGCAACCAGCCGACGCAGCCGCCCAGAACGGCGACGCAGGCGCGGCGTCGACGTCTACCCCGCCCTCGACGCCCCCCAGTGACGGTGACGACGACGGCCCCGGAGAAGGCGACCGCAGTTTTTCCCATGGCGGCCAGTTCGGCCTGCGGGTGGGAGTCACCGGCGGCTACCGCATGATTTTCCGATACGACGCATCGCCGTATTGCAGCGAACCCGATATCGCGAAGCCGCCCAAAGACCAGCAGAAGTTCTGTGGGCACGTCGCGCCCATGGCCCTAGACGTTGCCCTGTCCTTCGCCCCTATCGGCGGGATCGAACCCTACGCCTGGGCACGTTTCGGGCTACAGGGTGAGCCAGAAACCAACACGAACGAGGTGCTGATCCTCGGAGCAGGCGCACGCATCTACACCATGAGCGATAGCGCATTCAAAATCTTCATCGAACCCGCCATTGGAGCCGAGTTCGAGAGCGGTGCGGGCAACCCGCTGTGGGAAACCAATAACCCCGAATACAAGAAAGACGTCGTCTTCCACCTAGCGGCAGGCCCCCAGTACGACTTCGCGCGCGCCATCGGCATCTACGCGAATGCGGGGATCACGACCGGCATTCTTCGCTCCATCCACTCCAACCTTGAGCTGTCCCTCGGCGTTCAGGCCCGGGTGCCGTAGTGCCAGCCGCGGCGCGCAGTTTTCGAGTCCTGGGGCTGCAGCAAGTTGCCCTCGGCCACACGGACAAGGCTGAGTTGGCGCACCTGTGGATCGCGCTCCTGGGCGCGGAAAAGGTCTCGGAATTCCGCAGCGAACGCGAAAACGTCGACGAAGATGTGACGGTGCTCGGACGGGGCGCCGCCCAGGTCGAAATCGACCTGATGCAACCCCTCGATCCGGACAAGAAACCCAAAGTGCACGAGCCTGCGCTGAACCACATCGGGCTCTGGGTGGACGATCTAGCGGCTGCGGTTGCCTGGCTGGAGTCCCAGGGCGTGCGCTTCACTCCGGGCGGGATCCGCAAGGGCGCGTCAGGACACGACATCTGCTTCATCCACCCCAAATCAAATGACGCATTCCCGCTCTCTGGTTGCGGCGTGCTGATTGAATTGGTGCAAGCGCCCAAAGACGTGATCGACCGCTACGATCAAGCCCCGTGACTCAAAGCGCGGAGAGCACGGCGAGCAGTGCGCCGGCATCCACGTTGTCCCCGGCCGATTTTGCGACATGCAGAAAAACCAGCCGGCCCCCAGGGTCAAAGACAGCAGTCCCGCCCTGCTGCCATGGATCGCCCTGTCGCCTGCGTTGGCGAAACCCGGCTCGGTACGCCCGCAGAGCGTTGCGCACGGCTTCTAGATTGAACGTCGTCGCTACCCCGCTCTTCATACCGAGCGTGCGATAGGTCTGCCGCGCGGGATCCGTGAACACTTTGCCCTGCAGCCCGGCGTGTCGTTCGAAGCGCTGCGCGTGCGCCGGAGCGCCGTTGCCGACGACGGCAACGCTCGCGCCGTGAGCGATGATATCGGACTCCATGTCACGCAACTGCGCAACCTGCTCTTGGCAAAACAGTCAACCGAAGTGCCGCACAAATCCGACAACGACTGGGCCGTTGGCCCAAAGGTCCGCCATCGGTACCGGGCGCCCCCCGGGGGAAAGCAACTCGAAGTCTCCGACTGGGTGCATGGGCCTTTATACCCCGATTCTTCGGACGCAACAGGGCCCTGGCGCTTCGGACGGCTTCTGGGCATTACTCTCAGCCCGGTCATGTTGAAACTAGCAGTCGGCGATCCGCACAAGACGCTCCTCGGCGTTGCCCATTTGCTCCCCCTACCGGGTAGCCCGGGTGCCAGCTCTCTCGACGCTGTCATCGAAAGAGCACTGACGGACGCCGAGGCGCTGGTCGCCAGCGGCTTCGACGGATTCGTCATCGAGAACTTCGGCGACGCGCCATTCTATCCAGACAACGTACCCGCTGAAACCATCGCCAGCATGACCCGTGTCGGCGCAGAGCTGCGCCGGCACCACTCCGCTGCCGTTATCGGAATCAACGTCCTGCGAAACGATGCTCGCGCCGCCCTCTGCGTGGCGGCGGCAACGGGCGCAGACTTTATTCGCGTCAACGTGCATAGCGGAGTGGCCTACACGGACCAAGGCATGCTGTCAGGTCAAGCCCACGAGAGCCTGCGCCTGCGCGCGCGTCTCAACGCCGACGTGCGGATCGTCGCGGATGTTGGCGTGAAACACGCCACCTTCCCGGCGGACTTCGATCTCGCACGGGCCGCAGCGGACACAGCATACCGCGGCTTGGCGGACGCTTTGATCGTGACGGGCAGCGCAACCGGCGCCGGCACCGATCCCCAAGCACTCGCTGCAGTGCGCGCAGCGGTTCCAGACCGACCGCTCTGGGTCGGCAGCGGCATGACTCGGCAGAGCGCTGCCGCGCTGCTGTCTCTCGCCGACGGCGCCATCGTCGGCACGGCCGTGAAGCAGAACGGCGCTGTGCGTTTTCCCGTCGATCGAGCGAGCGCGCGGGCGTTTGTCGAAGCCGCACGCAGTTAATGCGCCTTCGCTCCCCAGCCTGAGTTTTGCTAGAACGGCGGGCGCCCACCCTATCGCGTGGGCGTTGGAGCACCTGATGAGCCACACCCCCGCTGACCTGACTGCCTGGGCCACGCTGGCCAAAAGCGAAACGAAGGGCAAGGACCCGGAGCAACTCTCCTGGCAGACCCCCGAAGGCATTGCCGTCAAAGCGCTCTACAGCGCCAAGGACGTCCAAGACCTGGACTTCGTCGACACTGTCAGCGGCGCGTTTCCGTTTGTGCGTGGCCCCCGCGCAACGATGTACACCGGGCGCCCCTGGACGATCCGACAGTACGCAGGGTTCTCGACCGCAGAGGACTCGAACGCCTTCTATCGGCAAGCCCTCGCCGCCGGTCAACGCGGGCTTTCTGTCGCCTTCGACCTGGCTACGCACCGCGGCTACGACAGCGATCATCCGCGCGTAGTGGGTGACGTCGGAAAAGCGGGCGTCGCGATCGACAGCGTCGAAGACATGCGCATCCTCTTCGACGGCATCCCCCTCGGAGAAATGAGCGTCTCGATGACCATGAACGGCGCTGTGTTGCCAATCATGGCGATGTTCATCGTCGCGGCCGAAGAACAAGGGGTGGAGCGCAAGGCGCTGACCGGCACGATTCAAAACGACATTCTTAAAGAGTTTATGGTGCGCAACACCTACATCTATCCGCCCACACCCAGCATGCGCATCGTGGCGGACATCATCGAGTACAGCGCCAAGCACATGCCGCGCTTCAACTCCATCTCGATCAGCGGCTATCACATGCAAGAAGCTGGCGCGACCTGCGATCTGGAGTTGGCATTCACCATCGCGGACGGCCTGGAGTACGTGCGTGCTGCACTGAACAAGGGCCTGAAGATCGACGACTTTGCTCCCAGGCTTTCGTTCTTCTTCGCGATCGGGATGAACTTCTTCATGGAGGTCGCCAAACTGCGCGCCGCCCGGCTGCTCTGGGCCACCCTGCTGAAGCAGCATTTTGACCCCAAAAAGCCTGAAAGCATGATGCTGCGGACCCACTGCCAAACCAGCGGTGTGAGCCTCACGGAACAGGACCCCCACAACAATATTGTGCGCACCACCGTCGAGGCCATGGCGGCAACCTTGGGTGGAACCCAGAGTCTGCATACCAACTCCTTTGACGAGGCCATCGCCCTGCCGAGCGACTTCGCAGCCAAGATCGCTCGCAACACTCAGCTAATTCTGCAGCATGAGACGGGCATCACCAAAGTGGTCGACCCCTTCGGCGGCAGTTACTTCATGGAGAGTCTGACGCACGCCCTGGCTGCGAAAGCGTTGGGGCTGATTGAAGAGATCGAATCCGTGGGTGGCATGACCCGGGCCGTTGAAAGCGGCATGCCCAAGCTACGCATCGAGGAAGCGGCGGCCCGCCGACAGGCCCGCATCGACCGTGGTCTGGACGTCATTGTGGGTGTGAACAAATACGCGCCAGAAGATGACGCGCCCATCGACGCGCGCTTCGTCGACAACAGCATGGTTCGCAAGAACCAACTCGAGCGCCTGGCTCAGATCAAGCGCACCCGGAGCCAAGCCAAAGTCGACGCGGCACTGCTGGCATTGCAGCAGGCAGCGGAATCCGGCGGCGGGAACCTGTTAGAGTTGTGCGTGGACGCTGCGCGAGCGCGGGCCACGGTAGGGGAGATTTCTGACGCCATGGAACGCGCATTTGGTCGCCATCAGGCGGAAACTCAGAGCATTTCTGGCGTCTACGGAGGTTATTACGCGGACGACCCACAGTGGCTGGCACTCAGAACCCGTGTCGGGGACTTCGAAAAGCAACATGGGCGGAGACCCCGTATTTTGGTGGCCAAAATGGGCCAAGATGGACACGACCGCGGAGCCAAGCTCATCGCGACCGCGTTCGCTGATGCGGGTTACGACGTCGACGTCGGCCCATTGTTCCAGACGCCTGCAGAGGCGGCGCGACAAGCTGTCGAAAACGACGTGCATGCCATTGGCGTGTCCTCCCAAGCGGCTGGGCACACGACCCTGGTGCCCGCACTCATCGCCGAGCTCGCAAAGCTCGAAGCAACGGACATCACGATCGTGGTCGGCGGCGTGATCCCCCCCAGCGACTACCCGAGCCTGGAAAAGATGGGCGTCGGTGCGGTGTTTGGTCCGGGTACCCCCGTGCCCGTCGCCGCGGAACGCGTGCTCTCCTTAGTGGAGGCGCGGCACAAGAAGGGTTGAGGCAAGCCGGGTGGCGATCGACGAGTTTCCGGATCTACGCGCCCTCCTTTCCGGAGTGCGGGCGAGGAATCGTCGCAGTCTGGCCCGAGCCATCACCCTCGTAGAAAGCCAGCGGGACGATCACAGGCAGCTAGCGGAAGAGCTGATCACCCAGCTGATGCCGCACTGCGGCGGCGCGCGCCGGATCGGCATTAGTGGCGTGCCGGGCGCGGGAAAGAGCACTTTCATTGAAGCGTTGGGCCTCTCGCTGCTGCAGTGCGCTCACCGCGTTGCCGTGCTGGCCGTGGATCCGACCAGTCGCTTGTCCGGGGGGAGCATCTTAGGGGACAAGACACGCATGCCGCGGCTGGCGAGCCAAGAGAACTGTTTCATTCGTCCCAGTCCAACAGCAGGCACTCTCGGAGGCGTCGCACGCCGAACGCGCGAAGCGTTGATTGTCTGCGAAGCTGCGGGATTCGACGTCGTGCTGGTCGAGACCGTGGGGGTGGGCCAAAGCGAGCACGCCGTATTCAACCTGGTCGACAGCTTTCTTCTGCTCACCCTGGCCGGCGCTGGGGACGAACTACAAGGCATCAAGCGCGGCATCTTGGAGCTGGTCGACGTCGTCTGCGTCAACAAAGCAGATGGCGACAATGTTGCCCGGGCAGAGCGAGCCGCCACTGAGATGCTGGCCGCCTTGCGGCTGCTGCGCGGCGCCGATTGTCCCCGGGTGTTGACAACCAGCGCGATCAGCGGCGCTGGCATCGACGAGGCTTGGGCGGCGCTCTCAGAGCACCACGCGAAAATGCTCTCCTCGGGTCGATTGGAGCGCCGGCGCCGCGAGCAGAACAACCAATGGCTGGAGAGCTTGATCGACGAGGGGCTGTCCCGAGCGCTGCACGCCCATCCTAGTGCCGCCAGAGTACACGCCGACATGAAGCAACGAGTTGCGCAGAGCACGATCAACCCTGCGCAAGCGGCGCGTCAGGTGCTGCAGGCATTTCTGGGGCCACGCGAGAACTGACGCCTGGGCTACAAACACCCGAGGGTGACATCCGGGGTCTTCCGATGCGGGTACACATAGCGCACGCTGTAACCAAAGGCGCCCCCCGCAACGATGAGGTCCACGCTGCCGTCCAAGGTGCCCGACTGACTCGTCGAGCGGTACTCCATGCCCCAATTCGCAACCTGCAGCGACTGACCCCGGGGGCTGGAGCCGCTCACGCTCACCAGCTGCATATCCATGGGGCCCTTCTCGAAAAAGCTCTGCAGCGAAGCCTCCGGGCTGTGCAACTCGTAGTTCACCACCGAAGAGCTGCGCTCATCCAGCATGAAGATGCGCTGCTCGATGCTGACGTTCTGACCCAAAGACGCAAGGATTTGGTCCAGGGAAAGCTCCAAGCTTCCGGCGCTTTCCTGAATACCCAATAGCTGCGCGCCGGGGCCGGCGTCCGTGTATTCGATAGAAACGCGACTCGTGGCTTCGCCGCTCGTGTTGACGGACGCGGATGCAACGAGCTTAACGTTCCCGAAGTAGTTCGCCAGGTTGAAAACGTCGAAGTCGACCACGTCGCCCTTCGCGCCAAACGCCATGTCCGCAGCGAGTCGCAGCTGCAGCTGCATGCGCGTCCCGGCGGAGTACATGCCCTTGCCTTCGTATTTGAAGCCGTCCGCATCAGTCTTGCCTCCGCTCGCCGAGTTGAACAGCACCTCGATCAACGTGACCGCGAACGCTGAAGTCAGGCCACCGCAGATGACCATCTCGTGACAACTGGATTCGAAGTCCCGCGCGATCTCCAATTCGCCTTCCACGTCACCGGTGGCACACGCTTCGATGCCGGGGTGAGCCGGGTCGTCGAGGGCGTTCTGTGGTGGCGACAGATTCTCCGGCTCTTCACCGGAAGGCGGCGGCGCCAAACAGGCAGAAAGTGAAACGGCTAAGCAAAGTGCAGAAACAAAGGGCGTCTTCATGAGACACCACCAGTGCAACGCGTGTGCCCACTATCCGCGTACGAGAATCCGAGCGCGATCCGCGGAGCGGCCAACACGGTGGTGAACGGCCAGTCACGGGGTGACGCAAAAACGACCACATAATGCCGAGAATTCGCGCCGGTGCGGCCTTGTACGGCTGCTGTCGTCCAACGCTTCCCCCCCCCTCGCGTGACCTGCGGCGCGAAGGCTCAGACGTCGAGAGCTTGCGCTTCTTCGGCGCGGTCCATGATGAAATGGAAACGTGCCGACGGATCCTTGCCCATGAGTTCGTTCACGATGCGATCCGTTTCCAACGCGTCTTCGATGCTCACACGCACCAGAGTGCGGGTCTTCGGATTCAACGTCGTCTCCCACAACACATTCGGCATCATCTCGCCCAGGCCCTTGAAGCGAGTGATCTCCGCCTTCGCATTGCCCTTGATCTTGCTGGAGATAATGCGCTCCTTGTCCGCGTCGTCCTTGGCCCAGAACGTGTCGCTACCGGCATCAATGCGATACAGCGGCGGCACTGCTACGTAGAGCTTGCCCTGGCGGATCAGCTCCGTCAGGTGACGGTAGAAAAAGGTGAGCAGCAGCGTCGTGATGTGGTTCCCGTCACTGTCGGCGTCGGCAAGCAGCACGATGCGATCGTAGCGCAGCTTGCTCAGGTCGAAGGATGGACCCACGCCGCAGCCCATGGCCGTGACCAAATCCGAAATCTCCTTGTTCTCGAGGACCTTGGCGAGCCCCAGGCTCTCCGTATTGAGCACTTTGCCGCGCAGCGGAAGCACGGCCTGCCGCGTGCGATCTCGGCCCTGCTTGGCGCTGCCTCCGGCAGAATCTCCCTCCACGATGAAGAGCTCCGTGTCGCGCCGATCCGTGTTCACGCAGTCGCTGAGCTTGCCGGGAAGCGTCAACCTGCCGCTCGTCGCAGAGCGACGCGTGATCGCGGCGCTGGCCGCGCGGGATGCCTCGCGAGCTCGCGCAGCAAGAATGATGCGGTGCACAACCTGTTCCGCCACGCTCCGGTTTTCGTTCAGCCACTGTTCCAAGACGGGGCGCACGGCGCCGTCCACTCCAGCTTGAACTTCCGGGTTGTTCAGGCGGTCCTTGGTCTGCCCTTGAAACTGAGGCTCGCCCAGAAAGATGCTGAGCACGCCAACGAGTCCTTCGCGGATGTCGTCGGCTGTGAGATTCACACCGCGGGGCGTGAGGTTGTGCGTCTCAATGTAGTTGCGCATGGCCTTCACCAGACCGGAGCGCAATCCGTTTTCGTGGGTGCCGCCACTTCCAGTAGGGATGCCGTTGACGAAGCTGCGAACATGCTCGTCCGTGGCTTCCGTCCAGCGCAACACCACCTCCACACGCATGCCGTTTTCGCGAAAAAGCGAGAACGTCGCGTCGTGCACGCTGCGACTCTTGCGCTCGACCAGGATCTTGTCCAGGTATTCGACGATGCCCTTTTCGTGACAGTAGAGCTCTTTTTCGCCGGCCGCTTCGTCTACGAAGATCACCTTGAGCCCCCGGTGGAGGAAGCTCGCTACCTCTAAGCGCTCTCGAATCATGGCAGCGGAAAACTCGGTCTTCGGGAAGACCTCAGGATCCGGACGGAAGAAAACCGTCGTGCCACTACCACGGGCCTTGCCGACCTTCTTCAACTTGCCAACGGTCTTTCCGGCCGAAAACCGGATCTGATACTCGGCGCCGTCCCGCTTCACATTGGCGACCAACTCACTCGAAAGCGCGTTCACGACGCTCGCGCCCACGCCGTGAAGCCCGCCCGCGGTCTTGTAGTTGCCTGGCTCAAACTTTCCCCCCGCATGCAGCGTCGAGAAGATGATCTCGATGGCTGGCCGCTTATGCTTCTTGTGCATGTCGACGGGGATGCCACGGCCGTTGTCGCTGACCGTCACGGACTGACCGTCCTTGTGAAGCGTTACGTGCACTTCCGTCGCATGGCCATTCATGGCCTCGTCGACGCAGTTGTCGACGATTTCCCAGACCAGGTGATGCAACCCGGCAGCTCCCACGCCGCCGATGTACATGCCCGGGCGTTTGCGAACGGGCTCCAGTCCTTCGAGAACCGTGATGTCTTCAGCGGAGTAGCGGGTCATGACCGGGTCTTTCTGGCAGCCGTGGGCGCTGGAACCTGCCACATTTGCTTGGAGTTTCGCCACTTTGCAGTCTCAGACGGCGCCAGGGGTCGGAAATGGTTGAGCTTTGGCGCGTCGGGCCCGCCCCGGGACCCACGCTCCGGGACACCGACCCGCGCTTTCCGGTCCTGGGGGTCGATCCCTGCGGGACTTCTCTTTGGCGCGCAGCCGAGCCAAGTTGCGCTCGTGCCAGAAGACACAAGCCAGCAACAACACGAAGATCTCGAAACCCACGTCGCTGCGCGAGACGCTGACGCAGCCGTCGCCTTGCTCGAAAGGGTTCCGCCCGAGGACCGTGGCTATTTCCTCGGCCATCTCGATCAGGATGTTTGCGGCGATCTGATGGAGCTGCTGTCTCCAGATCACTCAGACCTTGCCGCGTCACTCATGGAGCACATGCTCGACACCCAGGCAGCCGACGTCATCAGCATGCTGCCCCCGGCCGCCGCGGCCGCGATTGTCGAAGTCATGGACTCCGATGACCGCGCGGACATCATCGCTGAGCTGAGCGCGGACCGGTCCTCGGCGATCTTGTCGCAACTCGATCCCGGCGAAGCCGCTGAAGTCCGCAAGCTCGTTCAATACGGCGCTGACACCGCCGGTGGGCTGATGATCACAGAGTACTTGTCGCATCCCGAAGGACGGACCCTCGGCGCGGTGCTGGAGGACTTGCGGTCCAACGCTGCAGAATACGCGCGCTATGACGTGCAATACGTCTACGTCACGACGGATTCTGGAAAGCTCTCCGGAGTGATCCGCCTCCGGGATCTCGTGCTCACGCCCGGGGACCGCACGGTTTCATCAATCATGATCGAACGTCCGGCGCACGTGAGCGTGTTCGACAAGCAGCCCAAACTCGAAGCTTTTTTCGACAAAAACGGATTCTTCGCAGCGCCGGTGATTGACGAGCATGGCGTGCTCATCGGTGTGGTGCGGCGTGCCGCCGTGGAGGCCGCACACGCGGAAGAAGCGGACCGAGCTCTGCTCGCCTTCGGCGGCATCATCGGCGGCGACGAACTACGCAGCATGCCCACGGGCACGCGCATTGCCCGGCGCCTGGCGTTCTTGTGTCCCAACATCTTGCTGAATCTCGTTGCCGCTAGCGTGGTCGCCTTCTACGAGCCAACGATCGCCGCAGTGACCGCGCTGGCCATCTTTCTGCCGATGCTTTCGGATATGAGCGGCTGTGCTGGCAACCAGGCCGTGGCCGTCACCATTCGAGAACTCTCCCTGGGACTGCTCAAGCCCCGGGACGTCATGGAGGCCTTCAAAAAGGAAGTCGGCGTCGGCGTCGTCAACGGCATCGTGCTGGGCACGTTGATCGGGTTCATCGCATGGTTCATGCGCGGTGGCCAATGGCCCTTGATTGGTGTTGTGGTTGGCGGCGCCATGGCTGTGAACAGTCTGGTGGCCGTCACCGTCGGGGGCACCGTACCACTGGTATTAAAGCGCGTTGGCGTCGATCCCGCCCTCGCCGCCAGTCCCATACTGACCACCTTCACGGACCTCTTCGGTTTCTTCATCACGCTCAGACTGGCGACCCTGGTATTGCTGTAAGCGATGGAGCACCTGGATTACCCCGCGGATGTGTTGGGCGATCGCGACACCGCGACTCTCGCCAACGAGGATTCCCGCGTGTATCTCCAGGCCCGGGTGCGCTTCTTCGCAGGGGTGGCGTTTGTGCTCGTTGGCGCCCACTACCTGTTCATCAACACACTGCGCACGCTGGTAGGCAAGCCGCTGTCAGACTTCGCAAACCCCGTGGCCGCCACGCACTTCGGCACCTTTCTGGTGCTGCTTGGGTGCTTTGGCGTCGCGTGGCGCATGAAGCTGTCCGTGCGTGCCCTCTCCGTATTGGACGCATTCACGACCCTGAGCTTCGTCTTTGGTTTGACGCTGCTCGGTTACAGCGCCCGGGATTCCTGGGCTCCGGAAATGGTCGTGCTGATGGGGGGCACGCTGGCCTTGGTGGCGCGCGCAACCCTCGTGCCCAGCGCGAGCAAACGCACGCTGCTTATCGGCGTATTGGGCGGCGCAATCATGGTGACGGGCATCTACTTCATCAGCGCGTCCGCAGAGCAAAGTCACCGCCCGGCGTATTACGCGACGATCGGGGCGTCCTGGGCCGCCCTGTCCGTGGCCGCCACGGTCATCGCATCCCGCACGATCTATGGCCTGCGCCAGCAAGTCCAGGCCGCCGAGCGCCTCGGGCACTATCAACTTGGCGCCAAAATCGGCGAAGGCGCCATGGGCATCGTGTACCGCGCACAGCATGCGTTGCTCAAGCGGCCGACCGCGGTGAAGTTGCTGCGCCCCGAAGTGGCCGCCAAGCGCACCGTGGAGCGCTTTCGGAGGGAAATCTTGCTAACGGCCAGCCTTGAGCACCCAAGCACGGTGGCCGTCTACGATTGCGGGCAGTCCCGAGACGGCAACCTGTACTACGCCATGGAGCTTCTCGACGGCATCGACTTCTACAGTCTGATCAAGCGGTTCGGTCCCCTGGAACCGGAACGCGTCGTGCACTTGTTGATCCAGGCCTGCGGATCCCTCAGCGAAGCGCATGACGCCGGGTTGATCCACCGCGATATCAAGCCCGGCAACATGATGCTCTGCCGCAGAGGCGGCGTCTTCGACTTGCTAAAGATCCTAGATTTCGGATTGGTGAAGGAGTCCGCGCCAGATCCGGAGCAGGCCAAAGTCAGCGCAGAAAACCAGATTGTCGGGACTCCCCTGTACATGGCGCCAGAGGCGATCTCCGATCCTGCCAAGGTCGACAATCGGACGGACCTCTACTCCCTTGGCGCGACCGCCTACTTCATGCTCACGGGTCATCACGTCTTTGACGCAGACGAACGCGACGTCGTCTTCCGCCAGCAGATGGAAGCCCTGCCGGCACGTCCGTCTTCCCGCGCGCCCGCGCCCATTCCGGAAGCTCTCGAAAACGTGATCCTGTCTTGCCTAGAGAAAAAGCAACTCGACCGGCCCGCCTCCGCCGCGGAACTGGGCGCCGCGCTCACCGCGCTGAATCTAGCTCCCGCCTGGACCCAGGCACGCGCCCGAGCCTGGTGGGAAGCCCATGAGCCAAGCGCGCATCTACGCGTGCTTGGCTCCGACGGAGCGACCCTGCTCGACCCACCGCGTCTGCTGGCACCGGACCCCCATGCCACCACCCACCCCGCACCGGGCTCGACGCTGGTCAGTCCCATCAGTCGCAACCCCAGCGGCAGCTAGGCGCTCCTTGCCTCGGGGAGCTTCTGCTACCCTGCGCACGATGGGCGCAGGCTCACTGCGAAACGCAGAAACCGTTGCTGCACAACGGAGACTTGCCCTGACAGGGATCGACCAGGCAAGTTACCAGAGTCCCCGTGCACTTGGGATCTTTGTCCTTCTTCGCGAGCGGAATGCAGGTACAAGAATCGCACATGCTTGAAAACAGCCGACAGTCGTCGGTCTTCTTGCACTGAGTGCCCGCGCCTGCATCCGGTGGAGTTCCGCCGGCGCCCCCGGTCGCGCTGCCGGCGCTCCCGCCACTGGAACTGCCCGCGGTGCCACCCGTCGCGGTCCCCGCGCTGCCACCCGTCGCGGTGCCGGCGCTGCCACCCGTCGCGGTGCCGGCGCTGCCGCCCGTCGCGGTGCCGGCGCTGCCGCCCGTCGCGTTCCCCGCGCTGCCGCCGGTCGCGGTCCCAGCGCTGCCGCCCGTCGCGCTGCCTGCGGTGCCTCCGCTCGAAGTCCCGCCACTCCCGCTTGAATCATCATCACTGCTACACGCGCTCGCGAACGCCAGCATTGCCAAGGAACCCAAAATCAAGCTTTTGTGCATTTCATCCGCCTCCAAGTTCTGCACCCAGCTTAGCGCGCCGGCCCCCTGCGGCGCCACGCCCCACCAGCAAATGATATGAGTGTAGGCTCGAATTTCGAGGAGGCGGCATGGCAAACGAAGTGATTGTGCGCGTTCGAGGCCGCGGGGTCGTCATCGGTGGGGTGCCTGCCGAAGACGATTCCGTGACGGCAGCCTGCGACCTATGTGGCTCGGAAGCAGATGCGACCGCGTCCGTGGCGCAAAGCGGCGAAGCGCCCTTCGCGTGCAAGGACTGCTTGCGCGCCCGCTTGGAGGCGATGACCGTCTCGCTGTACCTGTTTTCGTCGCCGGCCCCGGCCGGTCTGCCTTGGGGCAAGATCAGTGGCTGATCGATTTACTGAGCGGCGCGGCTCGAGCGCGGCTACTTGGAGACCAACATGCTGAAGAAAGTGCCAGTTGCTCGCGGGGAGTCTGTCTTCGAAGACTTCAAGGGAGCGTATACGCAGAGTCAAGCAGAAGTGGAGGCCAACCGCTGTCTGTATTGTTCCGACGCACCCTGCATTGCCAAATGTCCAACCGCGATCAACATCCCGGAGTTCATCCGCAAGATCGCTACGGGGAACGTGAAAGGCTCCGCCCGCACCATCTTCGAGTCGAACATCCTAGGCATGAGCTGCGCTCGGGTGTGCCCCGTGGAGGTGCTTTGCGTCGGAGACTGCGTCTACAACGCGATGGGGGTGCCCCCGATCCAAATTGGCAAGCTGCAGCGATATGCAACGGACCTGGCGTTCGAGCAGAAACAGCGCTTTTTCGAAGCCGGCAAAGACACGGGCAAGAGCGTGGGACTCGTGGGAGGAGGACCGGCGAGCCTCGCCGCCGCCCACGAGCTGCGCCGCCTGGGCCACGCCTGCACGATTTACGAAAAGCGCGGCGTTTTGGGCGGTTTGAACACCACCGGGGTCGCGCCCTATAAGATGCAAGCAGATCGCTCAGTCGAAGAGGTCGAGTGGGTGCTCGGGATCGGCGGCGTCGAGGTCAAGACTGGTGTGGAGCTTGGCAAAGACCTGAGCGTCGCAGACCTAGAAAAGCGCCACGACGCCGTATTCATCGGCTTGGGACTCGGCCCCGATACCCGCATGGACGTGCCCGGAGCCGATCTAGCAGGGGTCTACGGTGCGGTGGACTTCATAGAACAATTCAAGCTCGGCGAAGCGCCGCTGAGCGGAGTCCAGACGGCGGTCATTGTCGGCGGCGGAAACACCGCCATTGACGCGGTGCGCGAAGCCAAAGGCCTGGGGATCCCGCAAGCCATCATGGTGTATCGCGGCACCGAAGAGAAGATGTCCGGCTATGGACACGAATGGGCTGCCGCGAAGGTAGAGGGCTGCACCGCCGTGTGGCACGCGCTCCCGGTGGCGTTCGAAGGCACTGGGAAAGTTCAGCGCGTCCGTTGCGTACGTCTGGACGAGCAAAAGAAGCCCATAGCAGGGACCGATTTCAGCATCGACGCAGAGCTCGTGCTCGTAGCGATCGGGCAAAGCAAGCTCGGGGAACTGCTCGCCGACCTGAGTGGTGTGAAGATCGAACGTGGCCGGGTGATCGTCGACGCAGACGGCGCGACTGGACACAAAGGACTGTTCGCTGGGGGCGACTGCGCCAACGGCGGTAAAGAAGTCGTCAACGCCGCTGCGGAGGGCAAAGCCGCCGCACGCGGCATGCACGCGTATCTAATGGGAGGCAAAGATGCCTGATATTTCGATCAATTGCGCCGGGATCCGGTCGCCCAACCCGTTCTGGCTGGCGTCCGCGCCGCCGGCCAACTCTGGCGCACAAGTGCAGCGTGCCTTCGACCACGGTTGGGGCGGAGCCGTTTGGAAGACTTTGGGGCAGCCGATCCAGAACGTGTCGAGCCGCTTCGGCGCCGTCAACTATGGCGGCAAGAACGCCATCGGGTTCAACAATATCGAACTCATCACGGACCGCCCGCTGGAGACCAACTTCAAAGAGATTTACGACACCAAGAAGAAGTATCCCAAGCACGCCGTGGTCGTGTCGCTGATGGTGGAAACCAAAGAAGAGTGGCGGGATATCATCAAGCGAAGCATCGACGCCGGCGCGGACGGTCTGGAGCTGAACTTCGGCTGTCCACACGGCATGTGTGAGCGCGGCATGGGCTCTGCCGTCGGCCAGGAGCCGACAGTCAACGAGCGCATCACCAGCTGGGCCAAAGAGTATTCTTCGGTGCCCGTCCTGGTCAAGCTCACGCCGAACGTCGGTGACATTCTGCCTCACGGGCTCGCGGCTCGACGCGGCGGAGCGGACGGCGTGTCGCTGATCAACACAATAAAGAGCATCATCGGAGTCGACATCGACCGCTTCGTACCGAACCCGCGCGTCGCCGATCAAAGCACCAATGGCGGCTACTGCGGCGCTGCCGTGCGCCCCATTGCGCTGCATATGGTGGCGCAGCTTGCGCGCTGCAAAGAATTCGGACTGCCCATCAGCGGCATCGGCGGCGTGACCAACTGGCGAGATGCCGTGGAGTTCATTCTGCTCGGAAGCACGAGCGTGCAGGTCTGCACGGAAGTCATGCTCAAGGGCTATCGCATCGTCGAAGACATGATCGAGGGGCTGGACGAATACATGCGCAGCCACAACTTCGAGACCATCGACCAGATGGTTGGCAAGGCAATCCCAGGCTACACAGAGTGGGGCGATCTAGACCTCAACTACGAAACCATCGCCAAAATAGACGAAAAGAGCTGCATCGGCTGTCAGCTCTGCCTGGTGGCGTGCCATGACGGAGCGCATCAGTGCATCCACCAACCCAAGGACCTGAGCAGCGCGCTGCGGGTGCCGGTGGTCGACGAGAGCGAGTGCGTGGGATGTAACCTGTGCCAGATCGTATGCCCGGTCCCCGGTTGCATCACCATGGAGCCCGTAGACAACGGGTTCACCCCCGCAACCTGGAACGATCACACCACAAAGGGCGCCGCACTCCGCCCCAAGAAGGGCGCGCACTAGGGGGCTGTCTATTGGTAACAATCCTTCGGATTGCTACTTATGCGCAGGGCTTCGCCCAGCCGCGCCGCAGAGCGGCGCCGGCACTAGCCATTCTTCGGGGCCGGCGCCCCCCCGGGTCGACGCAACCCAAGGGTTTCAGCCCTTGCTGGGCTTGAACTTCTCGCAAGATGTCTTGATTCGGCTGCGCATCGCGTCGAGGTCCACCATTCCGCTTTGGATCTCCGCGGCGGAGTTGTCTTTGCGAACAGCCTTCCAGGCACATTCACAGAACGGCTTGTGCGCCTCTGTCTTGGTGCAGCCGCGCATGAAGCCGGCCATAGCGACCTTCTCCGGCAGCGACGCCGCACAGGTCTTCACCGCGTCTTTTCGGATCTGTTTGAACTTTTCGGACTGCAAGATGCGCTGATCCGCCAGCTCCGCCTTCGACAGCGTCTTGCGATAGGCGCCCCATGAACAATCACAGTAGGGCTCCAGGTCCGGACCTTCCGCTGCGCACGCGCGTATGAACCCAGATTTCAGCTCTGCCTCTGGCATCTTTTCGCCGCAAGCGCTGATCACTTTGTCGCGGAACGCGTCCATGCGCGCAGGGTCGTCGTTCTTGCTGCGCATCTCTTCGAGAGAAAAGGACGTCTTCATCTGATCCCAGCTGCAAGTGCAATACTCGGCTGCTTCAGGCAGTTTCTTCGTGCAACCACCGATGAAGGCCTGCTGCAGTTCCTCTATGCTTGGCGCTGCCGCCCCGCCACCAGGCGCCTCGCTCGGCTCTGCACCAGACCCCTTGGGCGCGTCGCCCGGGGCCGCGCTGTCAGGTGGAGGTGCCGCACCGCAGCCGATCAGCGCAGCACAGCAGGCAAACGCCAGCGTTTCACGAATACTCATGGTTCTTCCTTTGTCTGTCGACAGATCCCGGTCTTAGCGCAAGAGCTCCCCAGCACGGGCACGTTTGATGAACTTCCCGCCGCCCTTCACGCCGCCCTTGCGATCTTCGACCACCAGGCGCCCTCGAGAGATCACCGTCTGGGCGTAACCTTGGACCTCAAAGCCCTCGTAAGTGGAATAGTCCACTTTCATATGGTGGGTGTCCGCGTTGTTGACGCTCATTGTGACCTTGCGATCTGGATCGAAGATCACGACGTCTGCGTCGCTGCCCACGGCAATGGTCCCTTTCTTCGGAAACATGCCGAAGGTCTTTGCCGCCGCGGTGCTGGTGATCTCTACGAAGCGATTCAAGCTCAAGTAGCCCTTCACCACGCCTTGATAGATCAAAGACATGCGGTTTTCGACGCCCGGCGCGCCGTTCGGGATCTGCGTGAAGCTCTCGCGCCCAAGTTCTTTCTGTCCCTTGAAGCAGAAGGGGCAGTGATCGGTGGCCACCAATGCCAAATGGCCAAACTTCAGCCCCTGCCACAAGACTTCTTGGTTCCATTTCTCGCGCAGCGCGGGCGTCATCACGTACTTCGCACCCTCGAAATCAGGTTTGTCGTAGTAGCTGTCGTCCAAAAACAGGTATTGCGGGCAAGTTTCCGCCTGCACGTCCACGCCGCGCTGGCGCGCCAGCTTCACCTGCTCGAGTGCGTCCGACGACGACAAATGCACAATATGCAAGGGCACGTTGGCCACCTCCGCAATGGCGATCGAGCGATACACCCCCTCGGCCTCCATGCGGGTGGGACGTGTGTGCGCGTGCCAGCGCGGCTCGAGCTTGCCGTCCTTCACCGCCGCCTTTACGATTTCGTCAATCACGATGCCGTTCTCTGCATGCATGCAGATGCGCGTGCCGTTCTCTCCTGCACGGCGAAAGGTCCGATAGAGCGTGCCATCGTCGACGTACAGTACTCCCGGATACGCCATGAACAGTTTGTACGAGGTGATGCCGGCCTCAGCGAGCTTGTCCATTTCGCTGAGCCGCTCGTCCGCCATGTCCGTGACGATCATGTGAAAGCCGTAGTCGATGGTGGCTTTGCCTTCGGCTTTGGCGTGCCAGGTATCCAGTCCCTTCAGGGTGCTTTCGCCCTTGGTCTGGATCGCGAAGTCGACCAGCGTCGTGGTGCCGCCAAACGCCGCAGCGAGCGTGCCGCTCTCAAAATCGTCCGCGCTGGTCGTGCCACCAAAGGGCATGTCCAAATGCGTATGCGGGTCGATGCCGCCAGGGATGACCAACTTGCCCTTGGCGTCGATGGTCTTGTCCGCCTTGGCGTCGAGCGCTTGCCCGATGGTCTTGATTTTCTCGCCCTCGATGAGCACATCCGCGAAGTAGTCGTCGCTCGCCGTGATGATGCGCCCGTTCTTGATCAGGATGCTCATGCTCCACGTTTCCCTCGGATCCCCGATGGCTGCATCCGAAACACGCTCTCCCTTGTAAACACCTGCTATTCCTAGCTTTTTCCCAATGCTCTTCCTCGGCTAGTGCTTCTCGGCCGGTGCTCGGGCCCCGGACACCGGGCCCCGGCTCCCCTGCGCGGCGCCCGTGCTCCCAGCGACTTTCAATCCGACTTGAAGCGCGCGCCGTAGTCTGCATCGGCAGCGACCCTCTGATCGCTCTTCAGCAATAGGCAGCGCCCAATCGCGAGGCTGTCCAGCTCGGTACCCATGAAACAACGGAACGCGTCCTCGGGGGTACACACGATCGGCTCACCGCGAA
>CBDUPW010000011.1:0-62481 GCA_965369205.1 uncultured Polyangiaceae bacterium | reverse complement strand
GCCACTGCCGGCCTTGGCCAGCTCGTGGCGTTCGGCGCAACCGAGCGGCACGTCATCCGGGCTCAACAATTCGCCGGCGGGCGCCTTGTGGCGCAGCATGCCCAAGTCGTGCAGCAGCTGCGCCACCATGAGATGGTGCTGCCCGACCCGAACGTGTAGGGGCTGGGTTTTCGTGGTTTCCAGGATCATCGAAACCACTCCGAGTCGCTCATAGGCCGACCGCGCCAAGCTCCCGGTCACCGGTGGGCGCAGCAAAGAAAACCGCTTGTTCCGCTCGGTGATACCCGCGTTGACCGCGCTGGTGAGCCGGCGAGCACGCTCTTCGTTGGCACGGGACGGGTAAAACAGCACCGAGCTACCCACGCTGCGGCGGTTCTGCTTATGGAAATCGAAACCTTCATGCAGGTCTAGTAAGACGTCGGGCTTGGTTGCTTCCACCGCGGCCCATAGCGCGCGGGCCAAAGCGCCGCGGGGTGCGTCTCCCGCGTGCCTGGGGAAGTTGCGGTTCAAATCCGAGTGCGTAGTGTCTGGGGCAAGGCGCGACCCCTTGCCCAGCGCGGGCACGTTGACTCGGGGCAGGATGACCAGCCGCCCTCGGGCAATGCTCCAGCAGCGGATGTCACTTGCAGCGCGGGCTCCCGCAATCTCGTCGCCGTGCACGCCGCCAACGATCATGACCGTAGGACCCGCACTCACTCCGTCGACGACGAAGTAGTCCGTCGACCAACGTGTTCCAGCGAGCACTGCCCCCGACGCCGTCGGCACCGCATCGAATGCGAGCGCAGGAGCAGTCGCCAGCCCGATCAGGGCGGGGATCAAGAACGGTCGTAGACGGCGCGTGGCTCGGAGGCTCACGCAGCTAACTATGCCTCACTTGCTGTGAGGCGGCATCTTCTGCTCTTTGAAGACGACGTGCGAACGCACCTTGGGGTCGTACTTCTTGAGCTCGAGCTTGGCCGTCTGGGTCCGTTTGTTCTTCGTCGTGTAATACGTGAAGCCGGTACCCGCCGTGGAAACTAGACGAATGTTGTCGCGCATTGGGTCGCGTGAGGTACCACCAGGGGCGGGGCCGAGCAAGCCCGATGTCACCGTCCCCTAGCCGCCCGCGGCCATCTTGCCCATAAACGCGCGGATTCTTTCGGCATTCTTGCCAAGATCCCCTTTGCCATCCCGGGACTTGCTGCGCACATCAACCTGGGACCCGGCGTCCGTCGAGCGTACCCGGACCACCACGTCGTCCACGAAGCGAAACCCGCGGCTTTCCTGGGTCGCTTCGAGGCGGCCGGCGTCATCGGCCACCTCGACCACCGTCCAGCCGAGCGCTTCCGCGGACTGCTGGGCCCGAGCCAGCGCCGCGCTCGGGCTATCGGCGAGCTGCAGGGAAGCAAGGTCCGGATAGCCCGCCTGTTGTTGGCTGCGGTTTTCCTCGGGATAGCCCATGTCGCGGCCGCCGTTCGCTGGCACCTGCTTTAGCGCCACGAACTCGGGCGGTTCAGCAAGATCCGAGCTGATATCGTTGATGCGCGGTTTGCCGCGAGCGGACGAGAGCAATAGCAGGGGCAAGAGCCAAAGCAGCACGCCCAAGGCCACGAAATGCCATTCCTTGGTGCCGTTCTTCCAGGCCACCAGCGCCGCGGGCAGGACCGCAAGCCCTGCAGCGCCCCCCAGCAGTGAGGTGCCGAGACACACCAGGGGCGGCAGGACCCTGAGCTGGGCGAGGATCAATCCCAATACGATCAGTCCGCCCGAGGCGATTGCCAGCTTCAAAGCCATCAGGCGGAGCATAGTGCCAGGGCCCGAGCTTCGTCAGCGTCGACAGCAATCAGGGGTTTTACGCATTTCACCCCCGAACCCGCGAAATTCGTCGCTCCCGAGGGTTCCGGGACTTGACTGGCGGTCGTGAGCATGGCTGACTCCCCGCCCCCCGAGGCGAAGCGTCGTCCCCGGGTCGCCTCTGATTAGGGTTTCGGAAAATGAAGCGTACATTCCAGCCGCACAACACAAGCCGGCTCCGCACTCACGGTTTTCGCAAACGCATGAAGACGCGCGGCGGACAGGCCGTGTTGAAGAATCGCCGACGCAAGGGGCGACACCGCCTCGCTGTGACAACCTACAAGAAGTAGGTTTTTGGCGCCGACCAAAGCGTCCACCGCCTCCGATCCGTCAGCTGCCGCGCGAACCAAGTTCGATCGTGCGCGGCGAGTGCGCAAGCGCTGGGAATTCGTGGCAATCCAAGGACGAGGCAAGCGCGTACTTACGCCGCATTGCACGCTGCTGTTGCGCTGCCGACAAGATGCAGCTGGTGCACGCCTCGGGCTGACCGTGTCCAAGAAGGTAGGCAACTCCGTGACGCGATCGCGCGTGAAACGAGTGCTTCGGGAAGCGTTTCGAGCGACTCAGGAGCTGTGGCCTCCGGATGTGGATCTGGTGGTGATCCCGCGCAAGAGCGCTGCCTCTGTCAAACCGGCGGATATCGTCGCCCAGTGGCTCGCGGCGCGCGGCGACATCGATCGCAAGATATCAATGGCGAGGCGCGAGGCGCTGAGCGCAGAAACCGACGCCAGCGCCGGAGAACCTCGCCGCTGACGCTGGCATGGCTGGGCGATCCGGGGGAAACTCCGGCCGATGCTGGCCAAGCTGCTCATCCTCCTGATCCGGGTCTACCAGCTGACCCTGTCGCGGATGTTGGGACCGGTTTGCCGCTTCGAGCCCTCCTGCAGCCGCTACTCCGTGCGCTGTTTGGAGCTGCACGGCGCCTTTCGAGGCAGTTGGCTCACATTTCGGCGCTTAATGCGTTGCCATCCGTTCCATCCTGGTGGATACGATCCGCCACCTCTTCCCCCGGGCATGGCCGCCGAGGCGCCTGCTGACGGCCCCGCGCCCGCCCCCGGCGCAAACACCGATTGACGGCCCTGCGCCGCAGCCTTTTTCGACAACAACCCTCATGGAACGTAGTGGACTCTCCCGCTGGCTGCTTCTCGGCCTCCTGGCGCTCGTAGGCTTCACGCTCTTGCCGAAGCTTTTCGGCGAGGGCAAAGAGACGAGCACCCAGCCGCTCATGGAGGAAAGCGCGCTCTTTCCGAAGACGCGCAAGCCCGAGCGGTTGTGCGACATATGGGGCCCACGTTTTCGTGCGCAGATCACCACTCGCGGCGGCACGCTGCGTCACTTCGAACTGAACACCGCGAAGTACCAACGGGGCGGTGTGGCCACGGACCTGTCCACGACCCCGGACGTGGAGACACGACGCCAGTTGCGCTTCCACTTCCGCAACGAAGCCGCGAAACACCCAAACGGGTTCCAGCTCGACTTCGACACCGTCGACTACCGCCTCCTCAAGGCCGACGGCACTTCCTGCGAGCTGTCCTACGAAGACGAAAAGACGCGGCTCACCCGGACCATCCGTGCTTCGGAGCGCCCCTACGAGCTCGAGGTCGAAGAGACCATCGAGAACCTCAGCGACAAGAAGCTCGACCACGCACTTTCCATCGAGACCACCGCCTGGCGCACCAACAAAGAGGTCGCGGGCGCCATGTTCCGGGTCAGCCCGTACATCTCACACGTGGAGTGCATCCAGGACGACGGCGACGCGCTACGCCTCACGCCGGGAGACTTCGAACCTGACGAGTTCGCAGAGCCAGAATTCAAGGGCGAACTCAACCCCGGCGACTGGTACCAAAGTCAGAAACCAAGCGCTTTCGGCGCAGTTTCCAACGCCTACTTCTCTCATGCCATCGTGCCGCATAGCGCACCCGGCGACGCCAAACCCATCTGCCAGCTGCAGATAGAAGAGCGCTGGGACTCGTCCAAGTACAAGACAAAGGAAGACGACGCCAATGCCGGCGCCATGTACCGAGCGCGGCTTGCCTACCCGGTCAAGACCTTGGCTCCCGGCGAGAAGGCGACGTACTCCGCTCTCACCTATATCGGGCCGAAGGAACGCGACCTGCTCGCGGCGGCTGGCGGCGGCAAGAACGACCTCTCCGAGCTGATCGACCTCGGTTTCTTCTCGGCCATCGCCAAGATCCTGGTCGCGTTCCTGCTCAAGGTGCACGGATGGATCCCCAATTGGGGTATCGCGATCATCATTCTGACGCTGGTCGCGCGCACGCTGCTCTTCCCGCTCAGCGTGCCCAGCATCAAGAGCATGATCAAGATGCGCGAGCTCAAGCCAGAGCTCGACGCCATGACGGAGAAGTACAAGGACGACCCCCAAGCGCGCGGACTCGCGCAAATGGAGTTGTGGCGAAAGCACAACGTCAATCCGGTGAAGGGTTGTTTGCCGCAGCTGGCCAGCATGCCGGTGTGGTTCGCGCTGTACACCACGCTGCAGACCGCAGTGGAGCTGTACAACATCCCCTTCCTGTGGTTCCCGGACCTATCCGAGCCAGACCCGTATTACATTCTGCCGTTCATCATCGGAGCCAACTCCTTCTTGCAGCAGAAGCTCATGCCCATGCAGGCAGACGCGGCTCAGCAGAAGATGATGCTCTACTTCATGCCGGCCATGTTCACGGTGTTCATGCTGTTTTTGCCCTCCGGCCTCGGCGTTTATATGTTTACGAACGGCGTGCTGGGAATTGCACAACAGCAGGCTGTCGAGTGGTACGTGCGACGTCAAAATGCCGCGGCCAAAGCCGTGGAAGTAAAAGTTTCAGCCGACGAACCTCCGGGGGAGTCGAAGCCCAAGCGTGGCAAGAAGAAGAAGGGGAAAACCGACGACGACAGCGGCGTCGGACCGCGTGCGCTCTTGGGCAAAGGGAAGGCATGACCATGAACGAATCCGAAGAACAGGTCGAAGACAACTGGGACGATGAAGCCGATCAAAACGACGATGACGGCGACTTGCTAGAGCACGACGGCGATCGCGACGAAGGCGATGGCGACAACGGTGCCGAGGCGTCCTCGGACGGCGAAGAGAAGCGCGGTCGGCGTCGACGTCGGCGCGGCAACGGTGCCCGCGAGGAAGCCTACGAGCCCACAGACGAGCGGTCGAAGCTCGCACTGGAGTTCGTCACAAAGGTCATCGACGAGATGGGCATGGACTGCAGCGTGCACATGCGCCGCCCCCGTCAGAGCGAGGACGACTCGGAGATGCACATTGAAATCACCGGCCCCGACGCGGGACGGGTCATTGGCAAAAAGGGGCAGGTGCTGGCGGCTCTGCAGTTCTTGACCCACCGGGTGATCAACCGCCCGGGCACCGAGAAGCGCCACGTGTTGGTCGATGCCGAGGGCTACCGCACCCGTCGGGACGGCCAGCTTTCGACCATGGCCAAACGCCTCGGCAAGCAGGCCATGGAGCAGGGCAAGATCATCACCTTCGAACCGATGAGTCCCCGGGACCGGCGCGTCGTGCATCTGGCCTTGGCGAAATTCGACGGCGTCGTGACCAAGAGCGACGGCGAAGGCGACGATCGCCGCGTGCAGATCATCCCGATCCGACGCGCCGAAGCCACGTCCTAGGCTTTCGCCATTTCAGCGTGATTCCGCCAACTTGGCGCCGGCTATCTCTGGGCAGCCGGCGCCAAATCTTGGCCCAGGGGCCGCGGGTTGGGCTATTCGAGATGCACGCCCATGCGCTCGCTCCACCGACCCCTGATCTGCTGCATTGCCGCCGCGGGGCTGTTCTGTGGCACCGCCAGCGCTCAAGAGCCAGCAGCAGCGGCCAATACGGGCAAGTTCGGCGAGCGGGACGCGTTTCTCTTCACGGTGGAACGCATCTTCGGCTTCCAGTCGCAAAAGCAATGCATCGACGATGGCTGCCAGACCATCGATAGCGTGGGCCTGCATCCAATCTACTGGGGGCACATCGGGCTGTTTGGCCAACAGGACAGCGGGCTGAACTACGGCAGCCTCATCGGCTTCACCTACCTGAAAGAAGTGTTCGGGAGCGACGACGCTGCACTCCTGCGACTCGGGCCGCGCGTCGGCTACGCAGGAACGCTGCAGAAGAACATCGGCTACTGGCTGCGGGGCGGCCCCAGCCTATTTGCTACCTTCACCGATGGCGACGACTCCACGAGTGTCGAAGCGAGCGTCGAGGCGTTTGCCGTCGTGACGCCGGTCGAACGCTTCGGCCTGCTCTTCGGCCCGAACATCGACATTCATCTCTGGGGCGAGCAAGGGGACTCCGACTTCCAACTGCGAGCCATCGGGTTTTCCTTCGCCCTCATGGGGGAGTTCTAGAATGCCCCGCTTAGCCCGAGCGTGTTTGGCTGTGGCCTGCGCTGCAGCGGCCAGTCTGCCCCTCGATGCATTGGCGCAAGAGACCAGTGGGTTTGGCTCGAAGCGGCCGCTCGTGGTGTCGCTGGAGCACCTGGGCGGCGCGGTCGCAACTCGCTTCGAGGCGGATGGCGCCGACGAGTCAACCACTGCGGTCCACGTGGGGACGTTCCTCGGCCCCTTCTTCGGGCAGACGCCAACCTCCCGGATGGGGGTGCACTACTTCTTGGCTCCCCAGGTTTCCTTCGGCGGTCTCTTCACCTACAGCGACAACGACAGCCTCGGTGAAACGTTATTGCTTGGCGCACGCTTGGGCGCTGCTTTGCCTCTGGGCCCGAGCCTGGATCTGTGGCTACGCGGCGGCATTCACTACTTCCGGAGCGAACTCTCCGGTGGATCTACCACCACGTTTACCGACGTGCGTCCCGGTGGCGAAGCACTTCTGGCACTGACTCCCCTGGAGCACTTCGGGTTCTTGCTCGGCGGCATGGTCGAGGTCGGCATTGCGGGCAAGACCAAGAGCGAGAGTCGGCTCAGCAATCAGACCCTCGAAAACGATTTCAACTACGCAGAATACGGGCTGACCTTCGGCGTCTTCGCGAACTTCTAGCTCACTGGGCTTCGCAGGCTACGGCCCCACGAACTGGTTGCCGTTGAAGGCGTAGGCCCGCGGCGACGCGCCACTCCAAGGCAGCAGCAAGGGCTCGAGGCCTCCCGCCGCTGTTGTGTCCGGTGGGAACGGATAGCTCTTTTCGCTCCAGCCCACAGCGCGGCCCGGGCGGAGCTCGATGCGTACGCCTTTCGCCGCCGGCAAGAACGCCACGCTGCCCAGGATCCGGTTTTCGCCGAGCGCTCGCCCCGTCTCCGCGGCAAAGATACGCGCCACGCCACCCTCGGTGGCCTTGTAGACGAACAATGCATAGCGGTCGACGGTGTCGCCGCCGAGCTCTTTGCTGGCTTTGGCGTGCAGCACGCCGCGTACGATGACTTCCGCCATGCCGTCGCCGGTCAAATCCCGCGCCGTCACGTCCAAGATGTCCTTGCTGTCCGCTACGCCCACCGTGATGAACGCGAAGCTCGTGCCGCCGCGGTAGCCTTTGCCAAAGACGACGATGTCTTTGTCGTGCACCAGCACGCGCTCCATGCTGCCGTCACCGGCAACGTTCGTGACGAAGTCGAAACGCGGCGGCTTCTTCCCCACGCCGCGATCCTTGCGGTACAGCGCATACAGCCGATCTTGCATCTCGTCGGCGCTCGGAGGGCGCGGCGGCGGCGGTGGTGGAGGCCCCGCAGCCGGCTTGGCTTTGGGCTTTACGCTTGGCGTGCCCGTTTTTTCGTCGGATTTGGAGAAGGCAGAGCCGTCCCAGCTGTAGCTTCGAGAAATCACGCTTTCCCAAGGAAGCAGCGTGGGGGGCATGTCGCCCGCGCGCGGCTCGGCGTAGCTGTCCGGCTCGAAGCCATTGGCCGAGCCTTGAGACACTACGATGCTCGGTCGTTTGCCACGGCGTTCGATCTTGACGTCGTTCTCCACGCGGCCGTCTTTGGTCACAATGGCGATCTCGTGGCTAAACAGCACGTTGGGGACATCGTCGGATCCGACTTTGCGCACCTCGAGAATGTCCCGGTGCTTGTCTTTGCTGCCCAGCCTTCGCACCAGAAGGATTTCGTCCCGTCCATCGCCATCGAAGTCCACTAGCTCCAGGCGCGGTACAGACAGCGCTCCCAGATCTCCGTGGAAGAATTGCTTGCCGCCGCGATACTTCGGTCCGGCAATGGTCAAGAACCCGCCGTAGACCGCGACGTTTTCCAACATGCCGTCGCCGGCCACGTTGCCCGCCGCGAAGTGCTGCGCCCGCGTCGAAATGCGCTTCTGTTTTAGCAACCCTGTTCCGCCTCAAGGGGCAAACGGGGCAGCGCCGCGCCACTGGTTGCCTGGCTCGACGCCACCACAGAAACCACGCGCCCAGGCGCGGACGCGTCCGTGTAGCGCAGGGCAGCCCGCAGCCCCACCCGCACCAGCCGCGCTTCGGGCAGCGCGGACCAGGGCACTTTGGCTTCGAAAGTCACACCACCGGCCTTTTGCGGAGCTTCCACAAGTTGCGCGCCCGCGACCGCGCGGCCGTCTACTTTGACAGCGCCCGCGACGTTGCCCGGATCTCCGGGGAATAGCTCGATCCGCCGCGTGACCACCTTGCCCCGCGCGTCGGGAAACCCAAGGTACAGCGTCGCGTGGTCTTCGCCGCTGCCCGCCGCAGCGGTGCGCGCGATCTTCTTGTCTCGCGCGTCGATAGCCACATACACGTAGCTGTCGTCGTAGCCGACCATGCCCTCCACGCGGGTGGGAGCACCTTTGACGGACTGCGAAAGTCGCGTCATGCGTCCACGCCACTCTTTGAGCAGGCCGTCGATGCGCACTTTTTCGCCTGCCAACGGCATGGCGTCCAATGACGCCTCTGCGGCCTCCGCATTGCCAGAGACGACGCAGAGCGCGCACGCTACGACGAGCGCGCGCGACTTCATCGCTTCATCCTTAGCTCGCGCTCCTCCGATTCAAGCTCAGCCAGGGCGGCGGCCAGCTCTTCCTGCTCCGCCTGATCCAGTGGCGCTTCGGCTTCGGCGCCGGCCTCCACGCGCAGCGCCTCACGCTGCGGCTCAGGCTCAGGCGGCAAGAGCCCCATCTTGCGCTTGAGAGACTCCAAGTCTTGATCGGCGCCAGCGGTCTGCTCCAGCTGACTGAATTTGTGCGCCAAGATGTCGCCGGAGTACTCCTCGTTGAGTTCCGCGGTGGCTTCGGCTTCGGCTTCCATCGCGCCGATCTTCTCTTCCATTTGGTCGAAGGCTTCGAAGGCGCTGGCGTTGCGCAACCCGTGCATGGTCTCTTGGATCTGCTTCTGAGCTTCTGCACGCTTTTTCCGGGCGATCAGCAGGTTCTTCTTGCGCTTGGCTTCCTCGATCTTGCTGTTCAGCGCACGCAGCGCGAGCTTCAGCTGCTCAACGGCGTGCTTTTGCTTCTGCCACTGCGCCTTGTACTGCTCGGCTAGTCCCGCGTGCTCCGCCTTGCGCGCCAGCGCTTCCTTGGCCAAAGCATCGTCACCGGCACGCACCGCCATCATGGCACGGCGTTCCCACTCGGCGGCGTTGGAGGCTTCCTGCTCGGCTTGTTTGGCCAGGCGTTTTTCGTCGGCGATGGAAGCGGCGACTTGTTTCTTCGCCTCCCCCAGCTGGGTGTTCATGTCCAAGATGATCTGATGGAGCATCTTCTCCGGGTCTTCAGACCGGCTGATCAGATCATTGAGGTTGCTCTTGATGAGCCTGGCGAGGCGCGCAAAAATTCCCATCTTATATTCTCAGCTTGGTCCTGCGGCAGATTCTCTGCTCAACCCTTTTTCTCAATCATGGCCTTGAGTGTAGGCACATGTTCGGACAGGGCCATGCCCATGTCCGCCAAGACGGCCTCCAGCTCATTCATGTCCAAGCTCTCCAGTTCGAGCGCCGCGGACAACATGATGTGTTCGCCGTCCAGGCCGTAGGACGCGTGGACCAGGTCCGTCGCGTTCTTTTCCAAGAGCATGCGAAATACATTCGATTCGATGCCTTGGCCTTTGGGCGCCGGACCGACTTCCACCTGCGCTACCAACACAGGAGGCGCCAGGCGCAGTGCCACGGGCGCTTGCCCACCCCCCATGCTGACCAGGAACGTTCCGTCATCGACGCGATCGTAGCGGCGGTCCAGGCGTATCAGCAGTGCTTGCAGATCATCTTCGTTCGAGACCATGTCGCGCCTAAGGTATCATGAGGGCGTTGGCGGGGGACACCGCGGCAGGCTGGGTCTAATCCACTGCTATCTTCCCGTAACTATTGCGGGTTTTCCATTGCGCCCTATCCCGCATGGCGGATGGGCGCGCCGTCGCGGCTAGACCGAACGGAAACCACAGCATCCGGCGGCGCAGCTTCGGGCTGCACGGTCGCGTGGGTCAGCCCGAACTCGTCCCGTAACCGCGCTGCCACGGCCCGGCTCACTTCCACGCCATGGGCGCCGCGCTCCACCGTCACGTGCACCGTAAGCGCGTCGAAACGGTCCGAGATGCGCCACACGTGCAGGTCGTGCAGATCACGGACCCCCTGGCACTCTCGGATCACGCGCTCGATCGCCATCACGTCAAGGTGACTTGGCGTGGCCTCTAACAAGATTGCCGTCGTTTCACGAATCACTCGCCATCCGCTGTACGCCACCAGCACTGCAATCAGCACGCTCAGCGCCGGGTCGGCGCGATTAAAATCGAAGAATAGTACGCACAAGCCGGCGATGATCGCCGCCACGGAGCCGAGCGCATCCATGGTCACGTGCGCAAAGGCAGCGCGCACGTTCAAGCTGTCCTTCTGCGCACGCATCAAGATGCCCGCGACGAGCAAGTTGATGCCAAGTCCAACCGCCGCGATGGCCAGCATGCCCGGCGCGTGGATCTCGCGCGGCGTCATCCAGCGCTCGACCGCCTCTTTCACCACGAAAAGCGCGGTGACCGCTAGCGCGATACCGTTGACGAACGCCGCCAAGACCTCCGCGCGGCGCAATCCGAAGGTGGTATGTTGGGTGCGGGGACGCGACGCCACCCGTTGCGCGACCAGGGCCAACGCCAGTGCGCCGGCATCCGCCAACATATGCCCGGCATCAGCGAGCAGCGCGAGGCTGCCCGTCATGACGCCACCGACGGCCTCCACCACCATGAATGTGCTGGTCAGCAGCAGGGCGATGCTGAGCACCCGTGTCGGCGTCTTTTCGTGCCCGTGCCCGTGACCGCCGTGCCCGTGGCCACCGCGCCCGTGCTCCTTGTGGGGTCCCTTGCCGGGAGGGGAGCCTCCCCTGGCATCGGCGTCCGCGTCCGAAGTCGCAGGCGTTTGGCGATCTGATGCGCCCGTCACGACCTACGACGTGTACGGCGGAGCAGCATCAGGCTGAGGGCGAGCGCACCCCAGACCCAGGGAACCGGACGCACCGGACCAGAAACCGTGCAACCGCCGCTGTCGCCGCCCTCGCTCGTTCCCTTGGTATTCGAATCCGGCGTGCACACCGCGAGCTTGCCGTCACAGCTGTATCCCGTCGGGCACCCGCCGCCCGGATCGCACGCCGGCACACACACGCCCGTGGGACCGCCGCTGCTGTAGCACTGGTAGCCGTTGGCACACGCGCCTGTGCAGGTCTCGCCCAAGGGCCCGCCCGCATCGGGCTTGATGGGCGGAGTGCTCGACCCAGTCGTGGCCCAGAACGGCGGCTCGTAGCCACCTTGTTTGGCTGCATCCAGGGCGGTCTTGATGATCAGATCGCCCCAGGAACCGACGTCGCCATACACACTGGAAATGCAGCCCTGCGGCCCCCGAGACAGCACGCCAATGACGCGCCCCTGCTCGTCCAGCGCGGGGCCACCCGAGTCACCCGGGCAAGTGCGGCTGTCACCCATCCACTCGGTATCTTGGACCTGGCCGCCAAGTAGTTGCGGCGCACACTGCGTCGGCCCTTTGCAGGTCACGGTGCTGCCGTCCAGGCGCATGCGCGTGCCCGAAGACGTCCCGTTCTGATCGTTGGGATCCGTCAGGCCATAACCTACGGACGAGTAGCCCTCCGGCGTCGCCGCCGGCGCATCGATGCGAGGAATGATCGGCTTGGTAACGCTCTCGGGGATGCCCGCGCCTTCCAGGATGATCATCGCAATGTCGTAGCCGCAGATGTCCGTGGAGTTCTCCGGCACGACCACGGTGCCGGTACCTTTGTAATACGACGGACCGTCTTTATTCGGGCGCACGGTCTCCGTCGTCACACGAAAGACGCTGCCCGGACCTTGCTGCCCGAAGGCGGTCGACCCACACACCACACCGCCTTGCGGCGTGAGCGCTACACAGTGACGCGCAGTCAGCACCAGATTCGGTGCGATCAACGTCCCGGAGCAATGCCCGGAGAAGAAGTTGAAGCCGATGTCCGCGCCGTTGATGGCCAGCCCCACTGCGGCCTTATCCGTGTCATCCACGAAGCCGCCCACGATGTGCGCCTCGGCATTGCCAACCTGCTCCGAATGATCCGGAGCCGTACCGCACGCGGTCGTCAGAAGGACAGACCCCATCGCCACAGCGAGAACACTTCGCCTCATCAATTTTCTCCTCAGCCGGCGATGTTGTAGCACGAGAGGCTGCGCCAGGGCAGGTGGCAGTCAGGCCCCTGGCGTGGTCGCGCCCGCCATGCCACTCGCTGCCCGCCGGGACATCGCTTCGGCCCGAGAAAAGCCGGCGATTGTCAGCGTGGTCCGGGGCGCGCTGCTTTGGTAAGCTGCGCCATGGAGAAGTCACTTCGCGAGTGCTTGACGTTCGACGACGTCATGCTCGTCCCAGCTTATAGCGAGGTGTTGCCTGCGGACGTGGACGTTTCGTCCCACTTGTGTCGCGGCATCACCCTCAACACGCCCCTGGTGAGCGCCGCCATGGACTCCGTGACAGAAGCCCGCGCGGCCATCGCCATGGCGCGCCAGGGCGGCATTGGCATCATTCACAAGAATCTCAGCGTGGAGGACCAGGCCCACGAAGTGGATCGGGTCAAACGCGCGGAGAGCGGCATCATCGTCGACCCAGTGACCGTGCGCCCTTCGCAACCACTGCGCGAAGCGCTGGCGGTCATGCGCGAAAACGACGTCTCGGGCGTACCCGTCGTCGAAGGCGACAGTCCCGTCGGCATCTTGACAGCGCGCGACATTCGCTTCGAGAAGAACCTGGACCAACCCGTCAGCGCTTTGATGACCACGGAGCTCGTCACCGTGAACGCAAGCGTCAAGCCCGACGCCGCGCGGCAGCTCTTGCACAAACACCGCATCGAAAAGTTGCTCGTGGTCGACGGCGGCAAGCTCGTCGGGCTGATCACGATCAAGGATTTGATGCAAGCCGAGCGCAATCCTCTGGCACTCAAAGACGAACGCGGGCGCCTGCGCGTCGGCGCCGCCATCGGCCCCGGTGAAGAGGGCGCTCGGCGTGCAGACGCTCTGGTCGAAGCGGGTGTGGACGTCATCGTCATCGATACAGCCCACGGGCATTCCAAGGGCGTGATCGCCGCCGTTGCCGACGCCCGCAAACGCCACGCAAAAATGCAAATCGTCGCTGGAAACATCGCCACCGCCAAAGCCGCCGAAGCGCTCATCGCCGCAGGCGTGGACGCGATCAAGGTGGGCATCGGCCCGGGCAGCATCTGCACCACGCGCATCATTGCCGGCATCGGCGTCCCGCAAATCACCGCCATCGCCGACTGCGCGAAAGTCGCCGACAAACACGGCATTCCCGTGATCGCGGACGGTGGCATCAAGTACTCCGGCGACGTCACCAAGGCGATCGCCGCGGGCGCCTCCACGGTCATGGTCGGCTCACTCTTCGCCGGCACCGATGAAGCACCCGGCGAACTCGTGCTGTACCAAGGGCGCAGCTACAAGACCTATCGCGGCATGGGCTCCATGGGCGCTATGAAACGCGGTAGCAAAGATCGCTACGGTCAGACTGGCACCGCCGATGAAAAACTCGTCCCCGAAGGCATCGAAGGCCGGGTGCCGCACCGTGGCTCCTTGGTGCAGATCGTCCTGCAACTCGTGGGCGGCCTGCGCGCGGGCATGGGCTACACAGGGTCCAAGAACATTGCAGAGCTGCGCGAAAACAGCGAGTTCATCCGCATCTCCGGCGCCGCCCTACGCGAAAGCCACGTGCACGACGTGATCATCACCGAAGAAGCGCCGAACTACCGCGCCTAGTTGCTTCGCTTGTAGAAACAACTCGTCAAGTTGCGACTTGTCAAAAAACGTTGCTCAGCGCTTCGATCTCGAAACGGTACAAAAGACCAATCATCGCGCTCACGTTGGTGACGGAGCCCGAGCCGGGCGCACAGCCGTCGATGCGATCACCGCTGTGCCGGAAGGCGCTGACGGCACCTTCCGCGATGAACGCCAGGTGGCCGTCCATCTGCAAATCCAGACCGCCAGCGCCGTTCAGGGACAGTCCAGGGCCGTCGCTGGCGCTGCAAGCAAAGGTGGCACCTGGACCGAAGCTCTGGGACGGGCGCGCGCCGTTCGCGGACAGACTCTGGACGGACAGCCCGACGCCCAGCCCCATGTACAGTCCCAAGCGCTCCAGGCGGGCAGCATACACACGCGCGCCGAGCCAGAACGCGTCCATGTCTCGCTGCACGCGAAGCGTGGCGGCTCCCGTTCTCGACTCTTCGCCGCCTTGGCCAATGCGTTCGTAGCGGAGACCCAAGGCCAGTAGGTCGCTGGGCGCGAACCACGCGCCGAAACCGTAAGCGAGATCGACACGTTCATGTTCGGCGAATTCCGGATCCAGTCCGCCGCCAACCCGAGCGACCACTCCGGAGCTGAGTTGGAAACCGAGAGTGGCCGGCTGACGTTTTCGTTCCGGAGCGGACGGAGTGCTGGGCGCTGCGATTGGCGCGACGGTCGCTGACGTCGCTGTTTGGCCCGCGGCGATCTTTGTCGGCGCAGTCGACACGGTCTTTGCCGGTGCGGGTGGCGCTTGCGCGGCGAACGGCGCGTCTTCGCTTGCTTCCGCGTCGGGCGCGGCCGACGGAGCGCTCGGCGCGGGTTCGCCTGCGTCTGGCTCCGCTTGCGCGACAGCCGCTCCCGACGCGAGCCACGCGACGAGCAAGAGTCGAGGCGACAGGGCCATGGGCGCACTCTCGCCCCGACGCAGGCGCTGGGCAATCGCGGGGCGGCGGCACGCCCGCTAGGCGGCTCCTCAGGACAGCGCGTGCAGTTGGGACAGCCGGCGCAGGCGCTCGCGCAGGCAGGGGCCGACTTCTGCCACGGAAACCAGGTGCCGAACCGGAGACACCAGCGCGAGCCCCAGCAGCGCCAGGAGCAGTGCAGCCGACGGCAGCGGGCCAAAGTGGGCAAATAGCGGCTCAAACATAATCTTTTCCTCGCTGAAGCCCCAATCTGGCCATCTTGACGCGCCGTGTCAATGACCCAGCACTCTCGATTGACACTGACCCGACCGGCTGACAGATTCCGCCGCGGAGAGATGTCCGAGTGGTCGAAGGTGCCTGATTCGAAATCAGGTGTACCCGCGAGGGTACCGAGGGTTCGAATCCCTCTCTCTCCGCCGGGCCGGTTTAAGGTTCGGCCGCGCGAATCAACTTGAAAAGCGCGGCGCCCCCTGAGCAATTGCGCGGGTGGCATAGGAGACGTGACCGAGCGGCCGAAGGTGCATGATTGGAAATCATGTGTACCTGCAAGGGTACCGAGGGTTCGAATCCCTCCGTCTCCGCTAACTTTATGCGAACAGGGGTCGGCCCCGAGGGTGTGCTCGGCCCCTCTGAGGGGCCTGCGCTGCCTGCCGGTCGATCCCGACGCGCTGCTAAGGTAGCCGCAGCGATGGCTTCGGTTGATGACTTCGAACGGATCCCCGGTGTGCTCGTCGGAGTGACGAGCAAGATGTTCTCGTTGGGGGACTTCCTGCCGCCAGGTGACTCGCGTGCCTTCGAGGCGGAGTTTTTCTTGGAGCGGCTGAGGTCGCTGTTTGGAGAAGCAGAGAACGACACGTGGGTGTTCCGCCATCGTGGAACGGGACTGGTGGTAACCGCCTACTGCGCGCAGAGCGGTCCGTCCTTCGGCGGCGGGGCGCGGCTCGCTGAGGTCGTGCCCCTTTCCGCCAGCGACGCTCAGATCCGCGAGGCGCTCAGCCAAATTGAGGTGATCGGGTTGCGTGTGGTGGAGCCGCCTCTGCCGACAGACCCGAGCGTCGGGACGGCGGCCGCGTCGTCCGCCGAACTGGCAGAGCTGCACGAGGACGAGAGACGCCAGACCTTCCGCATGCTGGAGCAGCGCGCTCCGGAGGGTTTTGCCGCTGCGGCCGCGGAGCTCGCCGATTTGCTCCTTCGTGACGACGCAGGGTGAGTCACAGGGCCGTGAGTGCCAGTAAAGCGTGACTCAGGATCGGATGTGCATCCGCCTTGCTGCCCTGGCGGTGCAGACTGCATGAAACTCGCGCCAACAAGACGCGACCGAGGCTACGCGCTCTTGCGGCAGGCCCCTCGACGCCGTTTCGCCGGTGTGCCAGCCTTTCGACGTGCGCTACTTCTCATTCGCGCTCTGTTTCGTCGTATCGGGCTGCGGGCTGACTCGAGATCTGGAACAGTACAATGCCGGCTCGTCGGCGGGTGGTGGCGCGATCGGTTCGGGCGGCCAGGCCTCAGCGGGAACCGGCGGTGGAAGCGCCGGTGTTGCGGGGGCTGGCGGCAGCGCGGCAGCGAGTGGTGGCGCAGGAGTGGGTGGCGGCTCGGGAGTGGGTGGCGGCTCGGGAGTGGGCGGCGCGGCCCCAACCTGCAACCCAGCCGACTGCGAATCCTTCTGGCTCGGAGGCCTGCCGATGGCAGGTTGTTGCCCCTCGGGGTCGTCGGCGTGCGGCGCCCAAGTGGATTTCACGACGGGCACGTTCTTCAGTCTGAAGTCGGGTTGCCGATTGCTGAATGCGCCCGGAGCACCGAACGCGGACTGTCCAACCTATGTGTTCACCAGCCCGGTCTCCTCGAAGGATGAGTCCTATCCGCCGTGCTGCAGTCCCAACGGCGCCTGCGGCGGGATCGTCGACGCGACGAGCATCGGCGGCCCTAATTTCGGCTGCACGGATGTGTGGGGGGCTGCCGCGCAAGCTTGCACGCCCTGAAGTCCGGTTGCGGCGCGGCGCGCGGATGCGGTAGGGAGCCCTGACACGCAGCGATGAGGCAGTGTGCCTGAGCAGAGTTCCGATCCTACTTCGACGATGTCCAGGAGCACTGACCGCGAACTAGCCGTCATCCACCGTGCTGCTCTTTCCTGCCTGGTGCTCGCGGCTGCGACGGGGCTGCTGTGGCGCACGCAAACGGCGTTCGGGCTGACTCATTTCGACTTTCGGCTGCTGCGGCACGCGCACTCGCATCTGATGTTTTTTGGTTGGGTCACGCCCGCGGCCATGGCGCTGATCGCACGCGCGGCGCTCAAAGAAGTGCCCGGCGTGCGAATGCCGAGGAAGACGCTGTGGGCCGCGCTGGCTCTGGGTTTGTGCAGCCACCCGCTGTTCCTCGCCTTCGGGTACGGCAAGGCACAAGTCGGCAACGTCGCGCTGCCCTTGTCGGTGATGGTGGCCGGCGCCAGCACTTGGGTCTGGTACGCCTTCGCGCGCTGGTACGTGCATTCGCGCCGCCGGCAGACCCGCAGCGACGAAGACCGTTTGGGGGACTTCGCCCTCGGGCTGCTCATGCTGTCGACGGCCGGGGCCTGGGGGCTGTCGCTCTTGTTGCCGCTGGGGGTGAAGGATCCGGTGTGGACCGAGACCCTCAAGTCGCAGTTTCTCTCCACCTTCGCCGAGGGTTGGTTGGTCGCCATCGGGTTATACGTGCTGCACAAGGCGGCGCCGAGCGCGGCACACCCACGACTGCGTGCAGCGAACTGGATGCTGCTCTCAGCTGCGCCCTTTGCGTTCCTCAGCACCCTCGATCAAGCAACCCTGCCCGGCTGGTTGGCGAAATTTGGCAGCGTCACCAGCGTCGTGCTTGGGCTCGCACTGTTGTTGCACGCTGCCGTCCTGCGGCAGCGCCGGGCGTACCTGGCGCCCCTGGTGTTCCTGACGTTCGCTGCGCTGGCTCGTATCTTGGTCGGCGTCACCCCCCACGCTAGCTGGCAGGCATTGCACGGGCTGCGCGTCGTCGTGCTGCACGCGGTGCTGCTCGGTTTCGTCACGCTCAGCCTGGCGCGCGCCGGTCAGCCCCATCGAGCTCCCCATTGGCCACGTGCCGAGACGGCGGCCGCGACGCTGCTCGTGCTCAGCCTTCTGCCGCTCTCCGAGCTCTGGCCTGCGCAGTATTCGGGAACCTGGGCGCTACACCTCGCAGTGCTTGCCGCCCTGTTTGCCACGCTGACTTTCGCAGCTTCCCTGGCTGGCAGCCGGCGGACGGCTCACTGACCGCGCAGCGCGGCAATCGCGTCGCGAAACGCGTTGGCACCAAGCTCGTGACGTTCGACCAGCGAGGGGCGCCCCAGTTGTTTCGCCGCTTGCTCCATATGCACCGCTTCGCGCTCCAGGCGCATGGCCTCGCGCTCCAGCATTTGGAAGACCACGAGTTTCTGGTCGTCGGGTTGTTCTGCCCAGGACATGCTCAGCTCGCTCCCGGTTTGTTTGGCTGGTTCTCTGAAGGCGTTTCGGGGGTCCAGCGCAATCGCGGCTTGCGCGCGGCGCGGGCCTCGTCCAAGCGCCGCAGCCGCGTGTCATGCGGCGCGCGTTTCACCAGCTCTGGGTTCTCCGCGGCTTCGCGCTTGATATCCGCCATGGCCTGCACGAACTCGTCGATGGTCTGTTTGGTTTCCGTCTCCGTCGGCTCGATCATGAGCGCCCCGCGCACCACGAGGGGGAAGTACACGGTGGGGGAATGAAATCCATAATCCAAGAGCCGCTTGGCGACGTCGATGGTCTTGACGCCGGTCGCTGCTTCCAGCTCCTTATCCGTGAACACCGCTTCGTGCAGAAAGGGCGTCTCGTACGCCAGCGGGAAATGCTTGCGTAGACCCGCGGCAAGATAGTTAGCGTTGAGCACCGCCATGTCACTCACGGCCTTGAGGCCTTCCGGCCCCAGCTCACGAATGTAGGTGTAGGCCCGCACCATCATGCCGAAGTTGCCAAAGAACGAACGCACCCGGCCCACGCTCTGGGGGCGGTCGGCGTCGACCACGAAGCGCTCCCCGGCCCGTTTCACCACTGGGCCGGGTTGGTAGGGCTCCAGGTGCTTCTTGAAAGCAACCGGGCCCGAGCCCGGACCGCCGCCACCATGGGGCGTGGTGAACGTCTTGTGTAGGTTGAACTGCATCACGTCGACGCCTGCGTCGCCCGGGCGTGCGCGCCCGAGCACGGCGTTCAGATTGGCGCCGTCGCCGTAGACCAACCCGCCGCAGTCGTGCACCAGCCGCGTCAGCTTCGGCATGTCACTTTCGTACAAGCCGAGGGTGTTCGGGTTGGTGATCATCAGGCCGGCCACATCGCCCTTTGCGCCTTCGAGGGCCGCGGCCAGAGTCTCGACTTCCACGATGCCACGAGGACCGGCAGGGAACGGCACGGCTTCCAGGCCGTTCAGGGTGCAGCTTGCCGGGTTGGTGCCGTGCGCGCTGTCCGGGATGAATACCTTCTTGGGACTGCGCCCGTTGGCCAGATGGTGCGCGCGGATCATCATCAATCCCGTCAACTCACCCTGGGCGCCGGCGGCGGGCTGCAGGCTGACACCATCCATGCCGACGATCTCGGCAAGAATGTCTTCGAGCAGTACCATTAGCTCCAAGGCGCCCTGCGCGAACTCCGGCGGGGTCAGGGGATGCAATCCGGCAAAGCCATTGAGCCGGGCCGCCCACTCGTTCACCTTGGGGTTGAACTTCATGGTGCAAGAACCCAACGGATAGAACTGGGTGTCGATGCTGAAGTTCCACTGCGACAGACGCACGAAATGCCGGAAAGCCTCCGGTTCGCTCACTTCGGGTAGGCCCGCCGGCTCTCGCCGAAAAGCAGCGCCAAGCTCCTTTGCGAGATCCACCGCGGGCACGTCCAGCGGTGCGATGGACGCGCCCGTTCGACCGGGCGCGCCGCGTTCAAAAATCGGAGGCTCTTCGAAACTCAGACCGGGAGACGCCTGACCGGGCACTGCTCACTCCAACGGCGCGTCGCCGCCGCCTTCGCCTTCACCCTCGCCGCCACCGCTGTTGGTGCCGGGGGCAGTATTGCCTTCGTCCCAGCCACCGCCCGTGCTGCGCCCTTCGAGTTCGTCGGGCATGACGCTATCGGGATCCGAGCGCATGTTCTTCTGCTTGACGGCTTCCCAGCTACGACCAGTTTCGTCCGTCTTCAAGCCCCACTCGCCCTTGATCTCGTGAGCCTCGTCCGCGTTGGGCACCAAGTACTGGAAATAGCCACGCCCATAAGACGCCGCTGAAGCACCCACCATGCCGATGGTGTGCTCCTTCCATTCGTACTTGAAGAGATTGCCGGTCACCTTACCGCTCATCTCCCCCCACTTGTCACCGGCCGCCACGCGCCACTTACCGCTGATGGTGTCGCCTTCTTTGACGAGATGCAGGTAGCCGTAGGTCTTGCTGAAGTACACGCCGGTCCAGTCGCCGCCTACAGGCAGGTCGCCGGCGGTGACTTTGGCGGTCTTCGGGCCCTCCTTGGGGCCGCATGCAACCATGCTGAGACCCAATGCGGCAGCGGTGAGTGTCACTCGGAAACGGTTCGAGGAAAACGGGCTGAGGCCAAACATGCGCGGGACTCTACCACGTGGTCGGAGCACTACTCACGCGGGAAAACGGCTCGCCGCGGTCCGCACCACAGCGAGAAATCACCAATGAAATCAACGACTTTTCCAGCGCCCACTCCACGTCCAGGACGGCCACGGCCCTACCCGCCAGGGTGGCCGGAAGCTTGACCGCACATTTGGAGGTCGTGAGCCACAGATCCACGGCGGCCAGAGTCCGCGGCGGGCGCGGCGTTCGGTGATCGGCGTCGAGCCATACCACTTTAGGACGAATGCCCACCGCGAGCAGCATGTCGAGCACGCGCTCCGGACGCGCGACGCCCAAACACACGCCAACGCGCAGTCCTGTGAGCTGCTCAGGAGGCAATAGTTCTCCGCTGTCCAAGCGCGCGCCGAGCAAGCGCCGCGCTGCCGCGTAGCAAGGCCGTCGCGCGAGTTCGGTTGGCGCGCCGTCCATGCGCACTAGGGCATCGCACGCCTCAAGCAACTCGTGGCGCGCGGCACGCAGATCGCCCGCGGGGGGACAGCGCCCGGCGCCCCAAGGCTGTGCACCGTCGAGCGCCATGAGCGAGAGCGTTACAGGGTTGGGCGTTGCTTGCAGCAGTCCGTCGATCACAACGACGCTTGCGACGTCTGCAGCCATGGCGAGGGCGGCGGACCGAGATGGGCCCACGAACACGGGTACGTTGGCGCTTTGCAGCGCACGGGCGAGCAGGAGCGCTTCGTCGCCTACCCGCCGAAAGTCGTCGTCAGCGGACACCGCGCGCGCAGATGCGACACGCGCCGGATAGTTGGACGCAACGACTGCGACGGGAGCCCCCGCTGCGCTCAACGCGCGCGCGACACTCAATGCCAGCGGAGTCTTGCCCGAACCACCGAGCACCGCACCGCCGACGCCGACAACACGCACGTCTGAGGGCACGCGCAGCGGGCGGCGCACCGTAGCGAAGCGCTGCCATAGCGCTGCACCGCTCCGGGCCACAGCGCCGGCAAATCGAGCGTTTTCTAGGGTTTCCGCGGCCCGGCGAGACCAACTGCGGGCGATCATGGCTGCTTCAACAGCGCGCCCAATTCGAGGCCGATGCGCTCTGCGTCTTCTGCGCTCTTGGGCCAAGGCGCCCGCACCTCCTGGGTGCGCAGCCGCGTGCCGTCGGGTTCCGCCAGGAGCCCGCGCAGGAACATGACCTCGCCTTCGCGTAGCGCGTAGGCAGCCACGGGCATCTGGCAGCTGCCATCGACGGCGCGCATCACGCCTCGCTCCGCACGCACCTGGCGCGCTGTCTCGACGTCTTCGAGTTTCTGCAGAATGCTGAGGGTCGCGGCGTCCCCGTCGCGGATTTCGATTCCCAGTGCACCTTGCCCGACTGCAGGCAAACACTGCTCGGGCTCCAAGAGCTGGGTACCGCGATCTGCAAGGCTCAGGCGCACCAGACCGGCTTGCGCCAAAATGATCGCGTCCACCTGACCTTCCGAGAGCTTGCGCAGCCGCGTGTCGACATTCCCGCGCATGGGCAGGACCTCGAGATCGGGTCGCAGCAGGGCGAGCTGTACGCGTCGACGTAGAGACGATGTGCCCAGCCGCGCGCCTTGGGCCAACTCGCTCAGCGGTTTGTTGTCCCGGGTGATCAGCACGTCCCGCGCGTCCTCGCGGGTGGGAATGCAGCCGAGCGCCAAACCGGGGGCGAGCTCCGCGGGCACGTCCTTGATGGAATGCACCGCGACGTCTGCGCGCCCATCGAGCAAGGCCTCTTCGATCTCTTTGATGAACAGACCCTTACCGCCAATCTCGCTGAGCGCTCGGTCTTGCACTCGATCACCCGTGGTGATGATGTGCAGTTCTTCAAGCTCGAGGCCCGGATGCGCGTCGCGCAAGCGCTGCATGAACGCTCGGGTCTGGGCCACGGCCAGCGCGCTTTTTCGGGTCGCAACCGTTAGTTTGGTCGTCATCTGGAGCGCGCACGCTCACAGAACGCGCCCGCAGCGTCAATCATCGATCGCTCCCCGTCGGGCGTGGGCGACTCGTTACTTTGCCCTGGGTCTCGGATTCTTGCGTGGCCTCTTGTGCAGAAGGCGGCACCGAGCGACTCGGCGGCCCATTGTCGGAGTCCTCGCCGGGTCCGAAGAGTTCGTCGAGCAGGGCGGCCAACTGCTCGGCCCGTTGCTCGGCGCGTTGTTCCGCACGCTCCGCTTCTGCGCGGTCGCCGATGGCTCTGCGTCGGAGGCGCTTGGTCGGTGCGTGCAACAACTTGTTCACGGAAGCGTCCAGCATGTCTTGTAGTGCCCGGCGCTCTTCGTCACCGAGGTGTTTCAAGCGACTGCGAAGGCTCTTGTCGAGTTCCTTGCTGAGAACCGTTGCAAAATGCTCACGCAACGCGACGATGGTCGGAGTGACCAACTCGGCGTCCGCCCAACGCTCCCAGCCCGCTGTTTCCTCCGCGACGATGGTTTCGGCGCGCTCGGCTTCCCGCTCCCGGGAAGCGAGGGTCTCGGCGACCACGTGCGAGAGATCGTCGACATTGTAGAGGAATACGTTGTCGAGTTGCTCAACGCTCGGCTCCACGTCCCGGGGCACGGCCAGGTCAATGAAGAACAGGCTCCGGCCGCGTCGCTTGCGACGCAATCCGGCGACGAGGGATTGTGGCACGACGAATCCAGGTGCGCTGGTGCTTGTGACCACGACGTCCCCTATGGTGAGCGCCTCATCCAAACGCTCCCAGGTGAAACCCTCACCACCAACCGCACGGGAAAGCAGCGACACGCGCGCTGCGTTACGCCCCACGACGATGAGCCGACAGCCGGCGTTCTTTAGGAGTTTCGCGGCGGTTTCCGCCATCTCCCCGGAGCCCAGCAGCACGACAGTACGGCCCTTCAGATCCCCGAAGATCTGCTTTGCCAGGTCGACGCCGACACTGGGCACACTCACCTGCCCTGCACCAATGTTGGTCTCGGTGCGCACCCGCTTGGCTGTGCGCAGCGCTCTGGGCACGGTGCGGTGCAGACACCGCCCCACGCTGCTCAGACGGCGCGCCAACTCGAACGCTTCTTTCACTTGACCCAGGATCTGGGGTTCCCCCAGCACCAATGAATCCAATGACGACGCAACCCGAAATAGATGCCGCACCGCATCCGCGCCGGCATGCACGTATAGGTGGTTTTTTACGCCGGGAGCGATCTTCGCAATGGCTTCCACCGCTTCGCTTGCCACGCGATCCAGCTCCGCAGACTCCCCGTTGCCAGCCGCCACCAACTCGACCCGGTTGCAGGTGCTGACCAACATGGCTTCGCCGATGCTGGGCTGCGCCAAGACCTCCTGAAGCGCCTTCTCGACCTGGTCCTTGCTAAGCGCGATGCGCTCTCGGATCTCGATCGGCGCCGTGCGGTGACTGAGCCCTACGACGACGATCACCCTGTGCCTCCACCGCCCGCGCGGACGACATAGAGGAGCATCACGATGACCACGCAAAGCACTCCCGCTAGCGTGCCGTACGCGGAGCGGCGACCACGCCAACCCGCCACAGCGCGCATCACCAGCACGAGTGCCGCCAGGATCCAGGTCGCATAGCCGAGTGCTGCACGGATGGCTGCGGCGCTGGTGGCACTGCCCAGCTGGCTCGCGAAGACAGCGCCCGTCACGATGCCGAAGGTGAGCAACGGGAATCCTGCCAGCAGAAAGCGATGCTCCGCACGATCGAGAGAATCGAGAGGTGGCAACTTGGCGACGAAACCGCCCATACGCTTCTCTTTCAGGCGGCGTTCCTGAACCAGATAGAAGGCGCCCGATGCACCCGCCAAGAGGAACAGGCCAACGCCGATCAAGTTCGCCGTGATATGCGCCGCCAGCAGCGGGCGCGATACATCCGCTGCAGAGCGCCCGGCATCGACGAACTGCGCGCCGACCAGAAAGGTCAGCGCAAGCGGCGCAACAACCGCGCCGATTGCGTGGATGCGCGCGCGACCCGGCATGACCAAGAACGCGATCACGGCGATCAACCCGCTGAGACTGAGCGCGAAGTGCAGCGACTCAACGGGGCACACCTGGGAGAGCAGACTCGCAGCAACCACGTGTGTGCCGTGCAGCAGCGCGCCCGCTGCGAGCGTGACAGGGCCCCACACCCGCGCCAATGGCTCCTTGCGTGCGAGATCCAGGAAGAACAGCGTGGTCGCCACCGAGTAGAGCACCACACCCAGCATAAACGCCGCAGTGGCTAGATCTGTCATGGGGGCGGTTACTCCAATGTCTGCATTAGGTATTGCGCAAGCAGCTGTTCGTCGCTCGTGGGTGCAGCGCTGGCGGGGGGCGGCGCGCTCTTGGCGCGATGCTCGGAGAAGCTTCCCACCGGCGTCCCCATGAAGCCAGGAATGACTTCATACGCCAGATCCCCAATCACCATGGAGGTTCCGAGGAGCTCGGCGCCTAGCTCCGTCAAGTACACGACGCTCTTGACGCGCCCCACCAGCTCATACTCGTCTAGGCCGCCAGTTACCTCTGCGATGACCCGCACGGCCTCGACGACGCGGTAGCGGCGCCCCTCGCCTTGCACGATGATCTGGCCGTCGAGCAAGTCGACACGCCCCGTACCCATCCAGGTATCCAGAGCGTCTTGGGGGAAAAAGATGCGATTTGGCCCCATGGTGAACGCCGCGAGTGTACCCCGCCGGCGCGAAGGTCAAAACCTTTCAGCGACCGAAGGTCTAGGGACGCCACCCTTCGGCCTCACCGGCGGCACCAATGCGCCGCAATGCGGAGGCCAGCGCCAGATCGCGCAGCCTTTTCGCCCTTTTGCTAGTAGCCCCGGCGAGAAACGGCCCGGTCGCCTGGCTCGATTTCGCGATGCGACGCCGTCACCATTGCGATGGAGCTGTACTTGTTGGCTCGCAGCACGCGCAGCTCACCAACCACTTCCTCGGGGAACTTCTTCTCGTCGCCCTTGAGCGGCGTGGAATCCGAACGTGACGCTTCCGGAGTGTCCTGGCGTACCCGAGCACGCGCGGACTTGCTGGCGGTCTTCAGGGTGTGGCGCCACGCGTCGCCTTTCTTCACGATGAAGAGTCGGTTGCCCGCGGACAGGCCATCTTCCGTGCCCCGATCGATGAACACGACCTGGTTTTGCCCATACAATTCGTGGGGGTAAATGCTCGTCAGCACCCGCGCCCAGCGGTCGACGCTGGCGGGACGCGGCGGCACCACATCGAAGCGTCGCCCGACGGGTCCAATCAGCGCCCCACGTTCGATCACATCCGTGGACTCCACGATCCTGGCGCGCGCGATGCGTGACTTTTCGTCCCAGTGATCCACACGCACGGTGCCTTTGATGGCGATGATCATACCTGGAGGTCGTCGTGCACCTTTGACTTGTTCGGGGCGGCGCACCGCGCGGAAGATCGTAAGCTCCTGACCAATTTGCACATCATGGTTCGGCTTGATCTGGAGGTAGGCGTTGTTGCCCTCGGACAGCAGCATCTGGTCCTCGCGCGAACCGATGAGTTCTCCCCAAACCTCGCGCTCCGGGTCGTCAATCATGCCCTGCCCGCGCAGGAACACAGTGTTGCGCGGCACCGCCGGTCGCCGGTTCACGAAGCCGCCCGCGCCCGTGCCCATCAGGTTCGCGCTGTCGCGCATACCACCTTCCCCCGCGCGGCGCATGCGCAGCTGATCTCCGGGGTGGATCCAGTGGGGATTGGTGACCTGTGGATTGTAGCTCCAGATTTTCGGCCAGTTCCAAGGGTTCCCGTAGTAGCGGCCGCTCAAATCCCAGAGCGTGTCGCCCTTCTTTACGGTGTGGATCGGTGGCACGCTCATGGCGCGGCTGCCAAGGATCGCGCTCGAGCCTTTGCCGCCACGCACGGTGCCGCCCCCGGAGCCGGGAGACGCAAGATCGAAGCCGTCGCTGGAACGCGATGTATCCGTCGTAGCCCGGGCGCTCGACGGCAAGTAGCTGTCTGAGCCCGGCGCGGGTGCGCCGTAGCCGGGCGGGGGGACTGAAGACTGCGTGACCGTGGTCGCTCCGGGCGTCACGATGACGTCGCCGCCACCAGAAGGAACCACGACGCTGCCGGGAGCCGGCCCTTGCTGCGCCTGCGCGGCTCCTGACGAGCTGAGCAGGACGAGAACGGAGAGACATGTGGCGCGACGCATAGCTAGTCCTTTCACCAACTCTGGCGCAATTGCGCAACGCGTGCATCCTCGGGCCGCTCAAGTAGCGCGCCCTCCTTGCCCCGCAGCTTGATCGTGGGGCGGTCTGCCTTGTCGTCGGCGGGTTCCGCGGGTTCCGCGGCCTCGGTCGCAGAACCGTCCGGCGCAAGCTTGATCACCTTGAGAGGCGGTCGCTCAACGCTGGTGTCTTCGGCCGCTTTCGCCTTGGTCGTCTTGTTCTTTGTGGAAGCTTGCTGCACTTCGAGCGCCATCAAGCGCTCGCCGACGCGATCCTGGGAGTTCTGCAGGCGCGTGATCTCATCCCGCATCTCCGTCAGGCGTTTTTCGATCTTGTCCTTGTCGGAGCCACAGCCCGAGACAAGACAAGACATGACGACGGCGGCACAAACGGCGGCAAAGCGATGGTCCATCCACCCCATCGTAGAGGCAGCTTGAAATGTCGGCAAAAATCCGGGGGATTTGAGCCGGCGGAAGGGGCGCGCGCCGCCTTCTGGACGGCCCAGCATCTTGGCGGTACGGTGGGCTTCGTGGGTTTTTCGCGCTCAAAAAAGGCCGGGCGTCGTCTCAGGCGGCGGCTGAACCTCAGGAAGAGCCTTTTCCTGCTGCCGAACATGATCACCCTGGCCGCGGTGTTCTGCGGTTTCAACGCGATCCGCCTTGCGGGGGGAGCCCAGGGTGGCGGCGAAGACCTGCACCGCGCCGCGGTTTTGCTGATTTTTGCCATGCTTTTCGACCTACTGGACGGACGCGTGGCGCGGCTGACCAAGACCGAGAGCGCCTTTGGCCTGCAGCTCGACTCCCTGGCGGACGTGATCTCCTTCGGCGTGGCCCCAGCCATCCTGGTCTACCAGTGGGTGCTGTATCGGCACCCAATTCCCGGACTCATCGTGGCTTTCGCCTTCGTGGCCTGCGCCGCCGCGCGCCTGGCCCGCTTCAACGTGTTGTCTTCCGCACCCAGCGGCGAACCGAAGAAGCCAAGCAAGTACATGCTCGGGCTCCCAACTCCCCCGGCGTCGGGGATCCTGATCTCCCTCGTCGTCGCTGACTCCGCTGTCGGAGGCGCAATCGGGCAAGAGCCCCACACGATAGTGCTGTTCGTCGTGACGGTGGCTTGTAGCCTGCTGATGGTCTCAAACGTGCGATTCCGTTCTTTCAAGGACCTGTCGCTGAACCCGGCGACGGTGCTGCTGGTGCTGTTCGTGATCGGCTCGAGCGCATTCGTCTGGCAGCGCTACAAACCCCAGCTCGTATTGATTTGGCTGCTTTCGGTGTACGTATTCCTCGGCATCGCCGAGACGGTGCGCATGATCGGGCAGAGGCTCCGCAATGGACCTCCACCTAGAGACACGCTACCGCCCACCGTTGCGGAATGAGCGCACGGCCTTGGCTTGGTCGCTTCGTGTTCTGCTCCTGATCATCACCCTCGCGCTCGGAGCCGCGGGGTGTCGATGCGAAGCGAGCACCGGCGACAAACCGGACCCGACCGGCGCCAAGCCCGTTAGCGGCCAGCTGCCGCCCCTTGAGCTGCGCGACGACACGGAGAACCTGCTGTTGACCTGGATCGACGCCAAAGGCGATTTTCACGTCAGTCAGAAGATCGATGCGATCCCGGAAGCCGCCCGCGAAGCCGTGCGCGTGGTGATCACCACTAAAGTCGAAGGCACGGGCAAGCTGGTCTACGTCGCCGACCTGCGCAAGAAAAAGCCGAACGGTAGCTACGCGGTGAGCACGCTGTCTCGCGCACAGTGGGACGAAAAGGGTGCAGCGAAACGCAAAGCACGCATGGAGGCACTGGCTCCACCACCGCCATCTGCTTCGGGCGCGCCGCAGCCGCCGGACCCGGGAATCGATCCAGCGGCGGACGGCGTCGTGGTCATCGTATATGGCGCGGAGTGGTGCAAACCCTGCCACGACGCAAAGCGCCACCTCGAGCGCCGCGGTGTGAAGGTGATCTACAAGGACGTAGAAGAAAACGAGATCTACGCCAGGGAAATGAGAGCAAAGCTGGCCCGCGCCAACCAGCGTACGGCGTCGATCCCCATCATCGACGTGATGGGGCAAATCCTGGTCGGCTTTGAACCCCGCGCCCTGGACCGGGCCGTAGAAGCCGCCAAAAACTCCAAGACTCTGTAGCAAAGGAAGCCGTGGAGTCGCACAAGCTGCTCGCGAACATCTGGCCGTATCTGCCCGTGTTTCGCGTCGTTGCGGAAACCCAGCACTTGCCGACGGCGGCGAAGCGCTTGCACATCAGTCCGTCGGCGCTGTCGCGCTCCATTCGCCTGATCGAAGAAGCGCTGGGCGAAGAGCTGTTCGTGCGTAGTTCCCGACGCATCGTGCTGAACGCCGCCGGCGAGCGCCTGCTCCGCACCTTGCGCCTGACGATGGGCAACTTGGAGCGATCTCTCACCGAGGTGCTCGGGCACGAGTTCGCAGGTGACTATCGGTTGAGCTCCCTGGGCGTGCTGACGGACTATTTCGTGCTGCCGTCGTTGCTTGAGCTCTCGCAGCGGCGCGCTGGCGTCACGCCTTGCCTAACGACACTGTCGTCCATCGAGGCCAATCGACAACTCGCCAACGGCATGATCGAGGCAGCATTCTACTACGACGCCACGATGCAGGAAGGCATCCACTGTCGAAAGATCGGCGCGCTCTCCAACTCACTTTACTGCGGCAAGAGTCATCCGCTGTTTGGAAAACGCATCGACGAAGCCGGGCTGCAAGCCTTTCCCTTCAGTGTGCCGGCCATCGGCGATCGCGGTACGCCGATGGATAGCTGGCCAGTAGAGCTGTCACGCAAGATCGGCTTTCAGATCTTGATGCTTTCGACCAACCACCAAGTGGCGCTGTCCGGCCGCTTCGTGTGTGTGCTGCCCGACGTGGTGGCGGCTCCAGACGTGCAGGCGGGACGCTTGTTCCGCCTTGCGCCTGACGTGGTGCCGGACACCCAGGTCTACGCCGCCTGCCGAGAGGAAGACGCGACTGCCAGCTTCACCATGGAGGTGATTGCCGAGGTGGAGCAGCGCCTCTCAACCGCGCCGCGCCTCGGCGGCAAAGCGCCGTCGCCGGCGAAGAAGGCGCGGCGTTCGAAAGCACCGCGTTAGCTGGAGCCGCCTGGCAACTGGTTTGCGCCACTCCGGCGCGTTCCGCGCTCCTGCCATGGGGCGCCAGCTCGTTCCAATGATTGGAACGTTGTCGACAGTTCATTCTAATGGACGCCCCAGCGCCCGCCGCTAAGCTGTAGTCCGAAAGCGAGACCCCACCGCAATGACCCAACAACGACTCACCCGACGCACCGCCCTGGGCGCACTGGTCGGAAGCGCGAGCATGCTCACCGGCTGTGGGGGCTCGGATTCGAGCAACACGGCAAGTGGCGGCTCGGGTGGCAGCTCGGGTGCTGGCGGCAGCGGCGGCGTCGGCGCCAGCGCGGGTTCCGGCGGCGCAAGTGGCAGCGCGGGCAGTGCGGGCGCGAGCGGAAGCGCGGGCACGGCAGGCAACGCCGGAGCGGCAGGCGGCGGCGGGCTCTCCTGCGTGCAGCCCACTCCGGGTTGCACCATCACCGACGACAACATCCTGGGTCCGTTCTACTCGCCTGGAGCACCCGAACGCACCGACATCCGCGACGGGCAAACCGGAGAGCGCGTCGTCGTGCGCGGCACCGTATACGGCTGCGACTGCAAGACACCGCTGGCAAACGCCATCGTGGACGTATGGCAGGCCAACAGCACCGGCGCCTACGATAACGTCGGTTTCGTGTTGCGCGGCACCATGAAGACCGACAGCCAAGGCCGCTACGAGTACACCACTATCTTGCCCGGCTTCTACCTGAACGGCGCGAACTACCGCCCGCGTCACATCCACTACAAGGTCAGTCACCCTAGCGGCCTGCCGCTGACCACGCAGCTCTACTTCGAAGGCGACCCGAACTTCGGCACCGACGCCTTCTGGAAACCAGGCCTGATCAAGGCGCTGGTGCCAGATAGCGACAGCCAAGGCAAGCTATTGCGCTGCGAGTTCGACATCGTGCTGGGTTGAACCATTTGGCGAAGGCCGGCTCCTGTCCGCAGCGGCCAGCGGCCGCCATCACCGCACCCTCGCTCGGAAGTCGGGCCGGTTGTGACGGACAAGTCTAGTGTGAGCCCGGGCCAATGAGGCAGGCACAAATTCGCACTGGTCGGTCGCTTCTTTCGGCCAAACGAACTGCTTCCTGTCTGAACTCAGGTCTCTGTCTCATGATTCCTCCGAAGAGGTGTCAACGAAAGTGAGGGAGGTCCAAGCGCGCTATACTCCGCAACTGACGTCACCACCCGGCCGAGTAGGCCCCTCCGGAGGCGTCGATGGGGAGAATCATGGCCAAACTAAAACTCAGCAACAACACCGACCGAGACATCGCCGTGCGGGGGCTGATCTCCACTGAGGAAGTCCGGAACGTCGAGATCGAGGCGCTCGTAGATACCGGCGCCACGCAGCTCGCGCTTCCCGCCGATGTGGTGGAGCGGCTGGGTTTGCCAGTCTCGGGAACTCGCAAAGCGCGGGATGCGCGGGGGGTGGTCATCGACCTGCCATGGGTGGGCGGCGTACGGCTGGAATTGCTCGGGCGCGAAATGACCTGCGACGCCCTCGTCGTGCCCGTCGGTGCGACCGCGCTCATCGGCCAAATCGTCCTCGAACAACTCGATCTGCTGGTGGATCCGAAGTCTCGCGAGCTTCGCGTCAACCCTGAGAGCCCGGACGTACCGCTTTTGGATCTGATGCACGTTGCCTGACCGCGGCGACCCCGAAGGGCCGTTCGCGTTCCTGTCACGGCGACGTGCGCTGAAGTGGGGCCTCGGCGCGGGCGCCACGCTATTGGGCGGCGTCGGAGGCCTCGCGCTACTGCGCGGCAAGGCACCCGCCGTGGCAGGGCTTTCGGTGCTGAGCGACCACGAATACCGAACGCTGTCTGCTCTGGCGCGGGTGCACGTGCCGACTGGTGGTGTCTTCGAGCAAGGCGCCGAAGGGCTGGACTTGGCGCGCGCCTTTGACAGCTTCTTGGCCGACGAGCATCCGGAGAACATTCGCGATCTTCGACGCGCCCTCACGCTGCTGGAACTCGGGCCGGTGCTGTTCGAGGGAACGCTGACGACATTTTCCAATCTGAGCGCAGCCGCTCAGGAGGCCCACTTTCAGGCCTGGACCGTCAGTGATCTGCTGCTGCGGCGCCAGGTGGCCTTTGCATTCCGCAAGTTCCTCTCCTTCGTTTTTTACGACACGCCGCAAGTGTGGAAGCACATTGGCTACCCAGGCCCGTCGCTGCGGGGCATGCCGTGAGCGGACAGATCATCGACCTGTCCCAGGCGCCCCCGCCGCCGCTGATCGAAGCAGATATTTGCATCATCGGATCCGGCTCAGGGGGCGCCACGGCCGCGCGCGTGCTGGCCGAGGCCGGACGCGACGTCGTCGTTCTGGAAGAAGGCGCGGACTACCCGGGCGAACGCCTGACCCAACGGGACGGGGAGATGTATTCGGCGCTGTACATGGACCGCGGGGGCCGCGCCACCGAGGATCTGGGCGTCACGGTGCTCCAAGGGCGCGTGCTGGGCGGCGGGGGCGTGATCAACGCCAGCGACGTCGTGCCCATGCCGCCAGGCGTGCGCGAACACTGGCGCAAGAAGTTCGCGCTATCGGAACTCACCGAAGAGCAGATTACGCCCTACGAAAAGCGCGCCCTCGCGGACCTGCACGCCAGTCGCATCCCGGACGCCCAGGTGAACCGCGCCAATGGACTCTTGAAGCAAGGCACCGAAGCCCTTGGCCTACGCGGCGAAGTCATGCTGCACAATCGAGTCGGCTGTGCCGGACTCGGCACCTGCCTGATCGGTTGCCCCATCAACGCCAAGAAGAACCCGCGCTTCGTCGCCATCCCTCTGGCTCTAGCCGCCGGCGCGCGTTTCTACACCCGCGCCCAAGCCCGACGCATCCGCTACGCGGACCGAGAGTTCAAACGCATTTCGGTGCGCGTGCTCGAAAGCAGCGGCCTGCGGGTCATTGGACAAACCGAAGTTCGCGCACGCACGGTCATTGTCGCGGCGAATGCCATCGCGTCGGCGGAGCTGCTGCTGCGTTCGGGGATCGGCAATGGCCACGTCGGCCGGCACTTGATGTTGCAGCCGCAGCTTCCAATTACTGCGGTGTTCCCCGACAAGGTCGTGGCGTTTCGGGGCATACCCCAGTCCTACGCCGTCACGCACTTCGAAACCGAAGACGACCCAGAGCACGGCCTGTGGGGTTTTCGCATCGAGGGCGTCATGGGCACGCCGGGCATGGTGGGCTCGCTACTGCCCTTCACCGGCGCCACGGGCAAAATCGCGATGACGGAGTACGACCGCATTGCCGCCGCGCTCTTGCTCGTGCCCGACGAGCCTTCCGGCACTGTGCGGGTGTCCAATAGCGGACGCCTGGTGATCAGCTATTCGCAGCGCGAAAACCACAAGCGCCGCACGCTCCAAGCATTGCGCGAAGCCGCGCGTATCTACTTCGCCGCCGGCGCAGAGCGCGTGATCGTACCCGTGGCGCCTCCCGTCACGCTGACCCATCCCGATCAAGTCGAAGCGCTCTCCGGCGTCAGTCTGCGCGCAGCGTCTGCACCGTTCATTTCCGCGCACCAACAAGGCACAGCCCGCCTGGCACCCTCCGCCAGAGACGGCGCACTCGACCCAGCGGGGCGGGTGTACGGGGCGCGGGGCGTGTACGTCTTCGACTCGTCAGGCTTTCCGTCCAGCTCGTCGAGCCACACCATGACCCCGATCATGACGATGGCGCATTATTGGAGCGACCGGCTGCTCGCCGAAACGCCCGCGTCGTAAGGCGCGCGCTCAGTGCCCCTGAGCTCGCAAGTACGCCACGAGCTCGCGATAAAACTCCTTATGCCGCCAGCCGTTGGTGAGCCCGGGCACGTCCCCGAATAGCTGCCCCACTTCGTCCAGATGGTCTGCGGGCACGCAACCAAGGAATGTGCCCCACTTTGCGTCCTTCACCCGCACCAAGCCGTCGTTTGGATATGGGTCGAGCAAGCCCCCGTCGAGCAGCGCTTCCGTCAGCGCGAATAGCGGATCGATGGGATCGATCTCGGTCTTGTACTTGGCGACGAACGGCGGCGCCGTCGGCACGTTGCAGTCCTTGCCGCCCAGATGCCAGTCTGAGCGGCCGGTCACCGAGTAGTAGCGCACGGAAGGTTGGTCCGTGATTTCAGCGTTGAAAGCGGCGATGCCGGCCGCCGAGAACAAGTGCATCGGCTTGGACACGGCAGTCTCGTTGCCCACTGCGTCGTACAGCGGCGCACCGACGCGTTTCACCAGCCAGTCGATGAAGCCCTGGGCGTTTGCGTTGGGCACGATCTTCAACACGATGTCCGCGACCGGGGTGCCGCCGTGGGGCGTGGCTACAGTCGCGACGGCGGAAACCAAGTCAGGTCGACGGTGGGCAACGACTCGCGCGTCTAGGCCCCCCTGGGAGTGACCGATGAGGTTCACCTTGGCGTGGCCGGTGACCGCAAGGTAGTTCTCGATGTGCTTCTCCAGCTCGGCGCCGCGGAAGTGCGAGTCGTTGAAGGGGTCGACCGCGGGCGTGAGCACGAGGCTCTCGCCGTGCTGCGCCAGGTCGTCTTTGACCTGGTAGAAGTAGGTGACGAAGTTCACGCCAGCGAACTGTTCAAAACCGAAGAAGCCGTGCGCCAATACGATGGGATAGGGCGGGCCGAGTTTCGGAGCATCTGCTCCGACGTCTCCGAGCCCGCTATCACCAACACCGCCGCTCGCGGCCGCGCCGGCTTGGCCCGCGCTGGCTTCGGCGCTCCCGTCAGCGGCGGCGTCCATGCCCCCACTTCCCCCCGTGGCAGAGGTTGCTTCGTCGGTCCCGCCACACGCCCCGGCGGTGAGCGCGGCCGTAAAGAACAGAATCGCGGCACTGCGGGGCATCCAGCAGGATGGATCGCCTGGACTGCGCCGTCGCGTAGAGCGGTCGGGTTTTTGCTTCATTTTCAGGCGGGTGGCTTGACGTAGATTTGTCCTAGACTAATACCATTCCGTGATGGAGAAGCTGCAAGAAAGCGCGGAATCCGGCGGATACTCGATCCGGATCGCGTCGCGATTGACCGGTCTCTCCGCGGACACGCTCCGGATGTGGGAGCGCCGCTATGGCTTTCCAAGCCCCGCGCGCAACGCTTCGCGCATTCGCGTCTACTCCAGGCAGGACGTGGAGCGCCTCACGCTGATCGCCCGCGCGCTCAAGAGCGGGTATCGCGCTGGCGAGGTCGTCGGCAAGGACGCGGAGTCCCTGCGCGCCTTGCTCAGTGACGCCGTGGTGGAGGAGCGTGTCGACGATGAGCAGAGCTCTCCCGTTGCGTCCTTGATCGACTGCCTGCGTCGCGACGACGCCGAAGGTCTCCGCGCGGGCTTGCGTCAGTGCGTGGCAACCCATGGGCCGAAACAATTTATCACCGAGGTGTCCAGCCCGCTGATCAGCGCCGTAGGGGAAGAGTGGGCCCAGCGTCGGTTGGACATCCGGCACGAGCATATGCTCACGGAGGCAGTCACAACTCAGTTGCGTCTGTTGCTTTCAGCCTATGAGGGTTCGACTCGACGTCCGGTGGTCTTGCTCTCGACGCTCCCCGGAGAAAAACATGGACTGGGCCTCGAGATGGCCGCTCTGTTTATCGCATTGGAAGGCGCGACCCCCAGGCTCCTCGGCGTAGATACTCCAGTGGACCAAATTGCCGAGGCGGCCCACGCGCTGCGTGCGGACGCGGTGGCGATTTCGATTGCGGCGGGCGCAGACCGCAATACCCAAGAAGCGCTGCTGGGGCTCCTGATCCAGAAACTGCCGCCGCGGGGCGGGCTGTGGGTCGGCGGCGCGGGGTCCGAGGGGCTGCAGCTCGCCGACAAGCGCTACCAGCCAACGCGGACCTGGGCGGCCCTCAGCGACGCCCTGGCGCGTTGGAATGCATGAAATCCCTGCACTAGCCCAGACGCTGCAGCACTTCCGCCGGCGATGCCGTGCACTCGGCTCGGGCACGCACGGCAAATGGCTGCCGGCCGTTTCCTTCACGGCTCAAGCTCGGCTCGCTACCGAAGGCGCGCTTCAGCACGGGTGCCCACGCTTCCGTCACCGCGGCGAACGCGTCCGGCGTACCGTCGAGTGCAAGTCGGTCGTTGATGGTGAGGCGGAGCTCGTCGGTGCGAAAGCGCAGCGCAAGCTCGGTACGGGCTTCGAGCTTCGCCGCCGCGGCAAGAGTGCGGCGCAGCACGTCGGCGGCCCGCTCAGACACCGGCACGTGGTCACGCTTGCGACTGCAGCTCAGTCCAGCGCGCCCCTCGGAGAGTTCCAGCGCGTAGTCCGACGCATGCCCGATCAAGACGATGCCTGGCCCTTCGTGCACGTGGGTGTAGTCCACGGTGTCGATCAACAGCTCACCAAGCGCATTTTCGCTAATGAAGTCGTGAAACGCGATCGTGACGGAGTTCAGTTGCAAGTCCCGAGGCTCGGCCACATAGAGTTTGAGGGCGAATTTTTCGAAGTGCATGCCGGCCTCTCTAAACAGACACCGCTCCGCCGAGTCGGGTGTAACATTGGTGCGCCGCGTCGATGAAGAGCTGTGCCTCTTCAATCACCTCGTGCGCGCCTTCAGCGTCAGCTACGGCCAGCCCCGATGCATGCATGCCGAATAGGAACTGGCTGAACTTGCCGCCCGCGTACTGATCCCAGAACAGCCGGGTGTCGACTAGTCTCGCCTTAAACTCGCTAACGATCTCGTCCGGGTCGTCGCCGAGGTTCGCGTTCTTCTCGCGCGTCAGCGCCCGTGCCGCAGACAGCATTGCCTGATAGGCGCGTCGGGCGGCGTCCTCCGCCTGGCCTTGGTCGAGGAGCAGTTGGGCTTCAAAGACCTCGCGCTCGCTCGCGGCCAGGCCCATTTGCGCGAAAGGCACCACTTCACCGGCGCACTCACCGACGCCCATATCGTCAATGGTGTATTCACGCGGGTCGCCCCAGTCGCTGTAGTAGCTGGGGTCGTCAGCGTAACTCGGCAGCTCGATCAGGTCTTCGATCAAGCCGCGCACGGATTTCTTGCCAATGCGTTCCACGAAGCGACGGTAGGTTTCGCCTTCTTGGCGACTTTCAGAGTAGTGCCGCGTCAGGCGCTCCACGACCTTGGGCACGTGCTTCGAAGGCACAGCGCCGATGGCCAAACCGTAGGCACCGGCGTTCTCCGTCCACTGCCCGCCTACGACCAGCTGAAAGTGCGGCACACGTCGGCCGCCCACGTTGCGGCTGACTCCCAAAAAGCCGATGTCGGCTACATGGTGCTGCCCGCAGGCGTTGAAACAGCCGCTGCATTTGATGTGCAAGTCTTTGGCCGCGTCCGGAACTTCAGACCCCAACACATTGAGCTGCCGACGCAGTTCACCGGCCAGGCCGCGGGAGCTGGAGATCCCAAGTTTGCAGGTGTCCGTACCCGGACATGCCGTCACGTCTGACAGGGTGCCGGCGCCAGGCTCGCCCAAGCCGGTCGCCAGAAGCGCAGCGTGCAGTGCGGGCAGGTCTGCCTCCGGAACCCAGCGCAAGAGCATATTCTGATCCACGGTCGCACGCAGGGTGTCGCCGGTGTACGTCCGCGCCAGATCGGAAATCGCCCGCGCCTGGCTGCTCGACATGTCCCCGAGGGGGAGTGTGATGGTCGCAACGGCGTAGCCGCTCTGGGCTTGCTGCCGGACGTTCGTTCGACGCCACGCCGCGAAGGCGCCGCCCGCCGCCGCGTCCGGAGCCAGGGGCATCCCAGGCTTCTTCGGGTGTTCCTCTGTCGCGCTCAGGTCCGACAGGTAGTCGGTCCAGCGCGGGTCTGGCCGCAGCTTTTCGCGCTCTTCCAGTACGAGGCGCCGGAACTCATCGATGCCGAGCTTCTTCACGAGAAACTTGAGGCGCGCTCGGCTGCGGTTGTCCTTTTCGCCCAAACGCCCGAAGACGCGGCACAGCGCCTGAGTCAAGGGCATCAGCTCTTCTTCGGTGACGAACTCCGCGAGCAGACGCGCGGGCTGCGGCACGCTGCCCAGGCCTCCTCCGACCCAGTACTCGAATCCGCGCACAGACTTGCCACCCACGTCGCGGATCTTGGCGACCAACCCCAGGTCGTGGAAGTTTGTCAATCCGCAGGGTTCGTCTTTGCAGCCACTGAAGGCGACTTTGAACTTGCGGCCGAAGTCTTGGGTGTCGTCGTGGCCCAACAAGAAGAACGTCAGCGCGTTCGCGTACGGGGTCACATCAAAGGCTTGTGTATTGCACGTGCCCGCGTAGGAACACGCCGTCACGTTGCGCACGCTGTTGCCGCATGCCTCTCGAGTAGTGATACCGACGGCAGCAAGGCGCCTCATCAAGTCTGGAGAGTCTTCGATGTGCACGAAGTGCAGCTGAATGTCCTGACGCGTGGTGACATGCAAGATCGCGTCGGAGTATTCCTCGGCGAGGTCGGCCATCACGTCTAACTGTTCCGCGCTGATCTTTCCGAATGGGATCTTGATACGCATCATGCCCGGCGCGTCCCATAGGGTGTGGGGACCCTTGGTGGCACGCTCGGGGAAAGGCAGCTTCTGGGCTTCGCGTCCGTTGTGACGCGTGCCGTTGTCGTAGCGCTGTCCGTACACTCCGCGGCGGAGACGGGTTTCTGCGAACAGCTTTTCTTCGATCTTGTCCTGCTGGCGCAGCTCGATCTGTGTTTCGAAGATGTCGATCTCTCGCGCCCAATCTTCACGGATCTTTGGGGCGAGACGCTCTTTCCAAGTGGTGGGCGCTGGCATGGGGATTCTCAACGGCGGAGGAGGTAGCTTCCGCTCGACAGAGATTTACCCCCTATTTCCGATATGACAAGTCGGGAATAGTTCGATCGCGCAGAACAACACTAGATCTGTGGCGAAATGCCAGCCGTGTACTTGACTGAATGAGTGCGACAATTGCGCCGGGCTTCGGTCCAGCGAAGCCCGGAAGATGCCGGAACGGCTACTGGCTGGGCAGCAGGCAGCCGCAGCCGCACTCGTCAAAGAACGCGGTTCCGGATTCGCAGAAGAACTTCACGAGCTGGCATTGCTGAGGACTCGTCGCCACGTATTTCCGACTCGGATCTTGGTAGTTGCACGCGGGCTTGCATTCGCCAGGATTGTAGAAGCCCTTGCTCTCGCCCTCGCTGCCGGCGTCTGCCATCAGACCCGATTCGAACGCGCAGGAGTTGCTATAGGTCTTTTCCGGCGAGTCTTTGATCACACCGCAGACTGGCTTGTACACCTGAATGCAGGCACGGGGCTGATTGCACGGCCCCTCGATTACCTGGCGATCGTCACCGTGAGGAAAGCTCTGTCCCAACCAGGCCCAGGCGTCCTTTTCGGAGCTGAAGTTCTTGGCGTAGAAGGTCGGCGAGTTCGCGTTGGGCGCGTTGACGTAGGTCGTCGCGCAATACGAGGCCCCGGTGAGCCGCGTGTAGAACTCCGACGCGCGCAGTTCAATACCCGAGCCGGACATTCCCCAGGTCTTCCAATGCCATCCGGCGACCAGAATGCCGTCGTCGGCTAGCTCTTGATGCCCGGCCATCACTGCTTTGGGGTCCGCTCCGGAAGCGTCCAGATCAACGCCGTGGATATTCCGGCTGTAGCCGTGGTTCAGCAGTGCCTCGTTGTAGCTCGGGCACGGCGACGTGATGCAGACGATGCCGCTGCTCTTGACCTTCCACACCCCGCCGTAGGCCTCGGAGCGACTCTGACCGACCCACGCCTCGCTGGCCACCAGTGTGTGGGCCCCGTTCACGAGTTCAAGCTCTCCCCGGATGAGGCCTTGTCCGGCACCAAAGGTCCCGCTGGTGAAGTCGCTCGCGGCTTGCTCAGACAGACCCAAGCCGGAGAGATCTACGTCCACGGCGTGACACTCACCGCGCCATGCCCCATCAGCGCAGCGGGTGAACAGGCGATTCACACGCTTCACGAAATAGCCGCCGCACATCGGGTGCATGCACTTGCGAAAGTCCTGACGGGTCACGACGTAGTAAGTGCTGACGTCCTTGTGCAGCTCTTCGGCGAGGGACTCACCATCGGGCTCGGGCAACGGCCCCACATCCTCGGTGGCAGCGCTGCAGGCAAACAAGGCAAAGGCAAAGAACGGAAAAATTCGCTTGGACATCGGTAGCTCCCGGGGGCGGTTACATCCCCCTACATGGGGCGCGGATGTAGTCAAAATGCCGCGACGTGTCAAACCTCGCCTGGCCAAGCCGAAATAGCCGCCGGAAACCACAAAACTCGGGTCGAGGCAGCCCGCCGCTCCCAGGTCCGCTGTGCTACGCAGGCACCATCATGCGGTTGACCCACGCACTCGTACCGACTCTCAAAGAAGCTCCCGCGGACGCCACCAGCGTGAGCCACACGCTTCTCCTTCGCGCCGGGTACATCCGCCGCGTCGGTGCTGGCATCTACAGCTATCTGCCCCTGGGGGTGCGAGTGTTGCGCAATGTGGAGCGCATCGTGCGCGAAGAAATGGACAAGGCCGGTGCCCTTGAGGTGCTCTTGCCGGCGCTGCTGCCCGCAGACTACTTCCGCGAAACCGGACGCTGGCACTTGTTCGGCGACAACCTACTGCGCCTGAAGGATCGCAAGGGCAGTGACTACCATTTGGGGCCGACCCACGAAGAGATCATCACGGACATGGCGCGGCGCGAGGTCCACAGCTATCGGGACCTGCCAAAGAATCTGTATCAGGTGCAGACCAAATTCCGCGACGAGCCGCGGCCCCGTGGTGGGCTGCTGCGTTGCCGCGAATTCACCATGAAGGACGCCTACTCTTTCGATGTCGACGAAGAGCGCGCCCAGCTGAGCTATGAAAAGATGCGCGTCGCCTACACTCGCATCTTCGACCGCATGGGGCTCAGCTACCGGATGGTGAGCGCAGACTCCGGGGCCATGGGGGGCAGCGGGAGCGCAGAGTTCCAAGTCCTGGTGCAGAGTGGAGAGGACTTCATCGCCGCATGCGGGCACTGCGACTACGCCGCAAACCTGGAAGTCGCCGTCACCGCGAAACCGCCGCCCGCCGCCGCGCAGAACAAAGACGGTGCGCCGGAAAAGGTGCATACGCCAAAAGCGGGCACCATCGAAAAGGTCAGCGCTTTTTTGGGCGCGTCCCCAGACGTGTTCTTGAAGAGCCTGATCTACCTCGCTGGCGAGGAGGTCGTCATGGCCGTGGTCTGCGGCAACGACGAAATCAACGAGGTTAAGCTGGCCAAGGCGCTGGGCGTCGGAGAAGTCGTCCTGGCTGGCCCGGACGATGTGTGGCGCGCCACGGGCGCCAAGGTTGGATTCGCCGGACCGGTGGGCTTCAAAGGCAAGCTGCTGGTCGACCGCGCCGCCAAAGCGCTCCCTGTGGGCATTTCCGGAGCCAACGAGACCGACTACCACTTCAAGAACGTGCAGCCGGGCCGGGACTTTGAGGGAGAGATCGTCGACATCCGCAGCGTGCGCGCGGGGGACCCCTGCCCCAATTGCGCGGACGGAAAACTGGAGGTGTATCGCGGCATCGAGGCGGGCCACATCTTCCTGTTGGGCACGCACTATTCTGAAAAGATGGGAGCAACCTTCCTCGACGACAGCGGCGAGACCAAGCCTGTCGTCATGGGCTGCTACGGCATCGGCGTCTCGCGTCTGGTGGCTACGGCCGTCGAACAATTCAACGACGCAAACGGTATCCTTTGGCCCGCCAGCCTTGCGCCGTATCAAGTTGCGATCGTGCAACTTGGTAGCGAACCGGAAGTCATCACGGCAGTGGCGGAGATCGAAGCGGCGCTAGAGACTCGAGGCATCAGCGTCTTGGTGGATGACCGGGAGGAGCGCCCCGGAGTGAAGTTCAAGGATGCGGATCTAGTTGGCATCCCGCTCCGCGTCACCATTGGTAAGAAGAGCTTGGAACGCGGCGGTGTGGAACTGAAGCCACGCACCGAAACGGACCCGAAAAAAGCCGAACTCGTGGCCGTGGAAAAAGCCCCTCAGACGATCGCGGACCGCGTCGCGGCGCTCGCCCAGTCCCTCGAGCCGAAATGAGCGACGACGAGCGCTTCGCGTCTTCGACCCAGGCCGTGCACGCTGGCACGGACGCCGAGCGCGCTCACCACACTCTCGCTCCGAGTATTGCGCAAACCGCGACCTTCACCTTCGACAGCACGGCGGATCTCGAGCGCTATATGCGCGGAGAGGATCGCGACCGGGACCGCGAAGAGTACGGTCGCTATGGGAATCCGACCGTTCGCGAAGTCGAGCGACGCGTGGCAGAACTTGAGGGTACCGATGACGCTGTCGGCTTTGCTAGCGGCATGGCGGCGCTCTCCAGCGTCACGCTGGCGCTGCTGAAAGCGGACGACCACGTCGTGCTATTCCGTGACTGCTACCGCCGCACGCGTCAGTTGGTCATGCGCGTCTTGGAGCGTTTCGGCATTCAACATTCCTTGGTTGCCCCGGGCGCCGTGAGCGAGCTTCGCGCCGCGATGACGCCCCGGACACGCTTGGTCATCGCCGAATCCCCCACCAACCCGTATCTGTATTGTACCGATCTGGATGAACTAAACGCCGTCGTCAAAGCCCACGGCCGCGTGCGCACGCTGATCGATTCCACCTTCGCAACTCCCATCAACCTGCGTCCAGCAAGATACGGCATCGAGCTCGTGGCACACAGCGCGACCAAGTACCTAGCGGGCCACAATGATGTCCTCGGTGGATTTGTTGCAGGGCCAGGCCACTTGATCTCGTTGATTCGCGAGATGCGCGGCGTGCTGGGCGGGATCCTCGATCCACACGCAGCGTTCCTGATTGGTCGGGGGATCAAGACGCTGGCGCTTCGCGTGCAGCAACAGAACCAGACGGCAGCGGAGGTTGCCGTCTTCCTGTCGCAACACCCCGGCGTCGCTCGCGTCTACTACCCTGGCCTTGAGACTCACCCAACTCACGCCATCGCCGCACGCCAGATGCGCGGCTTCGGCGGGGTCGTGAGCTTTGTCGCCGAGGGAGGTCGCGCCCACGCATCCAAGATCGTCGATGCTTGCAAACTCGCGCGGATTGCGCCGTCCCTCGGCGGCGTCGAGACGTTGATCGAACAGCCCGCGATCATGAGCTACTTCGAGCTGGACGACGCCGGGCTCGCAGAAGTGGGCATCGACCCGGGGTTGATCCGACTGGCAGTGGGTGTGGAAGACTCCGCAGACGTCGTCGCCGACCTGGCCCAGGCGCTCCAGATCCGCGCCTGAATTCCACGGAAGCGCTGGAAATACCTCAGTTTTCGACCGGGTCCGGGGTTGAGCAGAATCTGCTCAACTTGTCGCTTTCGACAGCGCGTCGGCCCATCCCTATACTGGGTGTTCGGTGGGAGAAGTTCGTACCTGGTTTCTACGGGATGTGCTGGCGCTGGCGGAGCGTGAGCGTGGGGCGGGAGCCATGGCTTTCGTGTCCAGCGCATTTCCTGAGCGCGTGCGCCAGAGTTGCTCAAAGCAAGTGCTGCAGGACTCCGGACCGACAGCGACCGTGCCCACCGCCGACGCCGAAGAGTTTCTGAGCGCGATCGACGGGAAGCTCGGCGATGGAACCGGGAAGTTTCTGGAGGAGCTTGGCACTGAGCTCACCTCTCGCACCCTCAGTCAAACTGGCGGAAGCGTCATCGTCGGAGATCTCCATGGCACCCTGGCCCGCTTGCGCGTGCCTTTCGAGCACCCTTTCGTGGACATGCGAATCAGCTACGAAGTCACGCGCACGCCGGGCGGACTATGCCTGGAAGTCGGGGCGCTCGGCCATCCACGCCTGACGCGGATCTTGCGGCACTTGGCTACCGGCAGTGTGCACGCCGCCCAACGCTTCGCGCGCTGCCAGGCGCCACAGTTTCGCGTTCACGGGGAGACGCGTGGCGAGCGAGCGCGGATCGACGTTCTCCTTTACACCGACTCAGCTCCACCAGAGTCCGCGGCTACAGAGTCAGCCCCGCCCCGTCGATCCACGCGTCCGCTGAGCGTTCCGATCAAGCAGTCCTCCCTATCCGAGGAGGTCGACGCGATTTTTTCCCGACGCACCCCCCACGTGACTCCTACCCCGAGCGCCCCGAGCCGAAGAGTTTCCCCCACAGGCTACTCGGTACAGGATCCGGAACACGGCGAGCTCGAATCGACGCCGCCGGATCGCCCCCGGCGCGCCACGACGCCCCCCGGGGCGCGGCCCCGCAGCAATCCGTATCCCATGGCCGGGACGCGCCGCTCCGAACCGGCGCTCGCAGGCCGCGAAGCGCCGGAACGCACCACCGTGCGCCCGACGCTGAAAAGCGCTCCGCCCACTGTCGATGCGGGGCAGCAGCAGCCCGCCGCCAGCAAAGCCCGGCGCCGCACGAAGCCATACTGAACGCAGTCGTCAGCACCCGCCGCCCCGGCGGTGCTCAGAATTCCGCGGGGTCGTTGTAGGTGCCAAACACCCCGCGCAGTTCGTCGCAGATCTCCTGCTCTGTGCAGTACACCCGAGCCGCCGCGATGATGGGCGGCATGAGATTGCCCCCTCCCCTCGCGGCGTCGCGCACCTGCGACAGGGCCCGATCCACGTCGACCTTGCTACGACCCGCTTTCACCTTTGCCAGTTCGGCGAGCTGATTGCGCTGCACGGCTTCATCGATCTTCAGGGTGGGGATGTTGTCGCCGTCCTCGGCACTGCGATAGCCGTTGACGCCCACCATCACCCTAGAACCATCGTTCAACTGGCGCTCGAACTCATAGGCACTGCGCGCGATCTCCCGCTGCGGGTAGCCCTTTTCCACGGCGACCACCATGCCCCCCATCTCGTCGATGCGGCGGATGTAGTCGAGGGCCTCCTTTTCGAGGCGGTCCGTGAGCCATTCGACGAAGTAACTGCCGCCGAGAGGGTCCGCGACATTGGGCACGCCAGATTCCTCCGCAATGATTTGTTGCGTGCGCAGGGCGATCGTCACGGCATCTTCGGTGGGAAGCGCGTACGTCTCATCCATGGAATTGGTATGCAGACTCTGCGTCCCCCCGAGCACTGCGGCCATCGCCTGCAATGCCACGCGGGCTACGTTGTTGTACGGCTGCTGCGCCGTCAGGGACACGCCAGCGGTCTGCGCGTGGGTGCGCAGCTTCATGCTTTCGGCGCGCGCCGCACCGTAGCGCTCCTTCATGAAACGCGCCCACATTCGGCGCGCCGCACGAAACTTGGCGATTTCCTCGAAGAAATCGTTGTGCACGTCGAAGAAGAAGGACAGCCGCGGAGCGAAATCGTCGACCGCCAGACCACGCTCGATAGCGCTTTCCACGTACGCCAGACCATCGGCTAGAGTGAAGGCAAGCTCCTGCGCCGCCGTCGCTCCGGCTTCGCGGATGTGATAGCCGCTGATGCTCACGGTGTTCCAGCGCGGGACTTCCTTGCTGCAGTACTCGATCATGTCCGTCACGATGCGCATGGCAGGACGCGGTGGCACCAGCCAAGCGTGCTGGGCGATGAACTCCTTTAGGCAGTCGTTCTGAACTGTCCCGCCGATCTTGTCTCGAGGTACGCCGCGGGCGTCTGCGAGCGCAATATAGAACCCGAGCAACACGACCGCAGGCCCGTTGATGGTCATGCTGGTGGTCACGTCTGCCAGCGGGATCTGGTCGAACAACACCTCCATGTCGCGCAAGGTATCGACCGCTACGCCGCACATGCCCACTTCGCCCAGAGCGCGGGGCGAGTCCGAGTCGTACCCCATCAAAGTAGGGAAATCGAAAGCCGTCGAGAGTCCCGTTTGGCCTTCGCGCAACAGGTAGCGGAACCTCTCGTTGGTCTGCTCCGGCGTGCCAAAGCCGGCAAACATGCGCATCGTCCACAATCTGCCGCGGTACATCGTCGGCTGCACGCCGCGGGTAAACGGGTACTCACCGGGGAGACCCAGGTCACGCTTGTAGTCTGTTCGCACGTCCGCTGGCGTCGACAGGTCCGGCAGCTCCACACCGCTCCACGTCGCAAAGCTATCCTTGCGCGCGGGCATGCGCTCGAGACTTCTTTTGACCGGGCCCTCGCGCCACTTCGCGATGGCGCTGCGCAGCTCGCTCAGGCCTGCGGCATCGAGGCCAAGGGCCTCGCCCTCGTGCGTCGGGATCTCAGCAGGGCCGCGTCGTTCGAATTCCTGTGCCATCTGGGACACATAGCTTCGACCGGCACGGCGCGCTACTTGCCGCGAAACTGGGGCTTTTCCTTGGCCGCAAAGGCACGCAGGGCCTCCACGCGATCCTGGCTGCGCAGGCACTCGTCGTAAAAGACTCGCTCCAGCTCGAGCCCGTGGGCCAGCGGCATTTCAAACGACGCGTCGATGGCGGCAAGCGCCGCGCCCTGCGCAATCGGCGCGCCGTCGCGGATCGGTTGGATCCATTCGAGAGTGTCTTCCAGCACATCGACGCCGCTGGGGGTCACTCGATTGACCAGGCCGATGGCACACGCTTCGCGTGCGGTCAGTCGACTGCCCAAGAGGATGAGTTCCTTGGCCTTGGCTTCGCCAACGATCCGCGGCAAACGCTGCGTGCCGCCGGCGCCGGGGATGATTCCAAGAGTCGTCTCGGGGAGCCCCAGCTTTGCGCTTTCCCCTGCAACTCGCAGATCACATAGCAAGGCTAGCTCCAAGCCTCCGCCGAACGCGACGCCGTTGATAGCGGCGATGACCGGAATTGGCGAGCGGTCCAACCAGCCGAGCTCGGAACGGTACAGTGACAGCTGTCCGCGCACGTCGTCCATGCTCATGCCCTGACGCTCTTTCAAGTCAGCACCGGCGCAGAAGGCGCGCTCGCCTTGGGCCGTCAAGACGATGGCGCGCACGGTGGGGTCCGCAGCAATGTCGGCGCGGGCAGCACCCAGGGCGAGCAGCATGTCTCGGGACAGCGCGTTCATGCGGTCCGGCCGGTTGAGTGTAATGACCGCTGCGCCATCGCGCCGCTCGATCAAGATGGGCCCCGAGCTCATCGCTTCCCCCGCTTGGATTTCGCTGGCTTGGCGGCAGCAGGCTTGGGTTCGGCGCGCGCAGGCCGCTTCCGAGTCTGCTTGGAAGCCGTCGTCTTCCTCGATGCGGCGCCGCGTTTCGCGGGCTTTTTCCGGTGCCGCTGGGTCTTCGGCGGGACGACCGCGGCGCTTGGTTCCTGCGCCGCGCTTTGTGCAACGGCCGCCGTTGCGGCGGTCTTATGTGTGCGGCTTTTCTTGGCGCCGCTCTTTTTGGCGCCGCTCTTTTTGGCGCCGCTCTTCTTGGCGCCCGTCGCCTTCTTGGCTGCAGTCTTCTTAGCGGAGTTCTCGGTCGCCGGCTTCTTGGCGCGGGTCTTCTTTTTCACCGCCGGCTTCGTGGCACGGGTCTTTTTCTTCGTCGCCGTTTTCTTCGCTTGGCGCAGCTCAGACCCGGCGTCGGCTGCAGGCGCAGCAGACGCATCCTTCTTCTTCACGGACGGATCGCCTTCGAGCTTGCTCAGACGCACTTTGAGCTCCGACAGCTCCCCGCGCACGGTGTCGAGTTCGTCTGACAGACGCTTTTGTTCCGTGGCAGCGTTTCCGCCCAGGGCACGCAAGGCTTCGCGTGTCCGGCGCACAACTCGACCGTCGAGCTCTCGGGCGAGGGCGCGATTGAGCGCGCCGCGCGCCTTCGGATCACCCAAGCTCTCGAGCGCAGCGATCACGTCGATGCGCAGATGTGGGTCGCTGTCTTCCAGCAGATCCTCGAGTTCTTGCCGAGTCTTGCGCGTATCGGAAACCCGCGCCATGGCGGAAATCGCCGCACGCCGCCCCCGTACGGGCACGCCGTAACGCGTGAACCGAGTGATCGTCTCAAGATGTTCATCGTCCCGTAGCGACGACAGGCCATCCAATACGCCCGCACGCGTCACGTCCGCCCAGGAGCTACGTTCAACCAGTGGCAGCAGCGTCTTGGCAGCGTTCTTGTGTCGGGTCTTGCCCAAGGCACGAGCCGCTTCCGCCTGCACCAGATACGAAATGTCCTTCTTGGCCAGGCGCCCCAGGGCTTTTGCAGCGCGGCCCACGCGAAAACTCCCCAGTGCGCCGGCGACGGCGCGCCGGACCTTCGGTTGCTCGATCTCGACAGAATCCAGAAGGGACTCCAGAGCCGCGTCACCACGGATGCGACCCAGCGCGCGCGCCGCGTGGGCACGCACCATCCACGGCTGTGCTTCGTCGGCCAGCGCAGCGCCCAGCGCGACGACGGTGGGAGCATCTTGTCGCCGTGAAAGCGCGCGGATCGCCTGCACACGCAGGCGCGCCGGCTCTGCTTGCTGCAAGCACTTGCGCAACCAATCTTGGGGCGCTTCCACGGTCCAGTCCGCGGCAACGCGGAAGTGCGGGTCCACTGCCGCCCAGACCGGACGCTCTGAAAGTGCCACGGTGAGTGCGTCGGACTTTTCCGTAATGGGCTTCTCGAAGTATCGCAGCTGCCCGTCGGCGCCCATCACCGCAACTTCGAGCGGGAAGGCAAAGACGGCGGCGTCTCCAACTTTTTGGGTTTGCTTGATGCTGACCTGGAGCTTGCCTTCTTCCCACTGCAGCTTGGCTTTGAGCGCCGGATGACCGGGTCTGAGCAGCCACTGGTCGAAGAATTGATCCAGCGACTGTCCGCTCGCCTCTTCCAGAGCGCGCTGGAAGTTCAGAGTCTCCACGATGCCGAAGCTGTGCGCGCGCAGGTAGGTTCCAACCCCACGCCAAAAGACGGCGTCTCCAAGTTCGCGACGGAGCATGTGCAAGACAAGGCCGCCCTTTTCGTACAGATGGCGATCGAATAGGTCGATAGGCGCCTCGTACTCCCGGCAAACGACGGGGCGCTGATATCGAGAACCTGCCTCGGAAAGGTAGGCCGCCATATCGCGCTCCAAGCCGTGCTCGTACTCGTCGAGGCCAAGGCGGTCCTCACGTTCTACGTGTTCGAAGAAGGTGGCGAAGCCTTCGTTCAACCAGCCGTGGGACCAATCACGACACGTGACAAGGTCTCCGAACCATTGATGCGCGAGCTCGTGCGCCACCAAATCCTCGCTACTAACGTCGACGGCGGCGCGTTCGTCGAGCAGCACGTGCTCGTAGAGAGTCGTGGCCGTCGTGTTTTCCATGCCACCGAAGATGAAGTCGCTCACGACCACCTGGGAATAGCGACTGAAGGGGTAGTCCACGCCCGTGAGCCGCGAGAACAACTCGATCATGCGCGGGGTCTGACCCAAGCTGCGCTGGGCTTCCGCTTTCTTCCCGGGCGGCACGAGGTACGTCACCGCGATAGAGCGGTCGCCGACGCGAGCGTCGCGGTCATGAACGACGTCGAAGCGCCCGACCGCCAGGGTGATCAGATAGCTGGGGTGCGGCTGTTCGAGCTTGAAATGATACACCCACGAGTCGCCCGTCTGCGGCGTGTCGTGGAAGATCAGATCCCCGTTCGATAGCGCCGTCATTCCCGCCGGCACCACCACGCGCATTTCCGTCGTCATCTTGACGTGGGGTTTGTCGTGACATGGAAACCAGTGTCGTCCGTCTTCGTCCTGGCACTGGCTCCAGACCTGCTCAGGGCGATCCGGCACTTCGGCATCTGGCGCCAAGAAGTACAAGCCTCGTGCCGGAGTGGCCGAGTAGTCCACGCTCACGGTCGCTTGGCGCACGCCTGGCGCAACATGAATGCGCAAGGTGTCCCCGTCGTAGTCGAAGATTGCCGCTGCAGCGCCTTCGCCTTCGTCGATACGAATGGCGGATATGTCGAACCCTATGGCGTCTAGTTCCAACACATCCGTGCGCGCTGCGACGCGCGTGATGCTCAGTGTCGCCGTGCCGGACACTCGCTTCGCTGGGAGGTCCAAGCGCAGCTCGAGTGCAAGGTGGGAGATGTCAAAGGGTCGACTGCGCTCGTAGCGTCGCTTTGCAGAGCTAAGCACGAAGGGGCCGCGCGCCGCAGATCCCCCGCAACGAGAGTGGAGTCGCTCGAATGCGCTCATTTGCGCTCGATTACCTCGGCTGCGCACTTCGGAGCAAGCGCTCGCAGCCCAAGGGTGCCCAGAGCTGCGGATTTTCGCCCTCTGCCGGCACACGATTTCGCCTGCTATGGTCTGCCTGTGCCCACGACGCTGACCGCCGAAGTGGAGCGCGTGACCTTCGAGAACGAGGAAACGAGCTTCCGAGTCATTCGGGTGGGGGCGGTCGAGGGACTGAGCCCAGCACCGGCGCGACTATCCATCGTCGGCACCTTCCAACCCGTGGGTCCGGGAACCCGAGTGCGCGTGACCGGAGAGCTCGTCGTGGATCAACGACACGGCCAGCAGTTCAAGGCCGACTCCCTGGTCCCCATCGAGCCCAACACGCTGCTTGGTCTCGAGAAGTATCTGGCTTCGGGGTTGGTCAAGGGTATCGGCCCGGCGCTCGCCAAACGCATCGTCGGGCACTTTGGTCTCGAAACTTTGAAGGTGTTGGACGATGATCCCTCGCGCCTTGGGGAAGTCTCCGGCATTGGCCAGCGACGCGTCGGCGACGTGAAGCGTGCATGGAGCGAGCAACGCGCCGTCGCGAACATCATGGTGCTGCTGCAGAGCCATGGCGCATCCCCAGCATTGGCCGCCCGGATCTTCCGCCGCTACGGCGACCGCGCGGCCAGCGTCGTGCAGAAGAACCCGTATCGCCTTGCGATGGATGTGCCAGGCATTGGCTTCCGCACCGCGGATCGCCTGGCGCGAGGCCTCGGGATCAGCGGAGATCATCCCGAGCGTGCCCAAGCCGGGGTCATCCACGAGCTGGGCCAACTCGCCGACTCTGGCCACACCCATGCCACCCGCGACGAACTGCTCGCCCGGGCGGAAGAGCTATTGAACATCGGCCAGGCGCATATCGATGCGGCCATCGATGCATTGTTCGCTGCGGAGCGCGTCGTGGTTGAAGAAGATCGCGTCAGCCTCGCGCGGCTATTCGCGGCAGAACAAACGGTCGCCAGCAACGTTGCGCGGTTGTTTCGCACCCCCGCCCGCAGACTCGGCGGGCTGGAAGCCGCGCTGCAACAGTTCGAGTCGAAAAACCAAGTCCGCCTGGCCACAGAACAGCGCCGGGCGATTCGAGCCGCGGCGGAGCACAAAGTCGTTGTTGTCACCGGTGGCCCGGGTGTCGGTAAGACCACGATCGTGCAGGCGATCGTGGCCGCCATGGAGGGCCACTCTTTGTCGGTCCGCCTGGCCGCCCCGACCGGACGCGCCGCCAAGCGCATGAGTGAAGCAACGGAGCGTACCGCCACGACGATTCACCGCCTGCTGGAGGTGGACGGAAAGACAGGCCGTTTCAAGCGCGACGCGGAGCACCCCTTGGAAGGCGATGCCGTGATCATCGATGAGGCATCCATGGTGGACTTGCCCTTGGCGGAGTCGCTACTCGCAGCGGTGCCAGACGAAGCGCGGCTAGTCGTGGTCGGGGACGTCGATCAGCTCCCGTCCGTAGGGCCCGGTGCGTTCCTGAGGGACGTCATCGAGAGCGGCGCTGTCATTACGGTGCGACTGACGGAGATCTTTCGCCAGGCGAGCGAGAGCAGAATCGTCGTCAACGCGCACCGGATCTTGAGTGGTGAGGCTCCGCAGAGCGCGGACGCCGACGACCCCCGCGCGGACTTCTTCGTGATCCCGCGCCGGGATGCCGAAGAGGCGAGGGACGTCGTATGCCAACTCGTGGTGGAGCGGATCCCCCGGCGGTTCGGTCTGAATCCCATCGACGAGATCCAAGTGCTCACACCGATGCACCGGGGCCCCGTGGGCACGATCGCTTTGAACGAACTGCTGCAGCAGCGACTCAATCCTCAGGAAGTCGGCTTCGAAAGCCGCGGGCAGCGCATCTGTCTGGGTGACAAGGTGATGCAAATCCGCAACGACTACGATCGCGAGGTCTACAACGGCGATCTGGGGCGCGTCACGGAGCTGGATCAAGAGAAAAAGCGCATCCGTGTTCGCTTCGACGGCCGGGACGTCGAATACGACGACACGGAGCTCCACGCGCTGACGCTGGCTTACGCCACCAGCATTCACAAGAGTCAGGGCAGCGAATACCCCGCGATTGTGATCCCGCTGCTCACGTCACACTTCGTAATGCTGAGTCGCAATCTGCTCTACACCGCCGTGACCAGACCCAAGAAGCTCTGCGTCTTGGTGGCGGACCCCCGCGCGCTGAAGCTATGTCTATCCGAAGCCCGACGGGAAGACCGCAATACGCGGCTGGCGCAGCGTATTGCGGATTGCGTGGACGCCGAGCGTCCCGCTGTCACGGCGGGATCGTAAAGCTCTTCGAGACGGTGACCGCATCGCCGGAAAACGCCGGCACGCGCGCTGAGCGAAACACGCTAGCGACGCAGCCGCCAACGGACGTGCCGCCAAAGGAGCCGCCCGCAACATTGGCGCTCGTGACGCGCCCACTGGGTGCGAACGTCACGATCGCCTTGCCCGAGCCCGTTGGGCCGCCGGGCTTCTTGCAGCGAGTCGAGGCCGAAGCGGCGGAGCTCAGCGCGGCAATGGCGGCGCCCTTATTGAACGAAGCCACACCGGAAGAAGGCTCCTCCTTCGTGGTGACCTCCTCCTTCTTGGCTTCTTCCGCCACTTTCTTGTCGAGCTCTGCCTTCTTCTTCATGGCCTCGGCGAAGCGCTTCTTGTCTTCTTCAGTTGCGCCCGGCGGGAGCGAAGGCTTGGGAGGCCCGGCGTCTGGCTTCGCGTCGCCGGACGCCTCACCGCTCTTCTCTCCCTTCTTCTCCGTCGTGGACTCTCCGCTGCCACTCTTGGGATCCCCGCTCGTCTTTTCGGTCTTCTCGCCGTTTTCGGCCTGGGCGACCTTCTTGTCGTCACCGCCGCCCATGAACGCTACGCCAAGAACAACCACGACGATCACCAGCAGTGCCACCGCGCCACCCAAGGCGAAAATAAGCTTGTTGTTGCGCGGGGGCGCCATGCCCGGCGCGATGCTCGCCGACGCGCCAAGCCCGGGATCGCTGGGGTACACCGGTCGTGGCGGCGGTTCCGGTGGCGGGGCCGGCGCGGTCAGCAGCGACTGGTTCTGCGCCAGGCCGAAGAGCGCGTTGCCTCCCCCCATGGCGCCCACGCCCATGATGTCGTCGAGGCTGGCTTTTTCGTCAGCCGCGGGGCGCGCCGCAACGGGGGCCTGAGCGCTGGGCGTCATGCCGGCCTTGAGCGCATCGAGGGAGAACAGCACGCTGTTCTCGTTGCGCGCCCCCGTCATCTTGTCGTCGTAGTTGGACGAGGCAGGAGCCACTTGGCCGGCTTCGACGTCAGTCCCCGCCGCCGCCGCGGCGCCGAACAAGTCCACCCCCGCTTGCGCGCGGCCAGGAGAGACACGCGCGGCTTCGGCCGGTCCCCCGCCGCCACCGAACGAGAAGCCACCTCCGAAGGGTGAGCTACCCTCCGCGGCTTGAGGCTCCGCAGGTGCTGCTTGGGCGGGGGGAGCAGAGGGATGGGCCTGCGGTGGTTGGGACGGCGCGCCGCCCGCACTGATGGCTGCGACGAGTTCGGGAACGTCTCCGATGGGCATCCAATCGCCCATGCCCTCTTTCCAGACGTAGGCGTCCTCGGGCATCTGGCCGCTATTCCAATAGTCCGCGATCTCCGCGGTGGTCATGGTGCGCTGATCCGTGTCGCTCAAGTTGACGCTCCACGCGTTCGGATCGGCGCCTTCTTGATCTCTCGTGGACGCTTGCACGCGCGTGGCGTCGTCTTCGTCCATGCCGCCATCGGCATCAGCAGCAGCCTGGTCGGCGTCCATGGTGTAGCCGTCGACGACGATGGCGGTCCGGCAGCCCTTGCAGCGGACCTTGACCCGCCGTCCTCGAACTTTGTCGTCCGCGATCGCGTACTTGGCGCCGCAGGAATGGCACGTGATTTTCATGGCCGTATCACTCTCAGCAGAATCGGCAGCCTACCAGAAGCGGGTCCCTTTTTCCCAGACAGTGGATAATGCTAATTTACCATTACTAAAGCGGTGCCATCGGAGCGGCAGAATCCGGAGCCGCCGGGATAGTGGTCGCCGCAGGTTGGGCAGATCTTGACCAAGGTCCGCTCGCTGCCGGGATCAGACATCCGCTCCCGCAGGGCCCACGGTACCAGTTCCTCTCCATCAGTCGGACAGACCGACACCCCTGGATCGTACCCGTGGTCGCAGACCGGGCACACGCTTCCAGCGGGAGCCCGAAGGTCCGTAATTTCGGCGATAGGGACCAGACGATTGCCGTCGCGCTTACAGAAGCGGGCCTCGACCTCGTACTCTTTGCGGCAGGTGGGGCAGGCCATGGCGCGGGGCGTTGGGCCGCTAATACGCACGGTCGGCGCGGGCTCTGCGGGGCGCTCCGGCTCGGGCCTGGCCCGACGCTGCCGAAGACTCAGATAGACCCCAACGGCTCCCACCACGAGCGCCAGAGCGCCAACGGCTCCGACAAATGTCGCGCGCCTGCTCGCCCCGGTCTTGGGCGCAGCAGGGTCGTCCGCCGTAGCTCGGGAAGCCAGGACGGTGAAGCATAGGCCGAACGCTAGTGCGACCAGCCCAGCACGCGACCGCAAAGTCAGCACACCGCCGGGGAGCGTAGCAGATATCACCGAAAACGCGGGCTGCGGGCCGATGCCGCGCCGCGTTGACACGGGAAATGGCCGAATGCTAGCTTGCCCCGGCAAAAGCTCGGCGTTTTCAGGGATTTTCACGCCGACGAAAGAGGAACCGCGATCATGCGACGAGCGCTGAGTGCAGCAAGAGCCATCGGGTGGGCAGCATTGGCTGGACTTTTGTTGTGGCCCCAGCTTGGCGCCGCCCAAGAAAAAGAGCGCGTGCCCGAGCAAAACGGCGAAGGCATGGACACCCATCTGTTTCGCCCCGCGGTGGATTCCAAGGGTTTCATGGCGGTCAACGGCTCCGACATTCTCGGCGCCAACGACATCAGCTTCGGCCTTGTCTTGGACTACGGGCGCAACATCATGCGCACGAACGATGACCGGGGGGAGTGTGAGGCCAACTCACCGAACGCAGACGTACCGGCGTGCCCCAATGGCGCCGCACGCGCTGAAGACCGCGGCGTCACCTCATTGGTGAAGAACTCGTTCCAAGGCACTTTCGGCTTCAACTACGGCATTTCGAACATCGCGGCGGTCGGCTTGAGCGTGCCGGTGATCTTGATGGCCGGGAACGAAGCCAACGACATCGGTCAAAACGGCGCGCTCTATTCCACGGAAAAGCTCGACGCGCAGAAGATCAGCACCGTCGCCTTGCACGGCAAGCTCCGAATCACGCGCATCGAAAAAGGCCCGGGGCTGGCTCTGATTGTCCAAGGCGGCATCCCGGTTGCTGATGCCCCGCGGGACCTAGGTGCAGACCCAGGCGGCTGGTACTGGCCACGCCTGGCCTTCGAGAATCGCTTCGGCGCACGGGGCCAACTCAAGCTGGCATTGAACGGCGGCTACCGTGGGCACACCGGCAAGAACCCTCGCTTTGAGCAGGACAGCGCTGGGCGCGATCAGCTGGCCGAAGGCGAATTCGAGTATGGCAACTTGGGTACCTTCGGTGCGGGTATTTCCTTTCGCGCATTGGATTCCCTGGACCTGATTGCAGAGACGTACGGAACGTATCTGCTCGCCGACAAGGCCGCAGCCGAGCAGAAGCTGTCCATGGAGTTTTTGGGCGGGATCAAGCTGTTCATCGAGCGCAACAGCTACTTGATGATCGGCGGCGGTAGCCGCGCGGTCACAACCGGCTTCCAAGCCGCGGACGTGCGCTTGGTGCTTGGTTTCGTATTCGAGCCGAGCATTGGCGACCGCGATGGCGACGGCTACAAAGACGACGTCGATCAGTGTCCGGACGAGCCCGAAGATTTCGACGGTTTCCAAGATCAGGACGGCTGCCCCGAGCCCGACAACGACAACGACGGCATCCTCGACGTCGACGACCGCTGCCCGAATACGCCGGAAGATCGCGATGGCGACGAGGATGAAGACGGCTGTCCGGAAGGCTCCGACGGGGACCGCGACGGCGACGGCATCTTGGACTCCCGAGACAAGTGCCCCGACGATCCCGAAGACCGCGATGGCTTTGAGGACGCTGACGGCTGCCCGGATCTCGACAACGACAAGGACGGGATCCTAGACAAGGACGACTCCTGTCCCCTCGACCCCGAGGACAAGGACGGATTCGAAGATGAAGACGGCTGTCCCGATCCCGACAACGACAAGGACCAGATCCCGGACAAGAAGGACAAGTGCCCGAACGATCCGGAGACCTACAACGGCTTCGAGGACGAAGACGGTTGTCCGGACAAGGGCAAGGTGATCATCGAAGGGAGCGACATCGTCATCCTGGACAAGGTCATGTTCGAAACGAACAGCGCGAAGATCTTGCCGGAGTCGAACCCGATCTTGGACGCGGTTGCCGCGACACTCAAAGCCCACCCGGAGTTCCAGGTCGTGGAAGTCGCCGGACATGCCGATGAGCGTTCGAGTGACGCGTACAACTTGAAGCTCACCCGAGACCGCGCCCAGAGCGTGGCCGAGGCACTCAAGTCCCGTGGACTCAAGGCGAGCCGGCTGCTTTCTCAGGGCTACGGCGAATACTGTCCCTTGGACAAGGCGCGCACTCCCGCCGCCTGGGAAAAGAACCGCCGGGTCGAGTTCAAGGTCGTCAAGACCGAGGACGGGGACACGGGCGTCGAACGCGGCTGTGAAACGGCGCGACAAAAGGGCGTCTACCCACCCAAACCCTGATTCGCGGGAAATGGCGCGGGCACGGGGGCAACCCTGGGCCCGCGCTCAGTGCGGCGACTCGTAGTGCAGGGGGCCTTGCAGGCCCGCGTCGGTAACCTCAGCTGCGACGAGTACCCGGCCGTGCACATCGACGGAGAGGGCTCCCGGGCGCACACGACCCGATACGCGTCCGGTTGCCCGATCCACGACGTGTCCGTCGACAACGAGGTGACGCTCGCCGAGCACGACGTCCGCGATGCTCGCCAATCCCTCAACCAGGACGCGCTCAGCCACTTGCGCGGCGGGCGAAGCGGGAACGGTTACTCCGAGTAGCCGCGAGCCGTGACGCACCAAGGCAAAGCGGCCGCGAACGGAAAGCACCAAGCGATCGTCACCCAGGGCGCGCATCACGCCTTGACCCAGATCGACCAATGCGGCGCTCTTGCCGGGGTGCACGGCAAAGAGCTCGGCGTCTAGCTGCGACAGCAGGTCGTCGCCGGCGAACGCCAAGTCCGCGCCGAGTTCGATGCTCTGCTGCGAACGCAGGAGCCGCAACGGAGCGCGCCCAGGCGTTCTGTAACACGCCACCAACAGCGCCTGTTGCTTCCGGTTGCCCGCTAGGATCCGCGCGCCACAGTCTTCGTCGGCGAGCACGCTTTCGCTGGAGCCAACTCGTCGCAGCAGGCGCTCACGCTCGTCGCGCAGGATTCGGTCAGCGCCGAATCGCAGCACGAATCCAGGTGCAGGATTTGCGACCGCTGTGACTTCATTCACCAAATGAGGCAGGACGGCGTCGCCGGCGACGGGCGCGCTTGCGACGAACCGATCCGCTGCCTGACACTCGCCCGAGTCGCGGGACAACGCGGCCGGCAGTGACCGTTTTCCATCGCCATTGGTATCCTGAGCCACCCCATGCAGCACCAGGGTCTCCGGCGACGTCCCAACAAAGCCCAGTCGCAGTGGCTCGAGGTCGAGTGGCGGCCCCAGCAGCTCCGATCCTGAGGCCAAAGTGCGGATGATGACTCGGGTCTTGCCGGCCTTGCGGATCAGGTAGGCGAGTCGCCGGCCAACGCCATCGAAAGCAAAACTGCGATGGGACACAAAGCTCCCGGCGAGGCGACGGGCATCGACATCGGCGGAAAGCAGCACCTGCGTGCCCTGTTCTGCGTCCACTAGCTCGAAGCGCCCCTCGCGCAGGGCCACCAGAAAGCGCCCGCGGGGATCCGTGGCGGCTACCTCACTCACCAAAAGCGCGCGGCCGTTGGCGAGCACCACCGTTCGCTGCCACGGGGCACCCGCATCGGATTCGGGACGCGGGGCGGATTGGCATATCGCAACCCACGAGCCGGTCGCAGAGGCTCCCAACCATCGCAGCGGCCCCGCATCGCCGATGCCACGCGCAGTATCGAGATACGCATCGGCGGCATCCGCGACGCCGGCGTCGACCGCTGCCAGAGGAGGCGCGGAGGGTGCCGGTTCGACCTGCGGCGAAAGCGGCGCTGGATTCGCCGAAGCGCAGGCCAAGACCAGGCAGGCGGCCGAACTGGGCCACGCGCGCCGAAAGACCATCTGGGTCAGAACGCCCGGGTGTAGCTGAGCGAGGGTCCGCGGTTCCAGTGGAAAGCAGCCGCAGGCGGTGGCTCCTTGGAGGACCCACCCAGCAATAGAATCGTCACTCCGGCGGCAAAGCCCACGGCGCCAACGCCCAGGCCGATGTTCGCAATGGTTTGCGCGCGCTTTCCGCTGTCCACGTCGTCCTGGAACTTGGGGTCCGTGCAGCGTCCACCGCAGTCTTCCTCAAGTTTGTCGTGAGTGCTCTTCGCCGACAGCGCGAAAATCGTGAACGTGGTCAAGCCCACGGCGCCAACGCCGAGTCCGACGTAACCCCAGGTCTTGCTCAATCCACCCGAGGGACCCGGCTCGGGCGCGACGGGAGCCGGAGTTGGAGCCGGCGTGCCGCTTTCAGGTTGCGTGAGCCGCACGGCGACGGTGCTGGTATTGCCTGCGCCAATCTGAACCGTCCGCTCGTAGCGGGTGTAGCCGTCGGCCTCCACGACGATGACGGAATCACCGGGCAAAACGGCCAAGGGCGTCCCGATGCGATCCGCAGTGATGGCGTTGCCGTTCACCTTCACCACGACACCCGGGGGTGGTTCCACGATAGCAACAATGACTTTGCCGATCTTTTGCTTGAGCAGCGCGAGCTCTGCCGCCGCGGCGTCGCGGGTCGCTATGTACTTGGGCTCTGCATCCGCTTTTGCTGCGGCGTCATCGAGCGTGAGGGACATCTCTTCGTAGGCTTCATCGAAGCGGCCGAGGCCCTTCAGACTGCGCGCAACATAGAGCCGGGCGTTCGGGCTCTGGGTATCGGCGTGCAGTTTTCGCGCGATCTCCAAGGCTTGTTCGTAGCGCGCACCATCAAAGTGCTCTTGCGCCTCTTTGAACAGTTTTCGTGCGTCGCCCTCAGCGAGCGCTGGCGCCGCGAGCAGCATGGCAGCGGAAAGCATCGCCACGAGTCGTGTCATTACAATCCTTCAGGTCGGAACGAGGTCGCGCCCCCGGGTTTCGGACGAGGTGTGGGCCGGGGAGCCGGCGCAGCGTGCCCTTGGCTCGGCGGCGGTGCAACCTGTGGGGCGGAGCTGGCTGAAGCTTCCGGCGGCGGGCTCACGGACGCACTCGGGGCGGGCAGTTCGGCAGCAGATGCGCTCGCCGCGGTCGCAAGTGCCGCCGCCGCAGACGGCTCCGGTTGCGGAACCTGAGTGTCGAGGGGAGCGGCGGAACTGGCACCGGATGAAGCCACGGAAGGAGCGCGTGCATACGCCACGACGCCAGCGGCGATGCCCAAGGCCAGCGCGCCGCCGACAAAGTACGGAACACGACTCCGCTTCTCTGGGGGACGGGTCGACGCCACCAAGGGGCCCGCCGAACGCTCCCCCAGCATCATGGATCCAACCGTCGAGCCCGTAGATGGCAGCGTGCCAGCCTCCTGCTCCGGGATCTCTAGAGATCCCAGCCAGGTAGCCACGCTTCGGGCGTTTGCGGCTCCGCCACACACTTCCCGCACCGCACTCTCCACAGCGTCTGCCATGGCGACCGCAGTGTCGTAGCGATCATCGCGCGACGCTGAGAGCCCGCGCCCAACCACCTGCGCTAGGTTCTCGCTGATCGCCGGCTGCACTTCGTTCAAAGCTGTGATGCGACCGTCAAGAATGGCGGCCAAAGTTTCACCTTCGCTCTGACCTCGGAACAGGCGCCTCCCGCTAAACAGCTCCCAAAGCACGATCGATGCCGCAAAGATGTCAGCGCGGCGGTCGAGGTGTTCTCCGCGGATCTGCTCGGGTGACAAATACGCCACCTTGCCCTTGAGCCCGGCTCCCTGGGTGGTCGCCAGACGCGAGCGTGCTTGTGCGACGCCAAAGTCCGTGATTCGACTCACGCCGTCGCTGCCGATCAGCACATTCTGCGGCGAAACGTCACGGTGAATGATCTGCAGCCCCACCCCGGCTTCGTCTTTGAGCTCATGGGCGGCGTGTAGACCTTCCAGCATGTCAATGCCGATGCGCGCGGCCACGTTCAGGGGCAACGCCAGACGGTGGCGCGCCGCGTGTCGGAGCACGGTGTGGAGTGAGTCGCCCTCGACGTATTCCATGACGAGGAAAAGGCCGTCCGGACTTCGGTCCACATCTAGGGTCGAAACCACATTCGGATGCCGGATGCGGGCTGCGATCCGTGCCTCGTCCAGGAACATCGCGACGAACTCTTGATCGTCGCAGATGTGCGGATGCATCACCTTGATGGCAACGAGCCGCTCGAAGCCGCCTTCCCCGCTGACCCGGGCGAGGCAGACGGTGGCCATGCCTCCGCGGGCAATCGGTTTGAGCAGCTCGTAGCGCCCCAGTTGCGCCATTGAAAAAGCGTACCAGGCCGGCAACCAAAACGCTGCTTTCGGGGCATGGACGGGGATTTTTGCGGAAAAACTGCAGACCGGCGGAATGGCCACGTGAGCCATGGGGCGACTGGGGCTAGAATTGAACCAGCTTGTCCTACTCGATCCTCAGCCCGGGCACGGGCACCCTCCTCGTGTGCGTGCTGCTGCCGCTCTCGTGCAGCTACGACTTTGACCAATTCGCGCCCAATGGCGCGGGCGGCGACGCTTCGGTCTCCGGCCAGGCGGGCGTTGGCGCATCGGCCGGCAGCGGCGCGTCCGCCGGGAGCAGCGGCTCCGGCGGGTCAGGAGGCAGCGGCGGCAGTGGTGGCGCTTCGGGCTCCAGCGGCGGCGGTGGCATCTCCGGCTCCAGCGGCGCTGGTGGTGCCTCGGGCGGAACGGGAGGTGCCACCGGCGGCACCGGTGGGGTCGTTGACGCCGGCGGTCCTATCACGGTGAGCTATGCACCCAACGTATCGGACTGCATCGCCCTGACGGCCTCTCCAAATCCGGACTTTTGCGAGACGCAATCCGGCGCCACAGAGATGAGCGTCGATCTGCTCGACGACCAACTCGCTTCGGACGGCGGCACCTCACCGGCGTCCGGGGCGTTCCTCCGATTCAATCTGGACGGCGCCATCAGCGGCAGAACGGTGACCAAGGTCGAGCTGGAGCTCACCGCGGCATCTACCGTGAGCGCGGACGGCCCCCAGTCCGGCGAAGTGTGGCGCGTGTCCGCCTTCACCCGCACGGCGCTTTTCTCGACAGTACCCACCCAACAGGGCGGAGCGGCCCTTGCCGCCAGCTTCGGCCCCGTCGCCGTGAGTCAGGTTGTCACCTGGACGCTGCCCAATAGCTCCGTTCAGGCCAACATGCCACTGTATCTGGGCGTGTTCCCGGCTCACATGAACGGCGTCCGCTACATCAACGGTAAAGGCACCACGCCGCCGGAGCTCAGCATCACCACAACACCATGAGCCCGCGCCTTCGTGCACTAGGACCCATCGCAGCGCTGACCCTCGCGCTCAGCGGCTGTGGCAGCAAAGAGAGCATCTCTCTCAGTGCATTTGTCCAAAACGTTCAGCTCCAGGCAGAACCGAAGACTCTAGGTACGCAACTCACTGGGAGCTTCGAGCTCTTCTTGGAGCTCGGCGCAGAGGCTTCCGGTGGCACCCAGGTGTCTCTCGAAACCTTCGCGCTCGTGCGCGGTGCCGAAACTTTGGTGGCGCCCCTGCAGGCGCTGCCCGAAGGTGTCACGTTTCCCCTCTCCCTCGGCAAAGGCAAGAAACAGATCGTGAAATTCAACATCGACGACAGCGCCGTGCTCGACGCCGCCCTCAAAGCGTCGTTGTGCTCCGGCCCGGTACGGGTACGCGGCGCCGTGAGTGACACCCTGGGCGGCGGGCGCACGCCGCTGGAGAGCATCGACGTCACCATCGGCGGCTGCTGACAGGCCCCCGCTTTCTACGGCTGCTCGGGAGGCGAGATGACGGGCTGGGGTGTCTTGCTGCCCACTTCCATCGCCACGACAAATAGCTTCTTCACGGGGCGCCGGGATTTCTCGTCGGGGCCCAGCCCCCAGAGTCCTACCTGCAACACCAGGCGCTCGCCCTTCTTCAGGGGTTTTTCCCCGGTCTTCCCGGGAAACTCCCGCACCAGCTTGTGGCCCTGGCCAGGACTCAGGAAGCGCTCTTTGTCACCTCGGCGAGTGTCGGAAAAACGCGTGGTGTCTCCAGCGCGAATCATCTGGGCCGCAATGGCCAGCGGTTCACCGTCCGGCGCGAGCAAGCTCAGCGCGGTATCTTCGGCGCTGGCTTCGACTTCGAGCCGCACGCCCCAGCCCCCGCCCACCCGCACCGCTTTGGCCGTGGGCGTGAAACGCGCGCCACTGATCTCGATGACCAAGCCGGCCGGCGTCATCACGTAGCGCACGTCGCGCGGCGCGGCATCGGGCGAGGCAACAGGCGCGCTCGCTTCAGACGGCGGGTCGCTAGGCTCAGGCGTGTTCTCGGGCTGCGGCGTGGGCGCTTTCGGTGGCGCTGCGGCGGGAGGCTCTGCGGGGGGCGGCGCGGCGTTGCCGCAGCCAGTGGCTAGCAGAAGCCCGACGA
>CBDUPW010000010.1:0-62526 GCA_965369205.1 uncultured Polyangiaceae bacterium | reverse complement strand
GGCTAGTAGAATCCCGACTACCATCGCTACACGTCCGCTCATGACTTCACGCCCTCCTGGTATTCCGCCCGCGCAGCAGCCAAGAGCTCAGGCTTCGAGAGCATGGCAAGGGTCGATCGCGCCAACGCCTTGGCCGCAACAACCATGGTGTCGAATCCGCGTTCACTCTTGGCACACTCGGCAAAGCGGTGCTGGTGACACGTCGTTTCCCATTCGTCGCAGATCGCCAGGTATGGGTGGATCGACGGCACGACCTGACTCACGTCCCCCATGTCCGTGGATCCCGCGCCGACCGCGTCGTCCGTGACCCGGGGCTCGCGGCCCAGAGCGCGCAGCGCGTCGCCAAAGATCTCTGCCATGGCCGCGTTGTTGCGCATTTCCCGATAGCCGGTGCGAAGCGAAACAGCGACCTGTACGTCACACGCAAGTGCCGCGCCCTTCGCGCAGCGTTCGACGATGCCGCGTACGCGATCCAGCTCTTCCTTGCTGCACGCGCGGACGGAAAACTCGCAAGCCGCTCGTTCGGGAATGATGTTCACCGCTTGTCCGCCGTTGGTCACGAAACCGTGCACCCGGACGCCGTCGCGGAAATGCACTCGTTGAGAATCAACGAGTTGAAACGTCTGCATGCATGCCGTCAGCGCGCTGGCCCCATCAAAGGGCGCCATGGCCGCGTGGGACGGCGTGCCCTGGAACTCCATGGTCAGCCACAGGCTGGCAAGCGCCGGGTGGGTTAGCAGATCGCGATCGAAGGGATGGTACATCATCGCGGCGTCGACCCCTTCGAACACGCCGGCGTCGATCAGCTTCACCTTGCCGGCGCCACCCTCCTCCGCAGGCGTGCCGATGAGCTCGACGGTCCCCGGCAGGTCCTCTGCGTAAGAAGCCAAAGCCAAGAACGCTCCGGCGGCGCCACCAGCGATCAGATTGTGTCCACAGGCATGCCCGATCTCCGGCAACGCGTCGTACTCGGCCAAGATCGCGATGCGCGGCCCACCTGTGCCCACCCGCGCACGGAAGGCGGTGGCCACGCCACCCAAAGCGCGCTCCACGGGCACCTTCGCCCGTGCTTCCACCACTTCGCAGATCCAGGCGCAGGCTTGATGCTCTTCGTAACGCAGCTCCGGGTGCTCGTGGATCTTGCTGGCGAGCTCGACGACAGCCGAACGATGAGAATCTACGGCTTGGTCGAGCTCTTCAGGCGTGACGGTCATTTTCGCCCAAGCATAGCGCGGCTGCGGCGCGCTTTCATGATGCAATCGCGCCTGCTGCGGCTACGATGCACTCGTGTCCGTGAAATGCCCGCCCATGCTCGGCACGGCGTTGGTGCTTGCATCGCTCAGCGCCAGCTGTGATCGCGCCGAGGAGCCGAAGAGCGGCTCGCTCGTCCAGCCTTCGGCAATCGCCAGCGTCGTGCCTACGGCCGCACTAGCGCCAGTCAAAGTGGACGTACGCGAGTCAGCCATGGGCACGGAGGTCCACATCATCGCGTACACCTCGGGCAGCGCCGGCGAGGCCGACACCCGCAAAGCAATCAAGGCGGCGGTCGCCGAAATCCGACGGCTCGAAAGCTTGATGACGTCATGGCGAGACGACAGCGAAATCGCAGAGCTCAATCGTCGCGCGGGGCAATTCGTGCGCGTGAGTCCGGAAACCTACACCGTTATCGAGCGCAGCCTGTGGGCCGGCAAGCTATCCGAAGGCACCTTCGACATCAGCTTTTCGCCACTCTCGGACGTGTGGAAGTTCGGAGACGCCGCCGAGGCCGCTCCGCGGATCCCAAGCAAAGCGCAGGTGCTGCCGCTGGTCGCTCGCGTCGACTATCGCAAGATCCAGCTGAAGCAACAGGAGAGCTCCGTCGCCCTTGGCAAGGCGCAACGCATCGACCTGGGCGGCATTGCGAAGGGCTACGCCGTCGACGCGGCGGTCAGCATCTTGCGCAAAGCCAAGTTGCACTCCTTTCTGGTCCAAGCCGGTGGGGACCTGTACGGCGCCGGGAAGAAGCCCGACGGCTCAGCCTGGGTCAGTGGCATCCGGGATCCCCGCGGCGGAAGTAACGACTTCTTTGCAACCCTCGAGCTCGAAGATCGCGCGTTTTCTACCGCGGGCGACTACGCGCGATCCTTCATCAAGGACGGCAAGCGCTACCACCACATCATCGATCCCCGCACCGGCTTCCCCGCGACGGCTTGCCGCAGCGTCACGGTCTGGGCGAAGGACGCCCTCACGGCGGACGCGGTAGACGACGCGGTCTTCATCTTGGGAGTGGAGGCTGGGCTGAAGATCGTCGCTGGCCTCGAGGGCACGGGGGTGGTCGTCGTGGACGGGGAAAACCGCGTGCATATCAGCGAACGCTTGAAGGGAAAGGTGCGACTCACTCGCCCTCCCAGCGACGGGATCTGAAACGGCCGGGGCACACTTTCAAGCGCCTGAGCGTATGAAGATACGTGCCCGATCGCTGGAACCAACTGTACGTGGAACTGACCGCCGCCGAGGCAGGCCGCATCGAGGCCGAGCGGCGGCAGAAATCCGCCCACGCGGACCGCGAAGACTTGCTGCGTTGGAGCCGCGCGGCGTGCCAAACAGTGATTGGGAAAGCGGAAAAAATCGCCCGGGCGCGTGCGGCAGAGCTGCAAGCGCGCGCCGGACTCACCGTGGAGGTGCAAGCACCGGAATGGTCCACCCTGCGCCACCCGTCCGACCCGACAGAGTGCCCCAGCGCGGAGATCGGAAGCATGCGGCTGAAGTGTCGCAACGACGAGATCATCCTGTACACCCACTGCACTCCCGGCCGCCTGCCCACCCTGCACTTCTTGATGCGCACCCAACGCAGCTGGCCCCAGCCGGAGCGCAACCCGCGCTTGGTCACCATCCCGGGCTGCCGCATCACCCGGGGCGAAGATGACGTCCCGATGCTCTGCATCGTCGACCGGCACGGAGCTTCCAGCGTCAGCACAGAGGTAGACGACATCGTGTTCCGCGCTTTTGAGCTGCTGCTGCGCCGGGGTTCCTTCCCAGGCACCCTGCGTGTACCAGCACCGAAGCTTGCAATCCCCAAGGGTGCCGACACCCCCGTGTGGGGCGAACCCCGTTCGACGCGCTAGGCCTTTCGCTCAATACAGGTGCGCTAGCGCGTAAACGCCCACGCCAATGCAACGACGACTCCAAGCAGGCACCAAGCAACCACCGTAAATGAGTGCGCCGGGCGGCTCTTGGCAGCAACAAGCTCCTGGTGGCGCTGCGCTTCCGCCTCAGACGCGCCTTCGGCGATGAGGACCAACAGTTCTTCTGCGGGCGCCGTGATCGTCAGTAGCGTGGCCCGCTCGCGATAGCCCGCGCCGCCGGCCAGCGCATGCACGCGCTGCTCCACCTTCCCGGTCACGCGCACATAGTCCCCAACCGCGAGAATCGTTTCTTCCCGCATGAGCTTGAACGTACGCAGCTTGCGCGGAGCGTATTCGTGTTCGAATAGCGCGGTGTTCTTGGCGATGAAGCGCTCCTGCCCCTCTAGTGACTTGCCCACATGACAATGCCCGCGCGAATGAGCGCGGATCGCGCAAAGCAGCGTGTAGAGCTTGCGTAGCGTGCGTTGCTCATCCACCAATTCCGGCGTCCGCCCCTGCTTCAGCTTGTCACGCAGCGCCGAAAGACTGTCGCTGACGGCGCGCACATCAGCGTCCACCACCGACAAGTTCGCAAGGGTCTCCCGGTGACCCAACCGCGCCGTGAAGCGCTCCGGCAGCACCAAGATCTCGCCACTTTCGTCCTTCAGGAAAAACGCTTGCCCGGCCTGATCCAAGGCGCCAGTCAGCACGCCGGAGCTCACGACGTACGCTACACATTGCCGCCCACTCGCTGGAGCCTCCAGCAGTGCAGCGTCCGTGCGACACACCTGCCCCTCGACGGTCGCAACGCCGTCTTCAACGAGGCTCGCGATGGGCACCGGTGCAGCCACGCGCCCAGGCTAGCGCAGGCACCGTCTAGTCGTCGAACTCGCCAGATTCGGGGATCTCGTCGATGCCCTTGCCGCCGCGCACCGGGATCGCCCGCGCCGTGGCGACGGTTTCCAGCACTTGCTCCAAGCCGCTGCGGTCACCCACCGCTGGCAAGAAGGAACGGCTGCCGTCCCACAGGTCCAGAGCAATGCTGTTCGGTTGGTCCAGAACGACGCAATCGATCTGCGCCCAACGGTAGCGACGCACTCGGGGCCAGCCGAAGCTGAGCACGTCGCGGAACTCCACGCCGTCCCCCCGCACCCGCACGCCGCGCATGCCGGTGCGAAATACCGCCGCCAGGGAACTCAGGCATACGATGCCCGCCAATGTGCGGGCGCCAACGATACGGTGCACGTCTTTTTCGACGACATAGATGTACAAGGCCGAGCTACTCGGGGACATTTCAGCAACGACCACCAAGAGCACCACGGCGACGGCTATCAGCACGTAGAGTGCAGACGGGATCTTCGCCGGCCAGGGCGGTCCGAAGACCGTCTCGGTCGGCCGATACGTCATGTCAAAACCCGGAGGTCGAGATGGCCTGCCCACGAGAATGAAACGTAGCGCCCCCATACATCCTTGGAAAGGGCGTGAAGAAAAGCGCCTCTCCGTCGCGACGGCCCCAGGCGCCGGCGGCCAGCCTTGCACCCTGTGTCGGACGGGGCTACTCGACCCCCGTCCGGCGGCGCTGCCCCGGCCCAACCAAGGCGAGATCCCATGAAAATCTTCATCGACAGCGGCGATATTGGCGAGATCAAAGAAGCACAGGCCATGGGCGCCATCGACGGCGTGACCACCAACCCCTCCCTGCTCTCCAAAGCCGGAAAGCCCATCAAAGCAGCGATTTCCGAGATCTGCGAGGTGGTCGACGGGCCCATTTCGGCCGAGGTTTTGGCAGTCGAGCTGGACGGCATCCTCAAAGAGGGCCGGGAGCTCGCCAAGATCCACCCCAACGTCGTCGTCAAAGTCCCGCTGATCCCCGAAGGCCTCAAGGCCGTCCGCGTGTTCACGGCAGAGGGCATCAAGACCAACGTGACGTTGTGTTTCTCCGCGAGCCAAGCGCTGCTCGCGGCCAAAGCCGGCGCGACCTACATCTCACCCTTCGTGGGGCGCCTGGACGACCTTTCCGACGACGGCATGAACCTCGCGGAACAGATCGTGACCATCTACCGCAACTACGACTTCACGACAGAGCTGCTGGTCGCAAGCGTGCGCCACCCCGTGCACGTGGTGCAGGCCGCACTTATGGGCGCCGACGTTGCCACGATCCCCTTCAAGGTCATCCTGCAGCTGTCCAAACACCCGATGACGGACCTGGGCCTCGCGAAGTTCCTCGAAGACGCGAAGAAGATCCCCAAGGGCTGACTCCGTTGCCGACGGTCGTCAGGCGCCGCGCCCCAGGTGCACCCAAGCTGTCCGCGCGCGCCGTGCGGGAGCTGGGCGACGTGCTGCTCAGCGCGGTGGATCAGGAGCACGCGGAGCTCAGCGTGTTGCTCACCGACGACCGCACGATCCACGCCCTGAACCTGGAACATCGCGGCAAAGACAAACCCACCGACGTGCTCGCGTTTCCCCTCGACGAAGACGACGTCCCGCCCGGCATGCCCCGACTCCTGGGCGACGTCGTGATCTCCTTAGACACCGCAGCGCGCCAAGCCCGCGGGCGCCGGCGCGAGCTATTGCCCGAGGTCCGCCTGCTGCTCGCCCACGGCTTGCTGCACCTTTTGGGCTTCGATCACGACACCCCAACGAAAAAAAAACGCATGACTCGCGAGACGCGCCGCCTGGTCCGCGCGGCCGAGTCCCAGAGCGACGCTCGGCCAGCCGGCCCACCCCGAACCCGACGCGCCCGTATTTCCCGCAAGGCCTGAGGATTTCGCCGTAAACGCCCGTGTCTGTTGGCTTTGTTGGGGCGTTCAGCAGTGCACCCAGTGGCTCGATCCGTGCTCCGAAGCGCTCCCCGCTCCGCCCAAATATGGCCGTTTGCACGCTGTGATGTACCCCCTGGGGGCATGGCACCCCGGAAAAAAAGCTGGTTTGGCGTACCGGTGCACGTTTTTTCCGCTTGAACGGCCGAAAATCCCTTGGTACCAGTCGCGTGCCTTGAACGGCTCTCGCGACTTCTTGAAGAGCGGCGAGAGAAGGGCGGGAGAGGCGGGTTTGGCAAGATTTCCCATTTAGCAGGAGGCAGACGATGGCTGGAAAGAGGCTTACTAAGGCGCAAACGGTTGCAGAACTCTCAAACGCGGCAGATCTCGACAAGAAGAGCATCAATCGTGTTTTCGAAGCTCTCCAAGAGCTCATCCGCAAGCAGCTCTCGGCACGGGGTCCCGGCGAATTCGTCGTTCCCGGCCTAGTGAAGCTCCGCGTGGTGAAGAAGCCCGCAACCAAAGAGCGCCAGGGCATCAACCCGTTCACCAAAGAACCGATCACGATCCCGGCCAAGCCGGCAAGCAAGAAGGTCCGCGCAACGGCCCTGAAGGCGCTCAAAGATCTGGTTCAGTGAACCGCTGACGTTTCTTCCCGGTAATTCCCGAGCTGAAACGAAAGCTGACGATCCCCGGTGCTCGAAAGAGCGTCGGGGTTTCGTCTTTTTGTGTGGGTGAAAGTGGGGGGGCGTCGCGATATGGCGACGCAGAGCGCGGGGATGGCGCGAAGTGCCGGGGAAACGCGCGGCGCATTGGGGATGCGCGGGGGAAACCCGGCGCAATGGGATGCGCCGGCGAAAAAAACACGGAGGATCGCGCGAGCCGCGTGCAGCACCCCGCAGCTTTCGCAAGTATTTTTGGGTCGCGGCGATTGGTGGCCCTGTGCGTCGCTTCTCGCGATGCGCGTCGCGGGAGCAATCTGGGGAATAACGGCGTTCTACGCAGCGCTCTTTCACGCCTCTAGCGCGGCCCAGATGCGCGCAAGCACGTCATCGAGCCCGGACGCACACATCACCCGCGCTGGCGCGGAGCACGCGATCGCCGAGGCGCCCAAGGTCCCGATCCCGGCGAGCATCGGCGGCACGCCGCAGCGCATGCTGCGGGCCATCCACTTCGATGACCAAGCGATGCGACGCGACGACGAAGTCCGAAACGAAGCGACCGAGCACTTGCGCCACCGCCGAGCGCGGCGCGACTCGCGCGCCGGAATGCGGAGCCCGCCAGACAATCCCGGGCGGAGTGATGGCGAAAGCCGGTTGCGAGTTGCGGCGCGGCACCCGACAAACGCGCGCCGCGTTCTGAGCGGACCTGCGCTGCCGAGGCACATCATGCCGCCCAGGGTGCGACAACGGAATCGGATGTTGTGAGGTTACGTTTGCTTGCAGCGTGGTACTCTCACGCACAACCGCTTGGTTGGCTTGGACTCCCAGCCTGCAGCGCAGCTGAACGATCGGTTGGGCAGATATTGCACGACTGATCGCCGTGCCCGCGGCGACTCTGCACGTTGACTGGCACTGAGAAAGAGCGCCAGGCGGCAGAACCCATGGCCTGCACCCCACGGACGCCTGGGAAGCCGCACGCCACGAAGCACTGATGCAGGCCGTCGAAGACCTCCGCAACGCGATGTCGCCCCTGGGCGCGATCAAAGACGAGGCGGAGAAAAAGAGCTCGCGACAACAATTTGCCGCCGGATACCTGACGACATGGGCCACGCGAGTGGAAAAGCAGATCCGCGGCCCGTTCGTCGGCGGTGCCGATCTACAGGTCGTCGATCTGAAGCTCTTCATGATCACCCATTCGTTCGTATCAGGCGTCTATGAGCTCTCGAAGGACTGTTTCGAAGCGTTTCCCAAGCTGACTCGGCTGTACCATGCCGTGGCGACGCACCCGAAGGTGGCCGAGTGGCGCGGGCGTGCATCGGCGTAGCGGTGTGCGCGGCGAGAACTCGGACCCAGCGCCGCTGCCTGCAACCCGAAGCGCAGGGCCGGTCACGAAACGGTTCGAGGTCGCAAGTGTGGGCAAGGGTTTGGTGACGGCTAGTTCTGGCGCGTGTGTTACACCTCCTGCAATGCATCGACCCCCTGGGTCGTGACCGGCGAGGGGCAAGGGCAAGAGACCGGGCCGATGGCCGAGCAACCGAACAACCCGCTGCACGGCATCACGCTCGAAGCCATCGTGACCGAGCTGGTGGCCCACTATGGGTGGCCCGCGCTCGGTCGGGAGGTGGCCATTCGCTGCTTCACCCACGATCCGAGCATCTCTTCGAGCCTCAAGTTTCTGCGCAGAACCCCCTGGGCCCGCGAGAAGGTGGAGGGGCTCTATCTGTTCATGCTCCGAGAGCGCGCAGGAAAAGCTGAGCGCGGCGAGCCGTAGAACCGGGTCACCCGCGTGCACCGCGAGCCCGTAACCCCGACAGGGGCGGGAGCAAGAGCGGCCTCCACTGCGCGAAGCTCCCCTGCGCGCAGCGACCAAAGGTGCCAACCTGCGAGGGGACGCGCGATGCTTCGACATTTTTGGCAGACCGGGACCTACGCCTACGGGCACAATCACCGGGGCAGTCTCGAAATCAGCTTGGGGCTAAGCGCACTCGAGCTGGCGGTGTACTACGCGGTCACGTGGCCCTTTCTGCGTTGGCGTCCGCGCTGCTTTTTTCATTGTACCGCTGCCGGCCACGCTGCCTTTCGCTGGCTGGTTCGTGCTCAATGCGATGTTGTCGAAGCACAGCAGCGGCGTGACCATGGTTCACATGTTGTGGCTGATGGTCCGCATGGTCATGTCAACGGCGGCTGCGAGGGATACTTGAGCCAATCCGCCCGCGCCGCCTGTCGCTCCGGCAGGCAAACGTGGGCGCTAGCCCGCGGGCGGAGCAGCCGGGACAGCCCGCTTCGGCGGAGCTGCGTCGGGCGTGTGCAAGGCGCTAGGACTAGAGGCGGTGGGTTCGGCGCCGCACTAGGGGCCGACGACCCGCACCACACCTTGGGAGGTTGGCGCCTCGTTGTCGCCAATCGAGAGCAAGTTGCCGTAGCCCAGCTTGCCGGAGTCTCCCTCTCCCCAGCAGTACACGCGGTCGGACAGCAGCGCACAGGTGTGCTTGGCTCCGGCAGCCAGCGCCGCCGGGATCCCCCCAAGGGCGAGCGGGATGGTGCTGCTAGGCAGCTCGTTGTCGCCGACGTTGACGTTGGTGCCATATCCAAGTGCTGCCGGAGGCGCGCCCCAGCAACGCACGTCGCCGTTGGACAACGTGGCACAACTGTGTTCGCCGCCGACCACCAGGTCCACGGCGAGACCGCCCAGTTGGATGGGCGCAATGCTCACAGGGCTCTCGTTGTCGCCGACCGTGGCAGTATTGCCCGTGCCCAGAGCGCCGTAGAGACCGAGACCCCAGCAACGCACGCTGCCGTCGAGCATCAACGCGCACGTGTGGTGGCCACCTGCGGCCACCTTGGCTGCACCGCCGCCAAGGGCGACGTTTCCGGCGACGCTCGGCGCCTCGTTGTCGCCGATGTTCTGAGTGTTGCCGTAGCCAAGCTGTCCGTACAGTCCGAATCCCCAACAGCGCACGGCGCCGTTTAGCAGCAGCGCGCAGGTGTGTACGCGTCCTGCGCTGACCTGCACTGCAACGCCGCCCAAGTTGACGTTGCCAACCTGCGCGGGCGTTTCGTTGTCGCCGATGTTTTGCGTGTTTGCGTAGCCAAGTCGGCCAGCGTCGCCGGCCCCCCAGCAACGCACCGCCCCAGAGCCGAGCAGCACGCAGCTGTGGTTCTGGCCCGCGGTCACCTGCAGCGCTGTGCCTCCGACGGGAACGTCCCCGGCGTTCGACGGCGTCTCGTTGTCGCCGATGTTCTGAGTATTGCCGTAACCAAGCTGACCGAAGCTCGCGGCACCCCAGCAGCGCAGAGCGCCGCTGCCCAGAAGCGCGCAGCTGTGGTGCTCGCCGGCCGCAAGCTGCGTTGCGGCTGAGCCCAAGTCGATATTACCAGCGGTGAAGGGCGCCTCGTTGTCGCCGAGGCTCAGGATGTTTCCGTAGCCCAATTGGCCGTGGGCGCCCATGCCCCAACAACGCACCGCGCCGGTGTTTAGGCGCGCGCAACTGTGATGGCCACCGGCACTGATCTCGGACACGTGGCTTCCGATCGGAGTGCACACCTCGCCGTCTCCGGCGTAGCCGAGGTTGCAGCTGCAGTAGTAGCTGCCGACCTCATTGTGGCAGCTTGCACTCTGGCTGCATGTGTTGGCCTGGGTCGCGCACTCATCTACATCCGTGCAGCTCGTGCCGCTGCCTTCGAAACCGGGCTGACACTGACAGCTATAGCTGCCAGGCGTGTTGCTGCACTGTGCGTTCACGTCGCATAGGTCCGTGCCCAGGCTGCACTCGTTCTCATCCGTGCAACTGTGTCCGTTGCCGGTGAAACCCACCGCACACGTGCATGCGTAGCCCAGGGGAAGGTCCGTGCAGCTCGCGTTCAGATCGCAGCCGGCCATGCCCAGGGCGCATTCGTTGAGGCCACCGAGCGAAAGTGGCGCTCCCCCGATCGGGGTCTCGTCGTCGCCGATGTCGTTGCTGCTGCCGCTGCCCAGTTGGCCGAATTCGCCGTTGCCCCAGCAAAGCACACTGCCGCTATCGAGTAGCGCGCAGCTGTGAGTTGCGCCGGCGACTACCCAGCTGGCCGCGGCTCCCAGTTGCACGTCACCGGCGCTCTGTGGGTGCTCGTCGTCGCCGATATTGTCTGTGTTTGCGTAGCCCAGGCGCCCAGAGTCGCCGTAGCCCCAGCAGCGCACTGCGCCGCTGGAGAGTCGGGCACAAGTGTGAAACAGCCCTGCGCTGATTTGAACTGCGGGTGCTCCGAGTTGCACATCGCCGGCGCTCTGTGGGTGCTCGTCGTCGCCCACATCGAGCGGCGAAGCGTAGCCTAACTGTCCGACGGCGCCGTAACCCCAGCAACGCACCGTGCCCGTCGAGAGGCGGGCGCAGGTATGGAACCAGCCCGCACTGACTTCGACGGCCTGCCCGCCCAGCGCGACGTCGCCCACACTCGCGGGGTGTTCGTTGTCGCCGACGTTCTGGGTGTTTGCATAGCCGAGGGGCGCCCACATGCCGCGGCCCCAGCAACGTACGGCGCCCGTGTTGAGGCGAGCGCACGTGTGATCGCGCCCCGCGGAAACCTGCACGGCGACGCCGCCCAGTTGCACGTCGCCGGCGCTCTTCGGGCTCTCGTTGTCTCCGATATCGTTGGTATTCGCGTAGCCCAGTTGGCCATCGACGCCGAGGCCCCAGCAACGCACCTTGCCACCACTGAGCAGCGCGCAGGTGTGCTCTCCGCCCGCCGCAAGCTGCAGCACGGTGCCGCCCACGTCGACAAATCCCGTCGGCGATTCGTCGTCGCCAATGTCGTTCGCGTGTGCGTACCCGAGTTGCCCATGTTCGTTGCGTCCCCAGCATCGAACTTTTCCGGTCTGCAGCAGCACGCAAGTGTGACCGACGCCCACCGCCAGCTGTGTGACCACTCCACCCGTGGACACGAGTCCGACAGAGGCAGCGGTTTCGCCGTCGCCGATGTCGTCGGCGTGGCCGTAGCCGAGCTGTCCAAAGTTGTTCCGACCCCAACAGCGCACCCCGCCGCTGTCGAGCAGTGCGCACGTATGGTCACCGCTTGAGTCCAGCGCGGTCACCGTGGTGGCAGGTGGCAAGCAGGTGCGCCCGTCCCCGGAGTAGCCCGAGTTGCATGCGCAGAAGTAGCTCCCGACCGTATTTGTGCAGGTCGCGTTAGGGCTGCAGTCGTGCGTGCCGGCCGTGCACTCGTTCGTGTCGCCGCAATTCACGCCGTTGCCGGAGTACCCGAGGTTGCATGCGCAGCTGAAGGAGCCGGGCGTGTTGGTACAAGTGGCGTTTGCGTGGCAGTTGTCCAGGTCTTGAGCGCACTCGTCCAGGTCGCAACTCGCACCCGTGCCGAGGTAGCCCGGGTTGCATGCGCAGCTGAAGGAGCCCGGGGTGTTGGTGCAGGTGGCGTTTGCGTCGCAGTTGTCCAAGTTCTGCATGCACTCGTTGACGTCCGTGCACACGAAGCCGTCTCCGGTGAATCCGGCGTTGCACGCGCAGCTGAAGCTCGTAGCCGTATTGGTGCACTGCGCGTTCGGATCGCAGGACGTCGACGTGCACTGCGTGTCGCTGCTGCACACCACGCCGTTGCCCGTGAAGCCGGCGAAACACTTGCAGCTGAAAGAGCCGGGAAGGTTGGTGCAGCTGGCGTTGGCGTTGCAGTTGTCCAGGCCCTGCCCGCATTCGTCGACGTCACTGCAGCTGGTGCCATCGCCCGCGTATCCAGCGGGGCATGCACACTCGAAGCTCCCAGGGGTATTCGTGCACGATGCAAGCGGGGCGCAGCCGTCCAGATTCAGCGCACACTCGTCGACGTCGGTGCAACTCTTGCCGTTGCCAGTGAAGCCGGCGCTACAGGCGCAACTGAAACTGCCTGGCAGATTCGTGCATTGAGCGTTTGTGTCGCAGTCGTCCGTGCCCTTCGCGCATTCGTCGACGTCGGTGCAGCTCTTGCCGTCGCCCTGGGTGCCGGTGGGACAGCTACACTGAAAGCCGCCGACGGTATTTGTGCAACTCGCTCCAGGTGCGCAATCATGGGTTCCCGCTGCACACTCGTTGATATCGGTGCAGGTCTTGCCGTTGCCCTGAAAGCCGGGCAGGCACGTGCAGCTGAAGCCGCTCTGAGTGTTCTGGCACGTAGCGTTTGTGTCGCAGTCGTCCGTGCCCTCCGCGCACTCGTCTACCTCCTCGCACACCTTTCCGTCACCGCGGAAGCCGGCTTTGCAAGCGCACATGTAGCCGCCGTGCGTGTTGGTGCATTTTGCGTGCACGTTGCAAGTGTGCTTCCCGGTGGTGCACTCGTCCGCGTCTTGGCATTCCTTGCCGTTGCCCTCAAAGCCGTCCTTGCAGCTGCAATGGTAGGCGCCGGGCATGTTCTTGCAGTTGGCGTTCATGCCGCAGTCATTCGGACCGCTCTTCTTGTCGCACTCGTCGATGTCGGAGCAAGTCTTGCCGTCCCCCTCCCAGCCCGCGCGACACGTGCAGTCGTAGCCACCGACCGTGTTGGAACAGTCTGCGTTCACAGAGCACTGGTCCGTCCCGGCGGCACACTCGTCCGTGTCAGCGCAACTTTTGCCGTCGCCTTGGTAGCCTGTTTTGCAGTTGCATAGATAAGCGCCAGGCGTGTTCTTGCATGTCGCGTTTGGATCGCAAGTGTAGCTACCGAGAGTGCACTCATCGATGTCCGAGCACGAATTGCCGTCGCCCTGATAGCCAGCGTTGCAGGCGCAGCCGTAGCTGCCCGGTAGGTTCACGCAGCTGGCGTTGGGGTCGCAAACGTACGCTCCCATGCTGCACTCGTCGAAGTCCACGCACGTCTTCCCGTTGCCGATGTAGCCAACGTTGCAGTCGCAACCATAGCTTCCGACGGTATTGGTACAGCTTGCGTTCTCGTCGCAGCTGTCCGTGCCGAAGGCACATTCGTCGACGTCGCTACACGTCGTGCCGTCACCCGAGTAGCCCGTATTGCAGGCGCAAGCGTAGCCGCCGGGGGTATTCACACAGTGAGAAACGGGGCCACAGCTGTACGCGCCGATGCTGCACTCGTCGACGTCGGTGCAGGTCGTGCCGCTGCCCGCGTATCCCGCATTGCAACTGCACGTGTAGCTGCCAACGGTATTGCTACAGCTTGCGTTCTCGTCGCAATTGTCCGTGCCAAGAGCGCACTCGTCGACGTCGGCGCAGGTCTCGCCATCCCCGGCGTAGCCGGCCTTGCACTCACACTTGTGTGCTCCCGGGCTGTTGACGCAGGTGGCGTTGTCCGAACACGCGTTCAAGCCGGGGACACACTCGTCGACGTCCACGCAGAAGAAGCCGTCTCCCACGAAACCCGCGTTGCAATTACAATAGTAGCTCCCGAGCACACTCTTGCAGGTCGCGTTTGCGTCGCAGGCGTTCAGAGTATCTTGACACGCTTCGCCAACGGATGCGCAGCTGTCTGGGCCGCTCCCAGGGCAGACACACTCGTAGCCGCCGTTCTTGTTCTTGCAGCTGCTGCCGGGAAAGCAGGAATCGAGTCCCTGGTCGCACTCGTCGACGTCGCTGCAAGTGGTCCCGTCGCCGTTGAAGCCAAAGTTGCAACTGCAGCTGTAGCTGCCCGCGGTATTTTCGCACTTTGCATTGCCGCTGCAGGTCGTGCTGCCCTCTTGGCATTCATCGACGTCGAGGCAGGTCAGGCCGTCGCCTGTGTAGCCTGTCGGACAGGAGCATTCGACGCCTTGTGCACCGTCAGTGCATGTTGCCAGTGGGTCGCATGGGTTGTCCTTGCAGCTGATCTCGGGCGCGCAGCTGGACGTGCCGCCACAGCTACAGGACTCGCCTTGGCAGTTGGTGGCACCGCTTAGCAAACGGTGCAGGTTGAGCCGCCCGCCCGACGCGACCTTGCCCTGCATGCTTGGAAGCAGGTCGGCGCTTTGAATCACGCGCGCTTTGATCGCGCTTGGCTCGTCGGATGCATGCACCGACGCATAAAGTGCAACAGCGCCCGCCACATGCGGAGCGGCCATGGAGGTGCCATCTGCCTTGGCGTAGGAGTTGCCGACATATGTGCTGAGGATCCCGCTGCCAGGCGCCGCGATGTGCACCGAGTTGGCCCCGTAGTTGCTGAAACTGGCGCGCTGATCGTTGGGATCGGAAGCGGCGACGGACAGGACGTTGGGTTCGTCGTAGGACGACGGGTAGTGGGGGGCCGCGTCGTTGTTTGTTCCGTCGTTGCCGGCGGCCGCCACCAGTACGCCCCCGGCGGCGTTGAGGGCCTGGATCGCCGCGCGTTCATAGCTGAGTGCCGGGTGGTAGCCGCCGAGGCTCGCATTGGCGGCGCGCGTCTTGAGTTTCGCGGCGTACAGCAGCCCCTCCGCAAAGTGGGTGGTGAGGCAGGACGAGATCCCACAGACCTTGATTGGGACGAGGCGCACCCTCCAGTTCACGCCGACCACGCCCAAGGCGTTGTTGCCCATCGCGCCGACCGTGCCCGCGACGTGGGTTCCATGGCCGTGGTCGTCGCTCGGGTCTGCGTCGCCATTGGCAAAATCCCAGCCGCGCACGTCGTCCACGAGGCCGTTGTGGTCGTCGTCCACGCCGTTGCCCGGAATTTCGTCTGGATTCGACCAAAGGTTCGGTTCCAAATCTGTGTGACCAAGCTCTGTGCCAGTGTCCAAGATGGCAACGCGGGTCAGCGCAGCGCCGGTGCTCTGATCCCACGCCGCCGAGGCGGAAACGGTCGCCAGACCCCAGAGCTGCCCCAGCATCGGGTCGTCGCTCGTTTTCGAGAGTGTCAGCACGTAGTTGGGCTCGGCGCTCTCCACGACGCCCGCGCTCAGCAGCGCGGCCGCGGCAGCCTGGGGAGTCAGCGCTGGCGGCAAGCGCAGCCGCAAATATCCGAGCTCCCGCAGCAGGCTGGCGTCGGGGAGTTCCTCCGCCCCGAGTTTCGCCATGGCCGCTCGAAGTTCCGCTTCGCTAGCACCGGCTGCGCGTTTGACTACGACTTCGTGCGCTCGAAAGCGTTCCCCGCCGCTGGCAACGGCCGTTTCATCGTCGTACGCGGAGCCCCGCTCGGCGTTGGGCTCCTGCGAGCCACAGCCAAGCAAGGCCAGACTGAGCAGTCCAAGTCCGAGGAAGAGGCACGAGGTACTTGGTTTTCGGGCCGCGGTGCTCACGAAGGACCTCCTGGTCGATTGCGGTGAGCCCGAAAGGTCCCGATGGTCTCGGTGTCCCTCCAAACCATAGGCGTTTCGCCCTTAGGTCGATGGCTTTGCGAACGCAGCTTTCGCCTGCGCGTGCCTTTTTCGAAGATCCAACTGACTCAGGAAGTAGGAACGGTCAGGGCTGTTAACCCTTGAGGCCTTTTTTTTCGCTCCAACCCACGCGCCGCGCGCCAGCGCGTGTGGGACTTGTGCCCGCTCCTGCAAAGCGGGCGAGGTCTGTGTCCACGACAGTGCGCCGTGAGTTGCCAGATCGGGCTTCGCAACTGCGGAGGCAAGTGCCAGGAGCGCGATCCCCTGAACTGCGGTTCCTGCGCAGACTGGAGCGGATTCCGGCGGCACCGCCGGCGCGACGGGTGGTTCCGCCGGCGCCAGTGGCAGCAGCGGCGCCGTCGTCGGGCATGTCGACATGGATCTCGTCGTGCTTACTCCGCGATGGCGTACTCCGGGCACACCTCGAGGCTGGCCAGGCAAGGGAAGCTCAAGCCGGCGAGCGCAGCTGTCACGCATTGGTCGAGAGGGGGCGTGCTCGGTGTCGTCACGACTCCGACAACCTTGCCGTTCGCGTCGAGCACGATCTTGAGTTGCACCGAAAACCCGATCTGTCCGCCGCAGGCCTTTTCGATCGCCTGACCCAGGCCCTTGGCTTCGTCGGTCGCGTTGCCCTCGATGGGCACGTACTTGTCGAACTGCCCCGCCGCGTAGATGCACTGCGGCACCTTGCCGGCGAGAGCTTGCTTCACGTTCTGCTCGTACCCTGCAGTGACTTGCTTGGAGGCCGGCGTGTCGCAGGCACGCACCATGAGCCCGCCGGAGTAGGCCATCAGATCATAGCGAACGTCTGGATCGGTCCCGGGTGAACTGAAGCTCACGCTTCCTGAAAAGCAGGCATCCGTACTCTTGACGATGCTCTCGACGGCCGATTTGGCCGCGGCGATGTCGCTGGCGCTGCAACTCGCGCCACCCGTTCCTCCCGTGCCACCAGTACCGCCTCCGCCACCTGATCCCTCCGCGGAGGCGTCTTTGGGGCCGGGCCCGGAGTCCGCATCCGTAGAGCCGCCGCAGCCAGACGCCATCACGAACGTGAATGCCGCAGCCGCCGCCGAGCGAATGGGCGCAAAGCGCCGGCCGGGCGCGCGGACATCGCGCAAGAGCCGTCGCTCCACATTCTCCAAAGAACGTTCGAGCTCGCCTGCGCGCTGGCAGATCTCCGACACGAGTGGCGAGGCATCAGCGAAGCCTCCACCCGCCGTCGCCAACTCCAGAGCGCGACGATACGCCTCGACATACAGACGATTGATGGCCTGACGGGTAGGCTCGAGCGCGCCCTCCTGGCGCATGCGATCTGGATGTATTCGCCGGGCAAGCGCGAGCGCGAGGTACACGTCGTGAGCGCGGTACGCCACGCTGTAGTTCCAGAACGCTTCTCCGCGCAAGCGACTGAAGATTTCCGCGAAGCCCTCGACGCGAGCGTCGGCGAAGGTGTAGCCGTAGCGCAACGGATTGCCGATCAAGCGCTGCTCGCCGGCCATCCGCTCTTGGAGCTTCGTGCCGTGGTAGACCATCATGCGCGTGGTCTCGAACACGCCCGCCGGGATCCGTTCGAGCAGATCGATTCCGGCACCGATGCTCTCTAGGGTCGAGTACGGATGTACCAGCATCAAGTTGGAGACCGTGGCCACGCCGAGCTCGGCGAAGGTGGCGAGTAGCTGAAGCTCGCGCTGGGTGGGCGCGGGGCGGCTGAATCGGCGTCCCTCTTCTCGGGTGGCCAACTCCAGCCCCACATAGCAACGGACCAAGCCCACTTGCGAAAACGCCTCGAGAATGCGCGGAGTGACCCGATCCGCCCGCAGCATGGCGCCGATGCCGAGGGCACCGATCTTTCTGCTCGCGAGCTCGTTTCCGAATCGGTCCAAATACGCCAGGGCTTCCGACTCGTCGTAGGGCAACAGGTGCTCGTCAACGAAGTAGAAGTAGCGGGCACCACGCTCATGCCACAGCTCGGCCATTTCATCGCAGACGTCGCCGAGATCTCGCCGCCTGAGGCCGCCCACGCCCGCAGTGTTGAGCTCGCTGACGGTCGCGCCCAGCTGGCGACCGTCCTTGCGCTCCAAGGTGTGCAGAGCCGCCGGGCCACAATACTGACACCGACCCCAACAGCCCCGAGACCCACTCATGTGCACGGCGGGGTGGCCCAGTAGCTCCGACAGCTCGTCCCGTACTGGCCAAACCTGCGTGGGATTCAGTTCGAGTACGGGCGCAGGCAAGCCGTCCCCCACGCGGGTCGTGACCCCTGCGACTTCGCTCGCAGGTCGCCCCTGCACGACCTGCTGGCAAAGCTGGACGAGGGACACTTCACCCGCAAAGCGCACCACACTGTCGAGCCAAGAGTACCGCTCCAGCAACCACTGCCGCGCGAGCGTCGCGAACTGCCCACCAGACGTGATGTGCCCCGCGAAGCCATTCCTTTCGAGCAGCTCACCAAGGGCCAGCGGCCACAAGGCAGAGCCTCCGTCCGCGAGGGACAGCCCCACGACATCGGGCCCCTGCTCGAGGATCCCGCGGTGTGCCGCCAGAAGCTCGGCGCCGTCGTTCACATAGTGGATCTCGACGTCGATTCCGGCTTGTTCGAGCGCGCCGCGCAGGTAGCACAGCCCCAAGTTTTCGTTGTGCGCCAGGCGCCTACCAACCAATGCGACTTTGACTCTGCCTCGTGACATGCTGCGCCTCCCTGCCCCAGACTAACGGGGGCCAGCGCGCGGAGCCACTGACCTCCGTCATGAGCCCCCCGACGAGCGCGGTGACTCAGAAGCTCGACGGCTCGTGGGTCGGGTTCGCTACGGTTCGATCATCGCGGCGAAGCTTGCGTAAGTCAGCGGCAGCGTCTGATTGGCGATCTTGACGATCCCGCCACTTGCGATGGTCCCGCCGAGCAACAGATTCGTGCCCGCATAGGCGACACTCTGCGCTTCGTCACCATTTATGGTGCCGAAGGACTCTGAGTAGATATGGGCAAGATTTGACGCTGACAGGCGTGCCCAGAAACCGTCCCCGCCGCCGAAGTGGGTCACGGGCCCACTGCCAAAGTTGACGGCGGCCGGGATCACGCCGGCCAGCGCGATCTCCCCGTTGCCTGAAACGGCCACAGCTTTCGGGACGTCGGTTCCGCTCGAGCCGTAGCTTTCCGCCCGTTCGGTTGCGAGGTCAGACTGCGCGAGCTTGAGCAAGACGATGTCCTCGGCGCCAACAGCCTGCTTCACGAAGCCGTTCTTGAAGTCGACTTGACCCTGAAAGTCGCCTGCCACGATGACCGACTGAGCGGCAACCACTGCGATGGCGTGACCAAAGTCGTTGGCGACGCCGCCAAAGCTGACTGCCTTGACTGGGTCGAGCTTGCTGTTCAGCTTGATGACGAAGATGTCGTAGTTGCCTTTCGGCGTGAGCGTATCGGTGCCGATGGTCGTCTGCTCGAAGAAGGCTCCGGTGAGGAAGACGTCGCTTCCGGCCGTCGCGATACCGGCCACGATTGGTGTATACAGGCTCGTCCCGAAGTACTTCTTGAACTCCAAGAGGCTTCCCGTCGCGCCCGAGTACTTCGCAACAAAGAGGTGTTTGTCACCCGATTGCACGCTGCCCCCGAAGTCGCGATTGAAATCGACCACGCCGGTCAAGGTACCAGTCACGATGAGGTTTCCCTGGCTGTCAACCGTGCCGGCGCTCGTGACCAGGGAGGTATTCGTTCCGCGGAAGCAGTGCGACCAGCTAGGACTGAGGTCGCTTTTGTACTTCGCGATCACCATGATGGCGTTGTTGGAGCCTCCGCAATCGAGCGGGCCGCCACCGAAATCCGGCGGCGCACCCGAATCTGCGAGGACCAAGATGTCGCCCGAGGCGTCCGTCGCCACGCTCTTCGGCGTCTCGTAGCTCGGGCCGTCCAGAAGCCGAGGCGTATCGACCACGGCGCCTGCGGGCGTGAACTTGGTGAGCGCCAACCCACCGAAAGACGCAATCAGTGGCCCCTTGCCAAAATCCTGAGTGCCTCCGAACTCCCAAAGCACGATGGAGTTGCCCTGGCTATCCGTCGCAACACGAACCTCCCTCAGCGATTGTTCTACCGTGCTAACCCAGGATGTCGGGCCCGCGTTGACGCACTTCTTGTCCACGCAATTGGCGCTGCTGCAGTCGCCGTTGCCGGCGCAGGTATTGCCAATTGCGCACGCAGCGCATTGCCCACCGCCGCAGTCCACGTCCGTCTCGGTGCCATTGAGCAGCTTGTCCTGGCACTGCGGCGCGGTGCACAGCCCAGCCACGCAGGAGCCAGTGACACAGTCTTTCGTGGTCCAGCATCCCTTGGCCGACTGGCACTGCGCGCAGCTACCGCCGCAGTCCACGTCGGATTCGCTGCCGTTCTGTTGACCATCGCTGCACGTGGGCGCGGTGCACTGCTGCCCGGTGCAGATGTTCGAGGCGCACTCCTTCGGTTTGGTGCAGGGCTGACCATCGCACGCACCGCAGCTGCCGCCACAGTCCACGCCGCTCTCCCCTGGATCTAGTGCGCCGTTGGAACAAGTTGGAATCGTCACACTGGCGTCACCGGGCCCGCCGTCGCCTGTGCTGCTGTCGCTGCCGCCGTCCGTCGCGCCGCCGTCCGTCGTGCCGCTGAATACGCAGACCCCTTGGGCGTTGCAGCTGCTACCTGGCGGGCAGTCGCGATTGTCGTTGCATTCGACAAGACACTGGCCCGCTTTGCAAACCAGCGGCGCCGTACACTCCGAGTTGTACACACAGGTCCCGCATGCGCCGTCCAGACATACTTGCCCGGAGGCGCATTCGGACTCGCCCAAGCAGACGGGCCGACAGGCGCTCTCTTTGCAGACCAGTTGATCCCCAGGACAGTCGCCAGCGTCCGCGCAGAAACGTTCGTCCTCGAGCAGACACACCTTGTGTTCCTCGGCGGGCACGCAAAGCTCTTCGCGCTGACAGTCGCGCTGCACGACGCATTGCACGTGACAACGCTGAAAGGCGCACACCAAGGGTGAGCGACAGTCGCTGTCGATCAAGCAGCCCTCGGCCAGCGAAGCCACCCTTGCCCGTTCCTCTGCCGTATCCGACCCACAGGCAGCCACCAGAAAGCTGATCGACACGAATAGCGCACACACGCGGGCCACAACCCGCCAAACACTCGTCCCCATAATCACGCATCATACTGACTTGCGCCCCACGGACAACCCAGCCCCATGGCTACATCTGCCGAGAGCGACGGCAACCGCGCCGCCCGCATTGACGCAGAAGAGGAGCCGTTCAGAACTCAGGTTTCCGTGTCGCAGCGACCGTTCGCTTGATCTTTGTCAATACCGGGCTGCGCCCATGGCTCGGCAAGCATCCTTCGGAGATAGAGATGCGTGTCCACGTTTGTCGCGCGAAGAAACAGAGGCGCTATTCACCGGGATCGACGCCTGCGGCGAGTCGCTCGGGCGTCATGTTCCTGTTGCGGGCCCCTGCCCCGCGCTTGCGCGCTTCAAACTTGCCCTTGATCTCGAACGCGAAGCTGTCCAGCAATTCGGCGTCCACCGGCTCGCCGTTTACCGACAGCGTGAGCGACGCAAGGCCCTCGCGCTCGGCAACGTGGAAGAACTGAGCTTCCGCGATCTTGTTGGGCATGCACTCGTGGGGACCCACGCTCACGACGCCGTCTATCAGTCCGTGGCGCCACTCGTGCAGAGGTCCGCCCAGCGTGAGGATCGCCTCTCCCGCGAGGTCTTCACGTACGTAGCCTTCGGCCGCGGCAATCGCGTCGTGTACCGTCGTGCGGGGCGCCCAATCGAGCGCTTTGGCCATCAAGGCGTAGCTTCGGTTTTGAATGCGCCGCTGAACCAATGTGCTCAAGCGTGCGCCGAAGTAGTTTCGAACGCCTTTGACGCTGCTGACATGGTCCGTGTATTCGAGCCATTCGCTGAAGGGGGCGAATCGGCAGCGAATGCCACGGCGCTCCAGGCGATCAACGACGAAGTCGTTGGCAAAGGGGTCGAGGCGAACGTAGATTTCACCGACCACCAGCACGGTGGGAATCGGCTCGTCTTTCTTGATGGCCGCAAACTCCCGGGCGGCTCGCTCCAACAGACCGCCGCAACCGAACATGCGGCCGTTGGCCACCTGAAGCAGCGCCGTTGGCATGGTCAGATCACCGCCACCGGCGCGCTCGAGCAGCGCTAGCAATTGTCCGTGGTAACGGTCGAAGACCGCCTGAGCCGCCCCAGGGGAGCGTTCCAGCGGGCGAACGTCGAAAAGCGCGGCCTGCAGCGCGTCGTAGGCTGCGAAGCCGGTGACCACGAGTGCCGCGAATCCACTGGGTAATCCCGAGAAGTAGTCGCTGTCAACGGGAGACCAGATATGGACCCGGTCCGCGAAGTTCAGCCGCTCAAGCACCACGCGGTGCAGGATGTTGTAAGTCCCAAAACGGCACGGGCCGTCAGCGGTAGGCATGAAGAAGGCGAACCGTTCATCCGGCACGGATTCGTTCAGGCGCGTCAACAGGCTACCCAAAGTGATGCTCATGGGCACGCACTCTTTGCCGGACGTGTAGCGGCGACCCAGCCGCAAAGACTCGTGATCTGGGATCGGCAGCACTTCTGCCGGAACACCCGTACCCCGCAGACACGCGGCCACGGTTTCAGCACCGTCGCCCATGCGCGGAAACAGCACCCGCTCCCCGCGTCTTCGAATGTCCTCGAGAGTGTGACCGCGATCGCAGACGCGGCTCAGATCCGGCATATTCGCCTTTGCAGTGTTACGGGCCTTCTCTTCGCGTACGCAGTGCAAAAACGCCTCGACGCGCGTCTTGGTGCCGGCGTCGCCGGAGTGTCCATCCGTCTCCACGATGGCGTAGGGCTTGCCGGCCATGGCATAGCTCAAGAAATGAAGGTTCATGCTGTCCGGGCCGCAGGAGTAGTTGCTGCACCAGATGGCGTACTGCCCGGGCCGCCGCCTCACTTGATGCGCTGCGCGCAGATTCCTCTGCCCATGACCCCAGTAGACGCCATCGAAGGTCGGTGTTCGCTCGTCGATGGGATAGCAGTCGACAGGGATCGCCAACGCTCCCTGTTCGCGAACCAGAGGAGGTACGTTGGAGTTCAACACCGGGTTGTAGATCGTGTACGGGCGCCCCAACACGATCACGGCGTCAATCTCGTGCTCTTTCGCGAACGCTAGGGCGCGGCGTCCGATTTCCCTACATTCGCTCCAGAACGAGTCTTGCACCGCTTTGGCGGAGAGGTACGCGCGCCACCAACCCATGCCGAAAGAACCGAGGGAGGCTGCGAGCTCTTGGCACGTCTTGAGCAGTGCCGAAGAATCGAGGTTGTCTTCGCCAAAGTCGATGACGGGAGAAATCATGCGCGGCGCATCCGCGCCCAGATCCAACCGCAAGATGTCCGGACTTGCCTGCACGATCGGGCACGCGATAGCCGTCTTTTCATCAGCGCAGCGCGGCATTTGGCGCAACATGGGCATGAACATCGCGTCGACTCGCTGTTCCGCCAAGCTCGTCACGATCCCGTGATAGAGCTGCATCGGCGCGCAATAGGGCACGTTGCCGCGCTCGGCGCCGCGCTTCAGAGTCTTGCCGCCGTGACTCTTGTCGTAGACGACGTCGAAGCCCAGTTCGTCCAGGAACGTAGCGAAGAACGGGAACAGTTCCTTGAGCTGGAACTCGTCGGTGAGGGCGACGGTCTTGCGACCACGCTTTCGAGTGACTTGCTCGATGGTCTTGGTGACCAGCGCCTCGCGTTCGCGAAAAGGATCCGGAGTCAGGTCCGGCAGTTTGCTTTTGCCGGTGCCCTTGTCCCAGACCGAGCAGCCGCCACCCCAAGTGAAGGATTGCTTCTTGTCCGCCACCAGGGTCTGAAGCCGGTCGATGCGACAGAGGTTTCCCGAACCACCGCAGCCCTTCTTGGATTTGCAGATGAAGTCGTCTCGGCGCGTGACGTTGGCTTGCAGGAAGCGCGACGCGTCCACGGGCTCGTGCAGTGAAGGATCCAAGCTGCGCTGGGACAGCAAGGCGATACCCAGAGCACCTACGGTGCCCGGGTTGGGCGGAACGATGACCTGGCTCTGTGTTTGGCGCGCGACCGCGGCGGCCAGAGCGTCCGCCGCAAACGGCATGCCCTGGCAGAAGACTACCTGTCCCACGGAACGGCAGCCCTTCACTCGATTCAGGTAGTTCTGCACGATGGAGTCGTAGATGCCCGCAATGACGTCTGTGCTCTGCACGCCGGCCGCCACCGCGTCATCGATGACCTCAGCCATGAAGACGGAACAATGCTGGCCGAGAGAGACCCCGCTGTCCGCGGTGAGAGCGGCCTTACCCAACTCGACGACGTCGCGTACGCCTGAGAACTTGCGACCCTGCTCCTCGATGAACGACCCCGTTCCCGCACTGCAGGCTTCATTCATGGCTGCGTCTACGATGCGCCCCTCGGCGAGGCGAATGTACTTCGCATCCTGCCCGCCAATCTCGAAGATGGTGTCGACTCGCGGATCAAAATGCAGCGCGCCCTCCGCGTGAGCGGCAATTTCGTTCAGCACGTACACGCGACTGGCGCCGTAGCAAGTCGACAAGAGCGACCCGACGATCTCGCGACCGCTGCCGGTCACGCCGAAGGCGAGGATCGGATGGCGGGCAGCCGCGGATTCGGTGAATTGCTGCAACAGGGCGCGGGCTGCGCCAAGGGGGTCGCCGTTGGTGCGCCGGTAACCCTCCCAAACCAGCTGCTTGGACCCCCGATCGAGGGCCACCAGTTTGGAACCGGTCGAACCAATGTCGAATCCGAGGATCACTTCGTAGTCCCCATCAGGGTCGAGCTCGCTCGGGGGGCTCAGGCGGGTGACCTGATCCAAGTGCGACGCGAGGGCGGGCACCCGCTCGAAGCGGGATTCCACCGCGCGGGTGACCAATCGCGTCAGCGGCGGCACTCGACGGGGCTCGCTCAGCGCGAGTGCGGCTGCGCCGAGCGCATCCAAGAACAAGGCGTCGTCGCCGGCGGCGTCCAACAGCACCATGTCGTGGCCGGAAAGGTGTCGACGGAAATTCTCTCGTACACGCCGAGAACGCGTGACGCCGCCGGTAAGCAGCACGCGACCTGGGCTCACCCGCGGCTTGAGCAGTCCTTTGACGTTTTCCGTCACGGCGTCGTAGAGCCCAGCCAAGATCCGCGCGCGGTCCTCACCCTTATTCGCTAGATGAGTCATGTCCGTCTTCAAGATGACGGGACAGCGACCGGAGAGTGGGGACGGGTCGGTGACAGTTTCACACATCGCGCTGGCCTGCTCGATGTCCAAGTCGAATCGTTCGACCAGCTGGCGCAGGAAATTCCCAGTACCTTGTGAGCAGCGGGCGTTCTCCCGATAGACCTCGACCCCGGGGGCACGGAGCTCGAGCACGGAAAACCCATGCCCGCCGATGGACACGACCGTCGCGGGACGCGTATCGAACAAGAAGCGGAAGCCCTCTGCGAGCGCCTGTTTCGTCGGTACTCGCGGCAAGTCTAAGGTGCGACTCGACCGCCCGGTCACGCTCGCCCCAGTGACTCCCGTCCAATCCCAGTCGTCGAGCACCTGCAAGAGTGCGGCGCCAGGCTGTTTGTGGTGCTCGACAAGTGCGCGGCGGACCCACCGCGGTGCGCCGGAGGTCGCCTCGAGCTCGACCACTTTGATTGTCTCGGTTCCAACATCGATACCGATGTAGCGCTTCGCCATGACCCTTCGCCCTTTCCAGGCACGCGCGTCGCGCCCGTCGGTGGCCAGTGTAGCGCCGCAGCTGACGTTGGCGTCAGTTACAGTCTCGCCACTTGATCGATGGCAAGTAGCTACAATCAAGCCCCCGAATCCGCGAGTCCCAGGGCCCGAGTGACGCGGTCGTCATCGAACCCTGCCTCGAGCCCGGATTGCATGCGTCGGGGTGAGGATGGCGCGCGCCCGAGCCGCAACACCCACTGCGCGCCTTTCGGCGAAGCTGGCGGCTCGCAGTTTTCAGCGCGCGAGAGTGACCCCGACGGGTCAGCCGGGCTTTTGCGCGCCCGGCGGCAAGTCGATCTGTGCGGCAAGATCGCCGTAGACGATGTTGCGAACGGCATCCGCCCCGAGGAATTGGCGCGGGAATCCGAGCTCGATCCGGCTGACCTCGTTGAGCTTCGCCATGTGGGCCTCCTCTAGCCGAAAGTCGAGGCAGGCGAGCACGTCTTTGATCTGTTCGACTTTGCGCGATCCCACAATCGGAATGAGCTTGTCGCCGCGCTGACGCACCCAGTTGACCGCGACCTGCGCCGAGCTTCGATCCATCTGGTCGGCAACTTCGTCGACCACGCGCGCAATGCTCAAGTTGTGTTCGGTGAGCCGGTCGTCGTTGCTGCGCTTCGTGTCGGGCTGACCGCCACCGCGGGTGTGTTTGCCGGTGAGCACTCCGGCGGCGAGTGGCGCCCAGGCAGTGGTCGCCATGCCGAAAGCATCGGCCATGGGTAGCGCCTCGCGCTCGATAGTCCGCTCGAGCAAGCTGTATTGCATTTGCTGAGCGACGAAGGGCGTCCAGCCTCGCAGGTCGGCGATGGTGTTGGCCTGGGACACGACCCACGCCGGCGCGTCGGAGATGCCGAGGTACAATACCTTGCCCGCGCGCACGAGATCGTCGAGGCCGCGCATCACTTCTTCTACCGGCGTCGTGAAGTCCCAGGCGTGGACCCATAGCAGGTCTATGTAGTCGGTCCCCAGGCGCTGCAGGCTCCCCTCCACCGATCTCGTCATGTTCTTGCGTGAATTGCCGGAAGCGTTTGGGTCGTCGCCACGCATGGACAGCGTGTACTTGGTCGCAACGACCCAGCGATCACGGTCGCCTTCGATGTGTTTGCCGACAATCTGTTCGGATTGACCTTCGTGATACTTGTTCGCGGTGTCGAGGAAGTTGCCGCCGGCATCTGCGAAAGCGCCGATGATGCGCCCGCTTTCCTGTTCGTCGGCGCCGAATCCCCAGGCATCACCGAAGCTCATCGTCCCGAGGCAAACCTCCGAGACGCGGATCCCACTATTCCCAAGTAGTTTGTAGCGCATGGCCGTCTCCTATCACACGAATCGTGCGCGGTTTCGCTCTAAGAACGCGCGGTAGGTTTCGGGCGCGCGCCCGGTGATCTGCTCGACTGCCGGTGACACGTCTGCGGCGTACCCATTGGCTTTGACGGCGTCGAGGGCGAGCATCGATTCGACAATCCAATCTGGCATACCTTGCTCGCGCATCGATGCGCCGAGCTTTTCCGGCGGCAAGTCGATGTAGCTGACCGCTTTGCGGATCACATCACTCACCAGCGTGGCCAGCTCAGCGTCGCTAATCGCCTCGGGGCCTCCAAGTCCAGCCGAACCACTTCAGCGCCGATCCGCTGTAGATCCGCAGCGGCCTCGGGCTGACGCGTCCCGCCGCGTACCGTCAGACCGGCGCGCTTCAGCAGCTCCCGGGCAACCTGGTTGCCAATTGTTCCCGTTGCTCCCGTGATCGCGCCCTCGAGGATCTGACCGGCGCGCTTATGGGACCCTACAGCCAGCTGTGAACGAAAGTGCCGGCACGTGATGTGCCGTCGTGTGTGCGTCGGAAATTGGATCGCTCGCTGCAATGGGGTGCGTTATCATGGATGCATGAAAGCGTGGGGTGTGGGGTTGGGAGCGGTTCTGCTGTTCGGTGCGGCGCAGTTGCCTGCGGGAGAGATCATGCAGGCAGCCGCTGACAGTTCGGTGCCGAGCGAGCGGGCCGTGCAGACAGTGCTTCCGGATAGCCTGTTGGAACCAGCGGAAATCAGAGAGCCTACAACTGGGATGCGCGTGCGGTTTCGCGTTCTGGGTGCCACCGCTGTCACAGCAATTACAAAGGGCTCCACGCAGAGATTCGTCGGGGCGGTGGGAGGCGAAACTTTCGAGCGCGTCTCGCTCCCCGACGGCGCCGAGGACTTTGTCGTCTTGCGCCCGGGATCGAAGCTGAATGCGTTGCGCTACGCCCTCCGCCTTCACCAGGTTGCTGGATTGCGCTTGGTCGGTCGCGCACTGGAGTTCCTCGACGCCACAGGCACACCACGCTTGCGCGTCGCGCCTCCCTACCTGATCCCGCGCGACGGCAGTCGACACAGCGCTGAATTGACGCTTGAAGGCTGCGATGCCGACCGTCGACCCACACCGCCTTGGGGACGCAAGGTCGTGGCGCCGGGAAGCACCGAATGCGAAATCACGGTTCGTTGGGATGCGGCCTTGGCGAAGTCGGGTGCAGTGCTGGACCCCTACTGGACGACCACCCAAGACATGGCCGTGGCGCGCTCAGAGCATGGCGCAGTGTTGCTGGACGATGGTCGGGTGTTGGTCGCGGGCGAAGACACAAGCACCGTTTTGGGAACCAGCGCGGAGATCTACGATCCAGGCACCGGCACCTGGGCAATGACCGGATCGGCCTCTGCGCCACTCGATCGCAACACCGGCATGCGATTCGGAACAAAGCGATTCGTATTCGTATCTTCCACAAACGTAGAGGTCTACGACCCCGCGACAGGAACATTCACCGCGGTTCCGGACCTGAGTCCCAGCCGTCCGGACCATGCCGCAGCCCCGCTGCCCGATGGCTCCGTGCTCGTCACCGGGGGTGGTTCCAGTAGCTCAGGCTACCAGGACAGCGCGGTGCGACTGGATCCTCTGACCTTGAGTTGGGTCCCCGCAAGCAAGATGCAGGTGGTCCGGGCGAGGCATACCGCGGCTGCCCTCGCCGACGGCCGGGTCTTGGTCGTCGGCGGCGCCGTCTTCGGCGCGATTAGCACGTCGGCAGAGATCTACGATCCCACCACCAACACGTGGGCTGCGACTCCTGGGGGGACCAGTGCCGGCCACAACTGGAACACCGCGACCCGACTCGCCGACGGTCGGGTGTTGGTCTTCGGTAACACCAAGTCCGGCGCCGACATCGCCGACATCTTCGACCCGAAGACCGGCCAGTGGAGCGGAGGGGGCAAGGCGACCTACACGCGCTTCGCTCATTCCGCGGTCGCGCTTTCCGATGGTTCTGCCCTGCTCATCGGGGGCACTGGGCACGACAGCAGCACGAGCCTCAACAGCTACCAAAAGAGCACCGAAGCCTGGAGTCCCAACCTCGGGACCTTCGTCGTTTCGACTCCAACGAACTTTCCGCGCTACTCGTCGACGGCAACCGTACTTGCGGACGACGGCGTCACCGCCACGATCTTGGTAACCGGTGGAGACCAAGCCGAGAAGAAGGCGGAAGTGATCAAAGCAAGACTGCGCGGGCAGCCCTGCGTGCTCGACTATGATTGCGTTACGGGGGCTTGTGTCGACGGCGTGTGCTGCGACGCAAATTGCGACGCGGGCTGTCACGCTTGCACCAACGCTCTAAGGGGGTCGGGCAAAGACGGGGAGTGCGGCGTGGTAGCGCAGGGCACCGATCCAGACGAAGATTGCGCTGCAGAGGACGTTTCTACTTGTGGCAAAACCGGAGTCTGCGACGCGCCGGCGCGTGTGCTCTGCACCCGGCGGGTGCAGAGTGCACGGAGGGGGTGTGCTGGACCGACCAGGCTACGTTTATCGACGGTTGGACTTACGCCTGTGACGGCCAAGGCACCTGCGAAAAGAGCGTGAAGGACTGCTGCTACAACGAAGGCAAGAAGGTCGACTATTGCCAATGCGAGTATGGCACCTGCATCTACTCGACGGGCGGCAGCAGCTCGAGTGGCGGCAACCCGGCAACAGGCGGCGCTGGGTTCGGCGGTTTCGGAAACTCGGGGGGCGCGGGTGGTGGCACGTCCAACAATGCCGGGGGCTCCAGCTCCGGGTGCGCGTGTCGAGCTGCCCCGGCTCAAGCCCCTCGGGGACCCAACGCGATGGCACTGCTGTTCGTGTGTCTGTTGGTGGCCGCACGACGGTCGCGCGGCGCTCCTGGGCCACGTGCCAAGAGCCCGGACGGCGCTGTGCACTAGGTTCGACAACGATGCTCGTCGGCGCGGATTCACGCGGTAGATCGACCCGCGAATGGCTCATGAGTCGCCCTTGGGCAAAGGCGGGCAGCCCTCGTCGGCGCGGAATGCGCGAAACTCGACACGGCGGTTTTCTCTCCCGGTTGTGCTCAGCGGATGTGTTGCGCCGAACCCGATGGTGTTCGGCCGGCTTTCGAAAACCCCGAGCTTGATCAACTTGCGCTTGATGGTGCTGCAAGTAGCACCTCACACAACCAGTCGGGTGGCAGCGTGAAGTACGGAACATTCGGTACAACCGGCATACGTTCACGGCGCCAGCCGGCGAGATCTGGAACCACCACGTCCTCATCAAAGTGAAGTTCCGGTTCGTCCAGGATCCACCAACCGCCTGGGCCACCACGTCCTCGCTGCCTGTGAGCGAGCCGGCCAAAAAGAAGGCAACCTACGCCGATGTCCTGGCCGTCCCTCCGCATCGCGCGGCTCTTCGATCAGGCGTCTCCCGTCATGGCATACGGTCACGTCGGCCGTCACGTCGTGCCCGCCGTCGATTTGCGCCCGCGGCGCAACTGTACTACTCGACTAGTACACTAGTACAGTCCGTCCCGAAGGCATGTCCGTTCGCTTCCAAATCACGCCAGGCTCAACGGCCCCGATTTATCGCCAAATTGTCGATCAAGTCCGAGCGGCGGTCGCGACGGGCAAGCTGTCGACGGGCGACGCCTTGCCCAGTGTCCGTGCGCTTGCGGCGGAACTGGTGGTCAACCCAAACACCGTTGCCAAGGCCTACGCGGAGCTCTGCAGCGAGGGCGTGACCGAGCCCCAGCGTGGTCGCGGTGTGTTCGTCGCGCGCTCGCGCCAACTACTGAGCAACAACGAACGCAAGCGCCGCCTGAACGAACTCGCGGACGCTTTCGTGCACGGCGCAACGTTGCTTGGGCTGTCCCGGGAGGACGGCTTGGCGCTGATGGAAAGCCGGTGGGAAGAAGTTCCAAGGAAGGAAACTGGGTCGTGACCGAAGCCGTTATCGTCGCACGTAATCTCACGCGTCAGTTCGACAGCCACCTCGCTGTCTGCAACGTGTCCTTCGCCATCCCTCGCGGGCAAGTATTCGCGCTGATTGGTCGCAATGGTGCCGGCAAGACGACGGTCATGCGCATGCTGCTCGGAATGCTGGAGCCCACTTCAGGGGAAGCACGGCTGCTGGGGCACCCTAGCGCGACCCTGGCGCCGGAAACGCGCGCTCGCGTCGGCTACTTGGCGGAAGGCTGCGCAATGTACGACTGGATGCGCGTCCGCGAGTGCATCGCTTTTCAGCGGCAATTCTACCCAAGGTTCAATCAGTCATTGTGTCGCGCCGTGGTCGACGCTTTCCGCCTCGGCGAGGATCAGAAGGTTGGCCAACTGTCTCATGGTCAGCGCGCGGGGCTCAACCTCGCTGTCGTGCTGGCCACCGAACCCGAAGTGTTGCTCTTGGACGACCCGGTGATGGGGCTAGATCCAGTGGCGCGCCGCTTGTTGTTGGAGGCCATGGTGCATTTTTCGCAGCGTGTCGGATGCACGATCCTGTTTTCCACGCACTTGCTCGCCGACGTCGAGCGAGTCGCCGACGGTATCGCTGTGCTTGATCGCGGAGCCTTGAGGGCGTGCTGCAGCGTGGATGCTTTCACCGAACGGATCCGCCGCTACGCCCTGCACTACGACAGCGACCCACCGGATCTGCTGTCGTTGCCAGGCATCGTCGCCACCAAGCGTTTCCGCCGTGAGCTGCACGTGACCGTAGCCGCGCAGGGGGACGACGCGCTGACTGCGATCCAGGCGACGAAGCCAAGGCGGCTCGAGCCGATTGAACTCAGCTTCGAGGACGCAGCCATCGCATACCTGGGCGACGGCGGTGAAACCCGATTCCTCTCGCCGGAGGCGGAAGCTTGAAAGCGTTGATCCTCAAGGAACTGCGGGAGCACCTATGGATGTTCCTTGGCGCTCTGGCGGTCATGCTGCTGGGCTACGCGCGAAGCCAATACGCCCTGCTTCCCGAACAAGCCTGGCAGAACGTCAGCCGACGTTCGTTTCTGATGGTCACCAGCATCGGTGGCGCGGGTTTCATGCTCGCCCTCGGCTTTCGCCAAACCTTCGAAGAAGTGCGCCGCGGCTCCTGGACCTTCCTGCTGCATCGCCCGATCGCGCGTCAGCGGATCTTCTTGGCCAAGGTGCTGGCTGCCCTATTGATGTTCGTGGCTGCGATCCTAGCGCCAACGGCGGCGGTAGCGGCTTGGTGTGCCTGGCCCGGCAACGTCGCCGGCCCCTTCGTGCCGTCGATGCTCGTGCCCGCGTCGGTCGACTTGCTGTGCGCCTTGCCCTACTACTTCGCCGGATGTGTTGTCGGGCTGTGGCAAGCGCGTTGGACCGGGAGTCGCGGCTTGGTGCTCGTTCTTCCCGTATTCAATAGCCTGTTCACCCACGTGATCGCGGAGCATGCCTGGATGTCCGTGCTCGCGAGCCTGGTCGCGCTCGGCTGGTTGGCTGGACTCGCCCGCGCCCTGTTCCTTGGTCCGGAGCGGCGCTCACACGGGAAGCGAGCCTTGCTAGCCACGGCTTTGGGCTTCGGTCTCTGCGGCCTGCATCTCGCGGCATTCGCGTTCGTGCCCACGCCCATCGTTGATAGCACCCACCGCGACTACGGCGTGACCGAACGCTGGTTTGTATCTCCGGAAGGCGAGATCCGTCGAGCTGTGGAGCGCGGTAGCGAAGTCGAAGCCGTGTTCGGTGTGGATGGGAAGCCGGTCGCGGGCGAATTGCCCTCGCAGGTGTGGCTGAGTGACCTTTCCGCCGAAGAAGCCAGCGTGTCGCCAAGCTCCCCAAGTATCTTCGCGCGAGAGAAGTATCGAGGCCGGCGTCGCTACCAACGGTTGGCGCAGGAAGAGGAAGGCTATGCGCGTGAGTGGTACTTCGACCACGAAGCCCAGTGTTTCGTCGCATACGATCGGGTAACGAAGTTGCGTGCTGGGACCCTCGGCCCCGATGGCTTCTCAGCCGAAAATGGCGGTCGCGGGTTCGGGGGCAAGCCGCTGGATCGCCTGGAAATGAGCCGGCCCCTGCTGGCGTTCACCACTGGCGCCTACCGCGTGGATTGGGCCCGCGCATCCGTCCAGCGCATCGCGTTGGTGAGTCGCGGCCCGCTGCAGCGGCTCTCGCACCTGACCAGCGACGGGCATGCGGAAACCGCGCGCGTGCTGCTGCGCTCAGCCACTCACGTGGACGTTGTGGAGGCGGGGGCTCCGGCGCGAGCGATCCCTCTTGACGCACAACTCACCCAGGCAGAGCTGACCGTCGGCCGCGTCGAAGCGACGAACGAATACTACGTGCGGTACCCGCACTTCGCATGGGAACGCCATGGAGCGCGTGCGAAGCGCGGGGGAGAAGGACAAACCATCGTGTTCTACGCCAAGGACGGAAGCGAAACGCGGCGCTGGAGCAGTCCGAACTCCCAGCCAGACGATGCCGATGTCGTAGCGGTAAACCACCCCCTGCGCCCGGCGCTGCTCGCCCCGCCGGCGCTGACCTTGCTGAGCGTCATGCAAGATCGGGGACCAGCATGGGCCAAGGCACAATGGACCGCGACGCACGCGCTCATCGCGCTGTTGCTCGGCCTGGCTTCCGCTCTGATCAGCCTGCTGCTGAGCCGCCTGCATTCGCGCCGGGCAAGGCTCGGGCTCGCCGCGCTCTGCGTGGTCGGCGGTCCCCTTGTCGCGATCCTGCCCCTGCTGTTGCCTCGGGATGGCGGCGTACTCTGTTCCAGCTGCGGACGTCCCCGCGCCGTGGGCCCCCAGGCTTGCGAAGGCTGCTCGGCCCAACTGGGCGGCTACGCCCAGTCCGACTCCAGCATCCTAGACGACGCCTTCATGCCAGCAGCCGACTAGCGCCCGGAAGCGTTGGTAGCGCTCGAGCACCGTTCGACGACCGCATGGTCTCCTTCTACGTCGAGTCGCCCTCGGGATTTCAGATCGAGTACGGCCACGGCGGCATCGAGATCGACGACGACGTGTGGGAGATCGCCCACTACGACGCCGCGAGTGTGTGGGGCCATCGCGCGCCCGCGTGACGATAGGCCCGCACCTGCATCGGCGGAGCCGTCGTCGTCGAGAGGGCAATAGATCGTGTGGGGTTCTTGACTAGTTATCAGCGTAGCCATCGAACCAGGTACGACTGGCATCATGATTGCGAAGATCCACGCCAAAATCCACGGCTGCCTTTAGTGCAGCCCTGAGTTCTCCATCGGTCGTAAACACATGAAGACACACACTCCGTATCACGTCATCGTGAATCCCAACGCCGGGTTCTTGCGTAACAAGCGGCTCGATCCAGGGGAGCCGGCCAGGATCCTCGGTGATAGCGATCTTGTGACCGTCACGCAGGACCTCAACCACCTGGGTGTCACCGTGGCCGTAAAGCTCACCTCGGGTTCGTTGCCGATTTGCGATCGCACCTGGCTTTCCCCGCCGACAAACCGCACGGTCAGTCGCCGAGGCTTCGTTTCGGCGACACTCGGCGCGTAGACGTCCAACGCGGTCAGCACGTAGGTCCCGTCGACGATGGCACCGCCGGTGGCCACGGGAAGCGGACCAGTTGCTTGAGCTGGCACGACCGGGGCCGCCATATTCTTTGCAGGGTCCGCTTTGTCAATTGCCGGGCTTGCCGCCTTACGACGCAGGTTGCGCGCGGCGTGGTCGACAAGCACTCCGCCAGTGCTGTTCTCGAAATGAGAGGGCCGCGCACAGCACCGCGTCACGGAGTCAACCGTGGCATGGTGCGCAGGACTTGTCCCGCGAGGAGGGAAACCCACCACCGTGTGGCGCGAACACGAGATCGGACTTTTCGGGCCAGGGCTGCTTCTGCGCGGTCTGCTTGCCGACGCGTGCGGCGATGCGTTCTGCCTCGCGCAACCCAGAGAGATACGCGCCGTGCACCGTGCCTGGGTGCTTGCGGATGGTGGCTTCTCCCGCGAAGAAGACGCGGTCAGCCACCGGCTCGGCGAGGGCGTCGAACTCGTCCGCAGACACGCCAACGGGCAAGTAGGAGTAGGCGCCGCGCGCGGTCATGTTCCAGCTCCAGCGGGACATGACCATCTTGCTGGCTGGCGGGAGCTTGGCGCCGAACATCTTGCGCAACACCCCGAACACCTCCGCGGTCACATCAGCCTCGCTGCGGGGTTCCAGCGCCCGGGCGGCAGTGCCACCCGTAAAACCAACCAGCACCGGCTGGCCGCTCGTGCGCAGTTGGTTCAAGAAGACCGGAAACTGCCCACGCTTTTCGCTCATGTGACAGAGGAAATGGGGATCCTCGGGCCAATGTGCCGACGGGAACGAAAGCGCAACTTTGTTCAGCGTGCCCATAGCAAGGCGCTTGATTGCCTGCCGTTTCTTGGCAGATAGCCCAGGCTCGAAGCGCACGTTCCCGCGCTTCAGCACGCCGAGCGGCAGCGTTACGACCACAGCGTCCGCCGCGAACACATCCGACTGCGTTTCGACTGCCACGCCTTTTTTCGAAGTTACGATAGATTTGACCAATCGACCGAGGCGCACGTCGGTGCCTTTGGCCACGCCCTGTACGATCTGATCGTAGCCCCCGGGGAACATGCGGTCGCCACCGGCGAAGCCCTCGCTATCGTCACCCCCCAGCAAGCTGAGCTTGCTCACGTCTTCGGCAGCCGTCACGTCGAGGGTGGCCAGTCGCCAGCCGAGAAAGTTGCGCTGTTCAGTCGTCAGCTTCTCAGATGCGAGCACCTTCTTCACGGCACTCTCGAAGGACAGATCGCGCTCCGCCTTCTCGCCTAGAGCTTCGACTTCGGCGAGGACTTCTTCCCACGCCGCTTGCAGGCTCGCGTAGCGCGACCCAGCGACGGGCTTGCCGGATACGTCGTACAACTTCAGTTCGTCGTAGTCCGTCCTTTCGTGGCGGATCTTCAACTCTTTTGCCAGCTTGATGATCGGATTGCCGTCCACACCATGGATCCAAGATGCTCCCAGGTCGACGGGCACTCCCAGGGAACGATCGGTGCGCACACGCCCGCCGATGCGCGAACGCGTCTCCAATACGACGACTTGATAGCCCGACGCCCGCAGCGCGCGCGCAGCCGAAAGGCCAGCCATGCCGGCGCCAATCACCACCACGCGGGCAGCACCCGGGGCCGGGGGCGCGTCGGGCTCTCGGAGCTCCCGCTCGCAGCCGATCGTCGCGGAAAGTGCGCCAGCGCCAGCGCCGAGCAACAATCGCCGCCTCCCCAACCTGCTCATTGCCCAAGGGTACACCACTCTGCCGCACGAAAGTACGCCACGCTCAACGGACATGTTGGGTTGGCGACGCGCGCGTCTGCTTTCTGGTCTCCGCGTCTTGCGAGGCCAGAACTGTACCTGCCGGCATCGCTCCGCACCCGCGCCAAGTACGATCAAGCTCCCGGCATCGCCGCGCGCTACAAAGCCGATGGCGAAAGCTACTGGCAGCAGGTTTGGGGAGCACCGATCCGCACGATCGTTTTTGGTACCCCGGCGACCAAGGCAAACAGCACGTTCCCCTCGTTGGCCAGCGCGAGAATCGGACCGCCAAGTTTGGCCAGGGCAGTTGGTTTGGAGTCCTTCACGGCCGGTACGCGGACGACTTGCCCATCCACGCTGCCCGCGAACAGATTCTGGTTCTGCAGTGTTAGGGCCGTGATCGGCGCAAACGAAACGTCTTTCGCCGTGAGTTTTCCAGTTGCGCCGAGCGTACCGTCGCTTGCGAAGATGTCGCTGCCGGCTCCCGCCGTTGCGAAGTACACTTCGTTGTCGCTGACAACGACCAGGGCATCAGAGTTGATGTCGAACAGATCATCCATCTGAACCAAGCCGCTGCCGCCGCTTTCCGGCTTGGTGAAGCTCCCGAACGCCGTTTCGGATGTGTAGAAGACGCGATTGGCTGCGGAGCCGAGCTGCCTGATCTGGTAAGTGTTGTTTAGCTGGCGCTGGGTGCCGCCGCTGCGATCAATGCGGGAAACGCCTAGACCAGGGGTGACGAACACGTGGCTGGCGTCTACGGCAAACGCCGAGATCGGAAAGGTCAGTGAGCTACTGGCCGGGATTTGCTCTGCCACGACGGTCGTGTTGACCGCGACTCGGACGACCCGCCTATTCGCCGCTACGAATAGATCGCTCCCGTGAATGACGGCGGCGCCAAGCGGATCGGTGTGCGTAACGTCCGTGCCGGAGCAGTTCAGGTTGTTTGGAGTGCAGAGCGTGATGAGCCCCGCAGAGGTGCTCGGAGGAGCCGTCCCGGTGAGCGCCAAACGGTCCGCACCGGTCCATAGCACCATGTCCACGGCGTCAATGCGTGGGACGACTGGATCGGTCGTGGGACTGCATGGCGTGCAGCTCGCACCCCCAACGCCGCCTGAAGCAGCCGCGCCGCCAGTGCCCGCCGTCGCGCCGGCGCCGGAGCTGCCGCCCTGGCCGGCCATGTTCCCCGCTCCTGCGCTGCCGCCACTGGCCTTGCTGCGCGACGACGTGCTTGTGCACGCGCAAAGCAAGCTACAGAGTGCGAGCAGGCAGAAACGCATGTCGCTGTTTTACCAGAGCCTTGGCAGCATGCGCGACTTTCCATCGCCGCGTCGAAGGGGGGGCGTGCAAGAGGCTGCGGCCAGTATGGCTTTTCGTTCTGAGAAATGCACGCTGCTGCGCGGTCGCATCAGGTCAAAAGACGCACACTATTGGGGCCATTTCTGTTCGCTTTAGATCTGCCGGCAGATTCCGTTCTCTAGTGAACATGCGCTGCAGGTCTGCAGCAGGCACACTCCCATAGCCCCGTGCACACCGTCGAACTCGCTTCCGTGGGGGACGCTGGAGCCGCCGCATTGGCGGGGATGGCGGCGGTGTACGAATTGTATCTGTTCGCGTACCGGCGCGAGCGTCGAGAACACCTGTGGTTGGCTGTATTGTGTGGCTGTGCAGCGGTGTACGCCGCCGCGATGGCTGTGCACTACAACGTTGGGCCGGTTACAGCGCTCTGGCTGACGCGGCTCGAAGCCGTTGCGCTCGTGGGCCTCGTGCACGCGTGCGCCGCGTTTCTAGGCAACCTCACGGGTCGCTGGTTCTTGTCACGGCGAGCCGTTTTCACGTCTGCGGCTGGATCCACCCTCTTGGTGCTTTCGCCGTGGGTCATTTCAGGTGTGGAAGCTGTCGAGATGAGTTGGCTGAGCAGCCCTTTCTGGAGGCGACCGCAGCGCGCTCCCTTGGTGGCGATGCAGCTCTGGGGTTTTGTTGTCGTGATCGGCGCATCGTACAAGTTGCTCCGAGCCAGAGATGAATTCCCTCTCGAGTCGCGCCACTTCATCGTTGGGCTAGTGTTCTGGGCGCTACCCACGCTCCAAGTCGTCGTTCTTAGCGCGCTTCATAAACAACCGCCCATTAGCGTTGTTGAGTACGGATTCGTCGCGTTTGCCATTGCGTTGGCGTCGCACGATGCCCGTCGCTACATGCAGCTGCTCGGCGAAAGCGAGAAGCGCGCGGACGCGGCCAGCGAAGAAACGCGTATCGCCGAAGCGGTGTATCAGACGCTCATCGAGCGCATGCCCAACGGTGTGGCCGTGATAGAGCGCGGGCGCTTCAGTTATGTGAATCCGGCCTTGTGTCGGATTGCTGGCGTCGTGACGGCCGACGGGCTCATCGGCAAGTCGCCGCTGAAACTGGTAGCAAAACACGATCGCGGGCGCGCAGTGAGCCTGGCGAGTGGCTCTGGACCGCATGAACTGACGCTGCTCGGCGCAAGCGGCGACCGGCGCCGAGTCGAAGTGGATTCGGTAAGCCTCGAGCTTCGAGCCGGCCCCGCCCAATTGGTCTTCGTGCGCGACGTCACGGAGCAGCGCCTACTGACGGCCCACCTGATGGAGATGGACCGAATGGTTGCCGTTGGCACTCTGGCGGCCGGCGTGGGCCACGAGATCAACAACCCGCTTTCGTACATGCTGCTGAATCTTCACTACTGCCGGGAGCAACTCGCGACGGCGCCCACATCTTTGGCGGACGCTCTTGGGGCCCCCCTTCAAGAGTCGATCGCTGGCGGCAAGCGCATCCAGACCATCGTCAGCGCACTGTCCGCGATGTCCCGATCCGATCTGGGGCGAAGCCCGGTGGCGGTCTCAACGGCGATCGATTCGGCGGTTGCTATCTGTGGCAACGAGATCCGGCACCGCGCGCATTTGGTCGTGGAACACGATCCAAGTGCTCTGGTAGTCGCAAACGAAGCGCGGCTTAGCCAGGTGTTCCTCAACTTGCTCCTGAACGCTTCCCATGCACTTTCGGCTTCTCGACGCGATGCCGCGAAGATCCACGTGCGAAGTTTTCAGGAGGACGACCAGGTCGTTGTGGAAGTTCGCGACAACGGACCCGGCGTCCCAAGAGAGTTGATACAGCGCATTTTTGATCCGTTTTTCACCACCAAGCCCGTGGGTGAGGGAACGGGCCTGGGTCTCAGTATTTGCCGCGACACCGTGTTTGCCCTGGGTGGCCGCCTAGAGGTTGAGAGCGAGCCCGGCGATGGCGCGTGTTTTCGGGTGGTCATGCCGGCGACAGACGCCCCTATGGAAGAGGTGCCTACCTCCAAACCCCGAGGAGCCGGTCCGCGTCCCCGCGTCCTGTTCATTGATGATGAGCCCGGCGTACTGCGGGCCGTGCGTCGCGCCATCGGCCGCGACGTGGAGCTGGTGACTTGTGACAGCGGACGTGCTGCGCTCGAGAAGATTTCTCGGGACGGGCGCTTCGACTTGGTAATCACGGACCTGATGATGCCGGGCCTTTCCGGTATGGACGTATTCAGTGCTCTGCAGAAAACACATCCAGAGCTTGCCAATGGCATGCTGTTCACAACGGGCGGGGCGTTCACCCCCGAGGCGCGCGCGCTGACGGACAGCTTCGGCGATCGAGTCGTGCCCAAACCCGTGGGTGCATCCGAGCTGTTGTCGCGCATTCGCGCAGTGACTCAGGCGCCCTCAAGCCGTTGATTCCGCGGCAGTAGACTCAACTGGGCCAGTGCTAGTGCCGCTTCCGCGGCTAGTGGATTCACCATTCGGGCAATGGAGGAGCTGCCGGCGCCGCTGGTATGACTGGCGGCGCGGCGGCCGGTGGTGCAGCGGCACGCCCAGCAGGTGGTTTGGCGGGCGCCGGAGCCGGTTGCGGGACAGCGGCACGCTCCGCTTCCGGCGTTGTCGCCTTCGGCGCCGCCGTGGTTGGTGCCAACGCGGGCCGGAGGTGATTCGCAACAGCCGTCGCCGTGGCCAGCCAGGCACTGGGCGCCTTTTTCGTGTACTTCAAGAAAGCGTCCAACACCGCCAGACGATGGGCGGGCGCGACGATGTTTGGATGCAGCGTCAGCATCAGCATGCCGCCGGCGCGTTGGGCAGCGTCGAACTCTTGTTTCCAGACGCGCAAGACTGTCTCTGGATCCCGCGCGGCCTCGCTGTTCTGAAACCAATGAGCGTCGCTCAAATAGACGGGGGCTGGCAATTCAACCATACTGCGCGCACCGGCACGCAGTCCGTGCGGGCGCGCGTCGACCGAGTGCAAGCTGCTGTCCCAACGGAACCCCAGTGCAGCCGCTGCTTCCAAGGTGGACTCTTCGACTCCCGTGCCCGTGGCCATCAGCCCCATGAAGGGAAGCCCGCGTTGTACGGCTGCGTTGGCGTCCGCCTCCAGCACAGCTTGGTCGACAGTTCCGGCAACGAGCAACGCGACTTCGCTGCCGTCCTTGGCGAACTCGGCCAGAGCCGTTTCGTGCTTTGCAGCCCAAGGCGCCGTCACGAAGTACGTCGCAGGCGCCGCGTGGGAACGGAGCACCGCTGCCAGTCGGGGCAGCGCGCGGCGCTCTAGCTGCGCCGATTCTAGCCGCGCCGCGAAGCCGGCATTGCCCGTGGGCCCCAGCACCACGCCAATGACCAGCGCGGACTTTGCTGTGCCAGGCCAGGCGGCGGGGGTGAGGTCCTCACCCCAGTGGACGCCGGTTTGAGTGGGTGCTGGCGGCGCAGTCACCGGCACCGCGGGTTCGACGAGAGCGGGAGCGGCCAACGCCGGGGCAGGTGCGCTCTCGGGGGCGGGCGGCTGATCGCCGGGTTGGACCGCGAGATTCGCGGGTTTTTGCCGGGTCTCCGGCGTCAGCTGCTCCGACTCGCCGCCATCACGGGTGACTTCGCAGCCACTCAGCAGCGTCATCACAGCCAGTCCAAAGCAGGCCCTCTTCATATGACGCAGACACGCGCGGGCGCGTTCCGGTCACAAGAGACCAAACACTCACCTGGAGGCACGGTTCACCGGCGGCTCCGGTTCTTGTACCCTAACGGCATGGCGTGGCTTCCGGGGTTGATGCAACTGACCGTCCTCTTCGGCGGCACACTGGCGATCATCTTCCTAGATCGGGCAATCCGGCGGCACTCGAGCGACACGTCTGAGGCGCCGTCGTACACCGCCCAAGAACCAGGCCTTGGCGTACTCTTGCTCCTGACATTCCTCTGCAACATAGCCGCGCTACCCTTCTACTTCTCCCAAACCCGCGGCAAAGGCGTTTGGGCACTGGTGGGCTTGGCACTGTTCATCGCCTGCTCCGGCGCCGCAGGAATCGTCTATTTCATCACCAGCCTCATCGTGAGCGTGACCTAGTCTAGTGCACCTCGCCAAGTCGTCCGGAAAACGGATCGTCGGACGAACAGCGCCTCACGCGGCTCATTGACGCGAGTCGATCGTACCATTCCCATCTAGATCGGAGAGCCGCTGTGTGCGTGTGCCGCTGTCGTCGAAGAGCTCCACGACGTCGACCTGACCGTCGAAGTCCAGGTCCATAGCGCGGCATACACGCTTGGAGCCGCGTCTTAGCTCGTACACGTCGGGGCGCCCGTCTCCGTTAACATCGGTCCCCGTCGCTCCGTTCAGGGGGCACGCTTCGCTCATCTCGGAAACCTCCGCCCCTGGCGCGGCCGAAGCCGCGACGCCGCCGCGTCGTAGCGAGCCGCACACTTGCAGGGCCGTCCTGACCCCAGCGGATTCGGCGACGGGCTCGGCGTCGTACTCCAGAGCCACGCTGCACAGCAGCTCCGGCGCGGTCTTCGCCAAAAGCACGTGCACGCGCGACACGCGCGCGAGCTGATGCAGGTGATTCCCGCTGATGCCACTGGGCACCCCAATGCGCACCTGATAGCTGCGCACAGTGTAGAAGCCACCCGCTTGGGTCCGGCCCTGGTCCAGTATCTTGCGATCGCTTCCGAAGTCGAGGCCGTCCCACAACGCGCGGACCGTCGCGTCACTTTCCGGTGGTCGCTTGCCAAGATCCGTCACCACACCTGTTTCCGTCGACGAGAGATCGAAGAGATAGCGTTGCGCTCCCGGGTCGTAGCGCCCAGACACACCCTTCGGCAGGCGGATCGTCGCCGCCATTTCCGCGATAGGTGTCAAGCCTTCGGGCGCGGGGTCCACCGAGTCGTTCTTTGCCTCAGCTGACGCCACGGGCACATCTACGACTACGCCGGGCCCCGCGTCGCGCTCGCTTTTCACGCTTGCAGAGCGACTTTCAGGAGCTCCACCAGCGCCGCAGCCCACGAACATGAATCCCGTCCCGAGCAGCACCCAGTTCCGCCGTTCCCCCGCCCGCGCGCCGCGTGCCATGGTCACCCAACTACCACGCCGTTCGGCGAGCAGGCACGCTGATCGGCGAGGCCTGAGCGCGCATCGATCGCATTCAGAATGGGGCGATGCCGGGTTGGCGCGCTACTCCTCGGGGAACTTCGCCCAAAACCTTTTTGGCTTCGTGCCGGACCCACGCGACCCCCATCCACGAGTTGGGTAGAATGACGGACGATGAGTCGCTAATGTGGCCCGGGATGAGATTCGTTTTCGTAATCGTGCTTGGCGAGGGCGAGAAGCTGTCAGCCGCCGCTCTGGCCAAGGTCGCCCGGGACGCCTGGCCAACGAGCGAGCGTGTCTTGCATCGGCTCGGGGCAACCGGCTTGGCGCGTCCGACCAAGGTGCAGTCCGAGCCTGAGAAGGAACACTGGCACAGCGGGATGCCGATGCCCCCGACGATCCACATCGACTTCGGTGCCTCTGGGAAAGCGCGCTTGACGAAGCACTGGTGCGAGGTGTGTCGCCCCGAAATCGAGGCCAAGCTGTTCAAGAAACACGGCCTTGTCTCGAGCCGTCCCGCGGAGACCAGCAAGGAAGACTTCGAAACCTTCGTACAGCTGCGGGGGGAGCACTACTTCGTGTGGCGTCGCCACGACGGCGTGACGCTCTTCAGTGATGGCCCCGAACTGGCTTTGAAGGATCTGCGACCTGAAGACGCTCGCGTCGTGGAAGCCGCCAAGCGGTCCGGTTGCGCCTGTGTGGTGTGCTCAAAGCGCTGAGCCACGCCGTCGCGAAGCGGGTTCGTCGCACGCTGTTGTGGGCGACGCACGTGACCCGGCGCTGGCAACAGAGCCGCGGCGCCATGCCGCACGCGCCATCCGCGCTCCCGAAAATCCCAAATCCCTTCCGGCTTCCACCCACACTGTAGGTCGTACCCACTTTGTACGATCTGGCGCCAGACTTGGGCGGTCCGACCCGCCAGAGTGGCTATGCTGAGCCGCTCATGGACTGGAACGACGTTCGCTACTTTCTAGTGCTGGCGCGACTTGGCTCGGTGCGTTCAGCGGGCGCCAGCCTGGGCGTAAGCCATTCAACGGTCGCCCGCCGCGTTGAAGCGCTTGAGGTACAGCTGGCGACGCGGCTGTTCGACCGCAATCGTGACGGCTACTCCTTGACGGATGCAGGGCGTCAGATGCTGCCAGGCGCCGAGCGGGTCGAGCGAGAGATGTGCGCTGTTGAACGCGGGCTCCAGGGAAAGGACGAGCGCCTGGCCGGGCCCGTGAGCGTGACGTGTTGCGACGAGTACGTGGCGGAGATGATGATCAAAGAGCTCACGGTATTCTGCGTCGCGCATCACGAAATCGAGATGATGATCACCGCCGACAGTCGCGCGTTTGACCTATCCAAGCGCGAGGCCGACATTGCGGTGCGCACTCAAGGCATGGGCGCTCAACCGCCCGAGCACCTGATCGGCAAGCAGCTAGTCCCGCTGTTTTGCGCCAACTACGTGGCGACCGAGCACGCGTGTCGCCTTGAGCCCGAAGCGGCGGGCTCTCGTCCACGATGGATCGCGTTCGAGGACCGTCGCCACGCGAACATGATGGTGGCCAGCTCGAGTTACCCGGACGTGCCGCTGTGGGGCGGCTTCTCGTCGCTGGGCCTCATGCTCCAGGCCACTCGTGAGGGACTCGGGATCGCGATGCTGCCCTGCTACGTGGCGGATCGGGATCCGGCGCTTCAGCGGCTGCGCAAGCCGGACCTGCGGCAGGTCGCCGAGATATGGCTGCTCAGCCACCGCGACCTTCGGGACAACGCGCGCCTGAGTGCGACCCGAGATTGCGTCACGCAAGCGTTGCGTCGCCGTGAGCCGCTTTTTCGCGGCGAAGAACCCGTAGAACGCTGCAACTAGGCGTGGACCAGCGCTGCGCTGCTCTGTCCCAAAACCACGCCTCCCCAGCGCCCCCGTTGGTGCGCAACTAGTGCGTGGAGCCGAGGCGCTCCCCTAGCAACGAAAGAGATGGAACATGGCAGAGGACGCATCATTTTGGGACGGCATCGCTGAACGTTACTCCAAGAAACCGGTGGAGAACGTTGCTGCGTTCGAACGCAAGAAGACCATCACCAAGGCGCACATGAAGCCCACGGATGTCGTCCTCGATGTCGGCTGTTGCACGGGAACGCTCGCCATCGAGCTGGCGTCGCACGCGGCCAAGATCCACGCACTCGACGTCTCGACAGAGATGCTGAAGATCGGGCGGCGCAAGGCCGATGCTGCTGGAGTCACGAACCTAACGTTTCACCAGGCAGCGCTGGAGGAAGCATTGCCATTTGAGCCGGAGAGCTTCGACGGAATCTGTGCGTACAGCATCCTGCACTTGGTCGACGACCCAGGGGCGGCACTGGACAAAGTGTACAAGCTGCTCAAGCCGGGCGGATTCTTCATTTCCTCAACGGTCTGCATCGGCGGCTCGTGGATGCCGCCGTATCGGATCATCCTGCCGGTCATGCGCTGGCTCGGTAAGGCACCGTTCGTGAATCTACTCAGGGCAGACGAGTTCATGGCGTCGGTCGAGGCCGCCGGGTTTTCGGACCTCGACGCACCGGATGTGGGCGCCAAGCCGACGACCGTGTTCCTTGTTGCGAAGAAGCCCGACCCTGTGGCCATCGCTACGTCAGAGGGGTGCCCGCAAAGTGCCACCCCCCCGGAGCCTTCGTGGTGCTGACGCACCGCGGTACAGATAGGGCGTTGCCGAGTGGCGCCGAAACGGTCGAAGAAGAACGCCTGCGCCGGGGGATGATCCTCGTAACCGCCTACCCCGCTGGCGTGTTGCTCATCAGCCTTGCCTTGAATATCTTTGTGTTCGGCGTCGATGCCTACGTAGTGGCGCTGCCTTCCACTTGGTGCGTTCGCGCGCTCGTTGTCGCCGCTCTACTCCTCGCCCTCAACCATACGTGGCTCATGACGGCAACGGAGTTGACGCGAGCGCGATTCAAGATCCACGCAACTCCGGAAGAGTGGGCTGCAAGCGGAACGAGTGCGGAAGATGCTCCACGGGACGGCGTCCGCGAACTTGAACGGCATCACAACGCACACCGCAACACCACCGAAAACACAGTCTACTTCAGCTTGTTGGCGTTCACTTTCGCGTTCGCTTCGCCGACCACGGGCGCGGCGACGGCCTGGCTCGTCGGTTTTGCCGTTGCTCGGTTGGGTTACACCTATAGCTACCTCGGGGGTCGGGACGGCGCTCGAGGGTTGTTCATGACCCTGGGATTGTTGGCGCAGTACGGGATAGGCAGCTATCTCGCGTTAGCTTTGTTCTGCTAACGCTGGGCGAGATCGATTCCTCGCGTGTCGGAAACGACCGTGCAGATCGAAGCGCATGGGCGTCTATTCCTAGACGCGGAAGTTGCGCGATTGTTCGGCTTCGTGCCGTCACTGTTTGCCGGCGTCGACCATTTCAGCGTTGAGACGGACTCCCAAGGCTCCAACTTCACAACGCTGCCGGTCTTTGGAGCCGGCATTCGACGCGTCGCGTTTTGAGGAACTCGTCAAGCTCACTTCAGCTTGAGTTGCATCACTTTGCCCACGCCGGTGGACGTGCCCTGATTGACCCAGTACAGCGTGTCGCCGTGCACCGCGAGCTCGACGGGGGCCGCTTGACTGGTTGCTACTTCAACCGGCGTCCCGGCCGCCGCGGTCGCGATGCGCATGATCTTGCCAGTGCTCTCTTTGCCGCACTCGCCGACCACGCTGAAATACAAATCGGTCCCGTGCAGCGCCAAGGCCGTGATTCCGATCCCTGACTTCGGCAGCAGGCTGACAGCGTTGCCTCCGACTCGCTCCACTTTGTGGATCTCGCTTTCGTGGCCTCCGACGCCGTTCTTGCAAGTGTCGTCGCGTGTGGCCACGTAGGCAGTCGTGGCGTTCACCGCCAGCCCTTTCGCGCCCGAGCCATGGGGTAGCGTGGCCAAGGGGGTGGGCGAGGTCGACGTTGGTGTTTTCGGGATCTTGTGCAGCGTGGGGGCGTCGTACCCGGTCAAGAACAACTCGCCGCCCTGGAGCTTCATGGTCCACGAAGTGGGCAGACCGGTGGCGATGACTTCGGCAGGATCCGTCGTTCCGCGCTTTCGCCGCCAGACCTGGGACGTCGCGCTGCTCTCGTCGTCGAAGTAAATATGGCCGCTGTCCAACGCCGCGAGGTACGGCTTCTGCGGCGTGATTGCATCGCTGGACGGGGGGAAGCCTCCGTTCGTGCCGACAGACACGAGGCTCGGACCAGCGTAGTTGACGGCCAGCACGACGGATTCGTCCGCCGCTATGCCCCAGAGTTCAGCGGCAGATTCATTCCAGGAATCCTTGGTGCCCGTGCTGACGTCGATGCGGTTGAGCAATCCCGAGCTTGTGCCGGAGCCATGTTCGCCCGAGACAAACGCATACGCTGCCGTGACTGCGAACCCCCGCACCACGTTCACGTCGATCGCGCCTACCGCTTGCGGCGTGCCGACGTTGCCCGCGCTACCGCCGGTGCTTGGCACGCCGCCACTGCCGCCGACTCCGGCGGAACCTCCCGTGGGCGTGCCGCCCGCCCCGGCCGCGCCACCTATTCCGCCCGTGCCGCCCGTCGCTGCGCCCGCTGCCCCGGCGCTCCCGCTCGCGCCACCCGTGCCAGCTTTGGTTTTCGAGCTCGAGCTGGTGCACGCGGTGCACACCAGCAACGCCAGCGCCGCACAGCCCTCGGGCAGAGTCATTAGCCGCATCCTACGAGAGTACACCGGTTTTTCCGGCGCACAAGACGAACCCCCGCTGCTGACGCTGACACCGGCTGCGACGAGCACCCAGGACGATTCCAAGCAGCGCGAGCCAAGCGACGGGAAGCGTTCGCTCGCTGTCGGCGACCGCGCGCGCGCGCCCGCGGCGTCAGCGGACGCACGGCGTCACGCCACCCCTCGTCACCCTGACGCTTCTTGTCACCCCCCAAACCGCGTGGCGGCACCTGAATTGCGCATGAGGAGCGACGCTTGAGCCCAGGGCCGAACGGCACGGCGCTTGCTCCCTGATCCCGCCGTCAGGAAGATGATGACGAGAATGACTCGAACACCGAGTTCCGCCGCCGTGTGCGTGGCATTGTTGGTGAGCTGCTTCGGGACGACGGCAGCGGCAGCGACGTACTACGTGTGCGACAGCGCAGCCGACTGCAACGCCGGCGCCGGTAGCGGCTGGTCTACGGGCAGCGATGCGCGCTCAAAGACCCAAGCGCAGAGCCGAAGCACACCGTGGAAGACCATCGACCACGCCGAAGAGAATGTCGGGCCCGGTGACACGGTCATCGTGGGCGACGGCACCTACGGAAGCGCCGCGCAAGAATGGAATGAAGTCGTGCTCTACATTGACGCCAGCGGAACCCTGGCTGCGCCGATCACGTTTCGCGCGGAAAACAAGTGGGGCGCTGTTCTCTCCGGCGCCAACACCATGCACGGGGCGATCTGGCTCAATTGCCATGCCTCGCCCCCTGCCTCTCACATTCGCATTCAAGACTTTGAAATCGCGAACTTCTTCGAACTGGGTGTGCGCTCCAAGGACAACAACGGAGCGCCCTACAATACGCGCTGCGACAACATCGAACTGAGCGGGCTGCGCGTGCACCATGTGCGCCACAGCGGAATAGAGCTGGAAGCCACGGAGAACTCCGTGGTCGAGCGGAACGTGATCTTCGACGTGTATGGCGGTTTGCCCGACGCGGTGAACCAGTACCACGGCGTGTACCTATCGGATAACACCGACAAGATCCGCGTGGTGAACAACCTGGTCTACGACATCCCTCACGGCTGGCCCGTTCACGTCTTTGACGATCACAACCGTGGCGGACCGGCAACCAATCACGCCTTCATCAACAACACCCTCGTCAATACGAACTCCGAGCGAAGCGGCGGCATCGTCGCCTTTGGCGCCGGACACGTCATTCGCAACAACATCCTCTACGAAGCTGTTAGTGCTTCGGGCTACGAATACGCGATCGCCGAGTCGACGGGATCGGGCGTGGTGAGCCTTGCCGAAAACAACCTCACGAACTTGCCCAAGCTGTGCAAGGCGGGGTGCCCGGGCGCATCGACGGCGAACAACACCCTCAACGCGAATTTGACGAATGAGTTCACGGATCCCAAGACCGCGGACTACACACAACGACCTGGGGCCCTGAGCATTGATACGGGCACCAGCGTCGGCGCGCCGAAAGTTGACCTGCTTGGGGCCTCCCGACCCCAGGGTACAGCCACGGACATCGGCGCCTACGAGTTTCCTGACGAGCCTGCGGACGCGGGCTATCCGGACAGCGGAGTGAGCGATGCATCGTCCGACCCGGATGCAGACGCGGGCGAGCAAGACGGAGCAGCAGCGGGTCCCGACGCAGGCATTCCCAAGGAAGCCGGTACTGGGATGCCCGGCACGCCATCGAACGGCGCGTCCGACGACGGCGGGTGTCAATGCTCCGCGCCGCTTGGCAAGTCCAAACAGCCCGCGGGCCTGCTCCTAGTCTTTCTGTGCGCATTGCTCGCGCGGCGCCGTGTTTCATGCACCGAACGGCGGCTCTAGCCGCTGGCGCCCTAGCGCGTCACAACGTCGTATGCGTCGGCTCCACGTGGTTCCAACGCGAACGCGCCCGCGTCGTCGCATGAAAGGTTGACGCCTCGAATTGAATCGCGGCTTGCACAGGCGTCTTTGGGCTGACCGGCTCCCCTAGATAGCCGATCACATGCACGGACTTGTGTTCACGCGCTTTCAAATCCCCGCTCCAGGCTTCGCCATTTCCACCGCGCACATACCAGCGACTGATCGGAAAGGGCACGCTGCCCACGATTGCCGGCTGCGTAACGACGCGATCTGAGTCCGTCAGGTTCTCGATCTCCATCGACAAGAGAAAGCAGGCCCGCAGCGGCTTCTGACGATTCTGGACCCACTCCGTCGTTTGCCCATGAACGACGAGTTCCATGCCCGCGCGTAGGCGCCCTCCTTGCATGACTCGTAGCGCTGGTCTTCCTGCGCGGCTGCCAGCGGCAAGCAAGGAATTCATCCCCGGCGCGGCCACTTGCCTTTCTTCGGGGCTCGCGCCCTGAGCGCCTCTCGGTTCTGAAAGCCCACGGTCAAAGTCGAGCAAGCGCAGGCGGTGCGAGACCATCGCTTCGGTGATGTATCCAGCGGCTTCCCGTTCAGCGATGGCGGACAGGGATTTGTCGATGGCGCGTCGAGCTGCGTTGCCTCCCATGGAACGCAGATCCGTGAGCATCGCGTCGGATCGATCGCAACTGCAGGGGCAGCCTCCTTCTTTATTGTCCGGCTCGACGACTCTGGCCTTCTTCTTCGTTCCAAAAACTCCACTGAGGGCGAGAACAGCCACAACGCCGAAAACGACAAACACCACGAACGCGATCACACCGCGCTGACTTCCGCGTTTGAAATCCGGAGTCGACTCAGGACTCGTCGCAACGGGCGCGGTAGAGATCGGCTCGCTGCCGTCCGGGCTGCTTGGCGACTCGGGCATGGCGCGAGCGTGTCATCGTCTAGCCCGGGAGACTAGACCGAGTGAGTTCGCGCTCCTTGTGGCTCAGGGGTGTTTTACGCACTTGCCCGGATAGTCGGCCAAGGCGCACAAGGCGCCGCAAGGGCAAATGGATTCGCCTTCACAGGTTGCGCTCGGGCCGCACTCCGCGTCCTTCCAACAGGCCCCGCTAACGGGCGCTTTGCATACGCCAGCAGCGCATACCTCGGCCCCCAGGCACTCCTTGTCGGAACTGCAACAGAGCGGCCCTGGCGGAGGCGAGCACTTGCCAACCTGCCCACCGCAAGCGCAAATGGCGCCGCAGGGGCAGACGCAGGCACCCGTGCAAGTGGAGGTCGGGCTGCAGTCCTTGTTGCTCCAGCATTGTCCGGGCGACAGCGGTTGTTCGCAGTTGCCTTCAACGCATATCATCTGACCCGCGCTGCTCGCGGGGCAGTCCGAGTTCTTGGTGCAGCAGCCTGGCCCAACGGTGACGCATTTGCCGGGTTGGTCGGGGCCGTCGCAATCCGCATCGCACGGACATACGAAGGCGCCGATGCAGGCGCCTTGAACACCTGCGCTGCAGTCCTTGTCGCTCCAACACTGTCCGCCGGGTGGAGCTTCTTTGCAAACGCCGGCAATGCACTGAGGCGGCGGTCCATAGGTATAGCTGGGGCAGTCCGCTGCGGTAGTACAACAACCGGGTGAAGCGCCGTAACCACCGGCGCCGGATGTCCCCGCGCTTCCCCCGGTTGCGACTCCACCACTTCCGCTGACGGCAGCGCCGCCCCCTGCGCCTCCCGAGGTCGAGCCGCCGGCTCCGCTGCCGGAAAACCCACCGCTTCCCGAGTTGCCCGCGGCGGCGCCACTGCCCCCCGAGCCCTTGAGATCTTTGTCCGTGGCTCCGCCGCAGGCGACGAGCAGAAGTGCGGCGAGGGCGTGCGCGGTTTTCATCGCCCGCCCTGGAATGCGAGGCCCGTGCCAGGAGTGATTTGCCCCGCTTCTCCCCTCGCGCGCCAATCTTCCCGTGGCCAGACCGGGCGCGGAAGTCCGGATTGTGCCATTGGCACACAGATGCGGCACCGGGTTTCCCCGGCAAACTCTTGGCTCAGGCTGAACCGTTGCGTTTAGCGCCGCAACCAAGTTCGGTACAGACGCCCTGACAGGTGCTGCACGCTGACTTCCGCTTGCGCCATGTCAACGCGGGCGCGGGCGACGCGTAGTTGCGCCCGCCGCACTTCGTCTTCGGCCTGCTGCACAGTGATCGGCAGACCCTGACCCAGTTCGAAGCGCTCCTTTTCGGCGGCGTGGGCCTTTTTGGCGACGTCCAAGGTGCGTTCCGCCAATTGGTGGCGGCGCTCCGCGGCGCGCTGCTCCGACACGGCGAGAATCGCCTGAGATGCGATGCGGTCACGAGTGGCACGTACGTTGTGCTCGGCAATTTTCACAGCGAGCACCGCGGAGTTCCGCTGGGCATCACCACGAGAACCGGTCAGAGGCGTCTCGAAGGTCAAGCCAACGTGCGCGGTGAGCCAGCCCATCTGCGCCGCACGCGCGCCGGCCTTTGGGATCCCCGTGCTGACGCCTTCGGTTTGCACGAAGCCGTCTAAGTCCAGACGTGCGCGCGATGCTTCACCCGCAACTTCGGCGCGCGTCTTCGCCAACCGTACTTGGGCTTCGGCTTCTGCCAGCTCCACGGACCCGGAACGCAGGGACGCTTCGACTTCCGTGCGCGATGCAGGTGTCAGCGATGTGGGCGGAGCGCTCGACGCAACCAGATTCGAGGCGTCCGTCATCGTGCCCATCAGCTGCCCCAGAGACAACCCGCGTTGCTCTTTGCCGATACCCGCCGATACGACACTCTCTTCGAGTTGTGCGACGCGCGTGGTGAACGTCAGCACATCCGCCGGGGCCAGCGCGCCCTGGCGCACGCGTTCTTTGGCGTCTTTCTCTTGGGCCTGGGCCAGCTTGAGAGCGGCGGCCTCGATGCTTTCGGATTCGCTCGCGTACCACAGCTCCCAATAGCCAAGCAGCACGTCCCGGATCAGCGCGCTTGTGACTCGCTGCTTCGTACGCTCAGCCAGGGCACGGCTGACACGGGCAGCGCGCAGCTCCGACTCCCCCACGCGCGTGCCAGCCCCGCGCATGAGGGGCTGCGTGACGGACAAACGCCCGGTCACGCCATAGCCACTACCAACGGCGCTGCCTGAGAATCCCTGCTGCGTCTCATTCTCGAAGCGATCCCCCTGCAACCGAACTTCACCGGTGGTGCCCGTGGCGAAGGTTCGCCGCAAAGAACTGCCCACGGTGTAGGAACGGCTGATGCTGCTCGACACGTTGTCCCCGGTGGCGAGCCGAGGGCTTTCGCTGCGCGTCACGCCGGCGTCGGCCCCAAAGATGTACGGATAGCGGTCCTCTTCTGCGAGCACATCTTGACGGGCTCGTTCGATATCGAGGGACGCAGTCTTCAGGTTCCAGTTGTTGGCCAGCGCCTGCCGCACCGCCATATTGGCATCGATGGGAGTCTCGGCCTGAGCCGTGCCCGTGCCCGCGAGCAGTAGCAGGGAGAAGACGCGGGGAAGGATCCGATTACTCATGACGCAATGCCTCGATGGGGTTGAGCCGCGCAGCCTTCTGCGCGGGAAGAAAACCGAAAGCGACGCCGATGAATGCGGACACACCGAAGGCCAGCATCAACATCGTCGGATCGACGACAAAGGGCACTTTCAACGCGTTCGTCACGGCGTAGGAGCCGGCGAGGCCGAAACCGACACCCAAGACACCACCGAGCATCGAAAGCGCAATCGCCTCCACTAGGAACTGCAGCAGCACTTCGCGAGCAAGCGCGCCAATGGCAAGGCGAATGCCGATCTCGCGGGTCCGTTCCGTAACGTTGACCAGCATGATGTTCATGATGCCGATGCCACCGACTAACAGGCTCACGGCGGCAATCGCGCCGAGTAGCGCTGTCAATGCGCCCGTGGCACTGGTCACCGTTGCTGCGATCTCGGCCATGTCGCGCACGTTGAAATCGTCTTCGGCGTCCTTGGCGACCTTGCGTCGGTCGCGCAGCAGCGCCTCAATCTGGCCCTTCACGCGCGTGGTATTTCGGTTCTTCGCAACGCTCACGTACACCTGCTGGATGTCGTTGTTGCCCAGCAAACGCCGCTGAACGGCGCGCAGGGGCATGAGCACGATGTCGTCTTGGTCCTGTCCCATTCCGGACTGGCCCTTCGCCGTCAGGACGCCGATTATTTCGCAGCTCACCTTTCCCACGCGAATCGACTCCCCCAGGGGGTCCGCGCTGCCAAATAGCTCCTTGACTACGGTTGCCCCGAGCACACACAGCGGCAATCCGGAGCTCCCTTCGATGTCCGTCAGGGAGCGGCCCTTGGCAACGGAATAGGAACGGACCTCCAAGTACTCCGAGGTGGAACCTGTGACGCTCGATTGCCAGTTTCGGTTGCCCCAAACGATCAAGGCCCGTGAGCCCGCCGTCGGCGCGATCCGCTCCGCGCCGGGCACTTCGCGCCCAATAGCGCTGATGTCGTCCTTGGTGAAGCCGCTTGCTTGGCTAAACCCCGTGGAGCGTCGGTCTCCACCGGGAGAGATGATCAACAAGTTGTCGCCGAGCTTGCTGATGTCCTGGGTCACCTTCGCGGTGGCGCCAGCACCGATGGTCGTCAACGCGATCACCGCGCCCACGCCAATCACAATGCCGAGCATCGTAAGAATGGACCGCAGCGTGTTTCGACGGATTTCCCGCAGCGCCATGACGATGGTCAGCCAGATCACGTCGCGGACCTTTCCGACAGCGGGCGCTTGGATAGCGAACCGGCAAAGCTCACGTCTTTGGGATGACCCTGGTCGACGATCTTGCCGTCTTTGAACATCACGACCCGTGACACGAACACTGCCATGTCCGGCTCGTGGGTCACCATGGCGATGGTGATCTCGCGCTCCTGGTTCAGCTTGACCAAGAGCTCCATAGTTTCGACCTTGCGGGCAGAGTCCAAGTTGCCCGTCGGCTCGTCCGCAAGCAGCAGCGACGGCTCACAAACCAGGGCGCGCGCGATGGCCACACGCTGTTGCTGGCCACCGGAAAGCTCCGATGGCGTGTGGTCCGCGCGGTTGGCAATGCCTACGGCGTCGAGGGCCCACATCGCTTTTTCACGTCGTTCGCGGGCCGGAACGCGCCGATAGACCAAGGGCAACTCGACGTTTTCCAGAGCCGTCGTGCGCGCCAGCAGGTTGAAGCCTTGAAAGACAAATCCGATGTAGTGGCGGCGCAAGAGGGCACGCTGGTTGTTGTCCAGCTCGCCCACATCCACGCCCCGGAACAGGAAGTCGCCCTTGGTGGGCGCGTCCAGGCAGCCGACGATGTTCATGCAAGTCGACTTGCCCGATCCGCTGGCACCCATGATGGCCACGAATTCCCCGTGGTCGATGCGCAAGTCCACGCCGTCCAGGGCGCGCACCTCGGTGTCACCGTGACCGTAGATCTTGTAGACGTCTCGGAACTCAACGACGTAGGGTTTGATCCGCGGAGAGCCCGTGGCCGTCACTTCGGCGCCTCCAACACGTCGACAATCACCGGCGTGCCAGGCTGTAGCTCCTTCGACAAAACTTCGGTGCGCTGTCCGTCGCTCGCGCCGATCAGGACGCGCACTGCCTTCGGCTTGCCGGCTTCCACAATGTAGACTCGCCCGCGGTCCTTGCGCTCGCCGCCAGGTGCGCCGCTGCCGTCCGGACGCGGCCCCCCGGCACGTCCGCTCCCCGAAGGACGCGGGCCGCCGCCGCCACCCCGCGGACCGACGCCGCGCATGCCGCGCACTCGGCCCCCCAGGCCGGGAATGCCCAGCCCGCCGGGCTTGGACCCGCCGCTCTCTTCGCTGTCGCCTTCGGGTTTGAAGCGGAGCGCGGCGTTCGGCACGCTGAGCACGTCGCTCTTTTCGTTGACGATGACGGTGGCCGTCGCAGTCATGCCTGGGCGCAGCAGGCGCTCGGTGTTGTCGACGATGAGTTCCGCTTGGTAGGTGATGACCGTCGTGCCCGCTTTGGGCAGGTTGTGCAGGCGCTTGACCGTCGAGGAAAAGGTCCGTTTCGGGTAGGCGTCCACGACGAAGGTGGCCTTCTGCCCCTCTTTGACCAGGCCGACGTCGGCTTCGTCCACGTCGATGGTCAATTCCATCCGGTTCAGGTCTTTTGCCAGCGTGAACAGGATTGGAGTCTGCAGGCCGCTGGTGACCGTCTGACCCAGTTCCACCGAGCGCGCCAGAACGATGCCGTCAATCGGCGAATTGATGACGGCTTTGCTTTTTGTGGACTTGGCGGACTTGAGCCCCGCGCGCGCCAGGCTGATCTGTGCGGACGACGAAGTGGCGCTGGACTTGGCCCGTGCCAGTGCTGCGTCGGCGGTCTCGAGTTCTTGGCTGGATGCCAGTCCGCGTTTGTGCAGCTCGCGAGTGCGCTGCGCTTTTGCCTCAGCTTCTGCAATCGTCGCTTTGGAGGTCTTGTACGACGCTTGGGCGCTGCGCAGCTGAGCCTGAGACTCCTCCACGCGCGCTTCGAATTGTTCCGCGTCGAGCTCCACGAGCAACTGCCCCACGGTGACCGTGTCGTTGATGTCCACGGTAACTTTGGTCACACGCCCGGTGACTTCCGCACCGACCTCGACGGCGTCCAGGGGGCTCAGTGTGCCCGTAGCGGTGACGGTTTGGCGCAAATCGCCGCGCTCGACGTTCTCCGTCGAATAGGTTTCGACCTTGTCCTTGTTGGACTGAGTGCGCCACACATAGACCCCACCTGCGGCCGCACCCAACAGGACCAAGGGGACCAGAATTCGCACTAGCCAGCGGCGCACACCCCGCCCCTTGCCCACGCCCAGTGTTTTCAGAACCTCTGGTTCAGCTTGAATGTCTGCCACGCTACCGTCGCCCGCTTTCGCCTAGTGCTTCCGCCTACCGTCAGTGTCTCGGACCGTGGCCCCGACCGCCGCCACGGCGCGCCCGCCGTTCGAGCAGTTCCTCGAACTTGGGTTTCTGCGCCTCCGTCAGCACGGCGCGGATCTCTTCGTCGGTCTTGGCGCGGTGTTCGGCCACGGGTTTGCCGCAGGACTCCTGCATTTTGTCCATCAGCTGCCGGCGCTCTTCGCCGCGCCGGCGCAAGATTTCTTGCACCTGGGTCTGTTGCTCGGTCGTCAAGTCAAGGCGACGAGTCAGAGCGCGCATCTTGCGCTGCTCGAAACCCTCTCGACCCATGAGGCCGCGCATGTCGCGTTGGGCGAACGCAAACGTCGCCCCGCTGCCGGCAACGCCGCCGACCAAGAAGACGCCGACCAATAGCCCGACAGCGCGCGCGCGTTTCGAAATCACCATTCGATTTCTGCCGTTTCCGTGCTCGCCAAGAGCTCCGTGTTGAGCTCTTCAGACGAGACTGCCCACACAACCGCCACCACCGCGGCCAGCGCGAACGCTGGCATGAGCCACCTGGCGGACGTCGTCACATCCGCCCAGATGCCTGGCGGCGTGACGCTCGGCAAACTTTGCATCACACGGCTTGAAAACTGGGCGCTTGCGCCGAGGGATTGCGTCTCGGCGGCAAGACGTTTCAGCTTTCCATCCACCTGGTCGTCGCCTGCGGTCACGTTTCGCTCCTCTTGCTGCGCAAAGTTGCCCGCGCGCGCACCAACCGCTGTTCCACTGCGCCTTCGGTGCTCTCCATGATAGCCGCGACCTCACCAGTAGTCAGACCCTCCACTCCCTTAAGGATGATGGCGGTGCGCTGGTCCTCGGGCAGACCGTCTAGGTAGTCAGTGAGTTCTCGCAGTGCCATCCGCGCCTCGAGCTGCGCCGCATCGCTCCCCCCTGGCAGATCCGTCAAGACGTCGTCGCCAACCTCCGCCTTGCGCTTGCGCTTGCGCAACGCGTCGAGGGAAGCATTCGTCACGATTCGATACAGCCAGGTCTTCACAGAGCTGCGCCCATCGAACTCGTCGGCTACGAGTGCCTGGTACGCTTTCACGAAAGCCTCCTGAACCACATCTTCTGCATCTGTAACGTTTCCGAGCATGCGGGCGCTCAGGCGAACGAGCCTGTCGCCAGTCTGTTCTACGATGCTCTGGAAGGCGCCCACATCGCCCCGCGTGACGCGGCGACGGGCCTGTTCGAGTGAATCCAAAGCGGCTCTCCACCTAATGCGATCACAGAAGCTAGACGACGGCCGGACTGGGTTTCCTACGGATCAGACTGGTATTTGTCGCTCCCGCACGGGGACCCTAGCGTAAACCTCCGAGACGACTGGCTTTTTCGAGAAAATCCAGGAAGCCCGTAGGAGTTCGTGGCTGCGGCGCGTCTCACCTACATGAAACGCACTCTGATTCGCACCGCTCTCTCAACCCTCGCCATCACCTCTCTCCTCGCGACCGTCGGCTGCAGCCAAGGTCCCGTCGACACCAAGGACTTCGACGAGGCCCAAGAGCCCCTTGCCGAGCAGACGGCGGCTCCGGCAGTCGAAAAACAAGCCCGCAAGGGCTGCCACGACCCGGCAGCGATGATCGAGAAGCTCGACGAAAACAAAGACGGCGTGCTGCAGCTCAGCGAATTGCCCGAACGCAAAGCACGCTTCTTCGAAGGCGCAGACACAGACAAGGACGGCACGCTTTCAGTCGCCGAACTCGAAGCCCACAAGCTAGCCGAGAAAGGCAAGCGGTTCGCCCGAATCGACTCCGACAACGACGGCTTCGTCACGGAGGCGGAAGCGGGTCGGCGTTGGGACAAGCTCAAGGTCGCCGACGCCGACAACGACGGCAAGCTGACCCAGGCCGAGTTGGAGCAAGCCCACGAAAACGGAACCCTCAAGTTCAAGGGCCGACATGGCAAACGCGGCTTCCGTGGCAAACACCGCATGAACCCGGAAGCATGGTTCGACAAGCTGGACGAGAACAAGAACGGCACGCTTGAGCTCGCAGAGATCCCCGAGCGGAAAAGGTCGCACCTTGAAAAAGCCGACAAGAACGGCGACCAGGTTCTGAGCAAGGATGAACTCAAGGCCCACGTCGAGGCCAAGCGCAAAGAGTTCGAGCAGCGGAAACCCGCCATGGAGATCGACGACGCGCTGAGCCCCACGCTCTGATCCTGCCTTCGAGTCCCTAGGGCTTTTCTCGAGCGCGGCGTCGGAGAAAGCAGCCGGCTCCGGCCAAGCACAGAGAAAGTAGTAGCAACGAGTCCCCAGCCTTCACGTACAGGGTTGGGGATCCGTCGTTGAGGGCGGGCGTCGCGAACAGCACCCCCTGGGCGTCCGCCGCGCCGCGCGCGCGCACCGTTCCCGTCGAATCGATCCACGCGGGCACACCAAGATTGACCACCCGCACAAGATCCCGCCGCGTTTCCACGGCGCGCAGCGCTGCCAGTCGCAGATGAAGCTCGGGCTCGGCGGTGGCGCCGAACCAGGCGTCGTTGGTGACGTTCACCAGCAGATTGGGCGCGCGCTGCGCGATGCGGCGGCCCACGCTAGGCAGCGTGTCTTCGAAGCAATTCAACACTCCGATCTTGGCCGCGCCTGTCTGCAGCAACTGCACCTCCGTGCCCGGCACCAGGCCGCCGGCGCGAAAAAACCAGCGTCGCAAGAACGGCAGCACGCCTGAAAGCGGGATCGCCTCGCCGAACCACAGCAGCTCCATCTTCGCTTGCACGGTCTGCGTCATGCCGTCACCGTCGACGATGGTGGCGGCGTTAAAACGCGCACCGCCTGGCGCGTCCGCGAGCGCGCCGAAGAGCACCGGGCCACGGACTCCGCGGCCAACGATCCCGCGGCGGCCGCGATGCATGCGGTGCGGCGTTGCGGCAATGCGGTGGGGGTACGCGGCTTCGTGCCACAACGTCAGCTCGGCGCCCTGTGCTTCACTTTCGCGAGTCAGCGCTAGCAGGCGCGTCAGGATTTCGTCGCGGGCCGCGGGTTGCCAGCGCAATCGCGCTTCGACGGCGGGCTGCACCATGCCGATCCGAAAGCTGGGGCGGGCGGCGTGCTTGGCGCGCTCGGACGCCATGCGCGCCGTACCAAATCCGAGCATGACGCCCAGGGTGATCCCGGCGAACAGCAGCGGCCGCTGCGGCGCGATGCGCTCTCCGCCGAAGTAGCGGCGCAGTGGTTGGGCAAGCAATGCCGCGATCAGTGCCACCAGGAAGGTCACACCGCGCTCGCCCACGAACTCCGCAAGCTGGACCAACACGGGCCACGGCGACAGCAATGCGCCCGGGGACCACGCGATGACCAGGGTCAGACTGCTGGCAAGGGTGACGCCCGCGGCAAATGCCACCGGCTGCGGCAGGTGCACGCGCCGCGCAAGGGTGCGGAAGAGCAGCGCGCCCAAGCCCCAGGGCACCGCCTGGCCCGCCGCCAAAAGCAATAGCGCGCCCACCCCACCCGCCACGCCGAGGGGCGTGAAGCGGTCCACCACGCCCACGATAAAGCGCAGGCCGAGCACGCTGGCGCAGGCGGCCCAGAGCCATGCTCGAAAGAAGACGGTGCGACCACGCGCGGCGTCACCCACGCTCAGGTACAGCAAGGCTAGGCCGACAAACACCAGCGGGTACACGTCCGTTGGTGGCGCGCACAGCGCAAAAATCACCCCCCCGAGCGCAGCAATCCAATGGTCGCGATATTTCAGGTGCAACGCGCCAAAACGCTAGCACGCTCCGCTGCTTTGATGACAGGTCGTCCTGGGTCTACACTGCAGGCATGGTTTTCGATGTCGAGCGATTCCTAGCACTCACGGCAGGCATGGCGGTTTCCGTCGCATGCGCTCGAAGCTCTGCACCCGCAAGCAGCCCGGAAAGCACACAGGAGGCGGCGGTCGTCGCGGTGCCCACCCCGCAAGAGAGCGAACCCGAAAGTGGCGAAGAGCTGGTCGCTGTGGTCGAAGACGACGGACGCGATCCGCGCGACGGCGAAGACGACGAAGACGAACTTCTCGACGCGTCAGACGAAGGCGCTCCCTACGAAGAGTACGGCGTGATCGGAGCGCTGACCGGCGGCCCCATGCTCGAAGGCGGCCTGGGGCTGCGCGGCATCGGATCCGGCGGTGGCGCGGGCTTCGGCGGGGGCGTAGGCAGGCTGAGCGCCGCTGCCAAGCCAACTCCGAAGGTGCGACTCGGCGCCAAGGCGATCCGAGGCAAGCTCGACCCGCAGATCATTCAGCGTGTCGTACGCTCGAAGATGAGTCGCATCCGCGCTTGTTACGAGAAGGAGCTGCTGCGCGGGGAATTCAGCGCAAAGATCGTGACCAGCTTCGTGATCGGCGCAAGCGGGCGCGTCACCAGCGTCAAGCTAAGTCAAGCCAGCAAACGCGGCGCCCTCGACAGCTGCGTGCAGCAAGTATTTCGAACCATGCACTTCCCAGCGCCCAAGGGTGGGGGCATCGTCACCGTGAGTTACCCGCTGGTTTTCAGCTCTAAGTAGCGTCTGTCGCACCTTGTGGGATTCGGACCCACTTGATCTATGTCAGGCGGACTTGACCGATGTCATCGCGATCGGGACGGCCTCGACTCACAATTGCTTGGGGAGAGTTGCCCATGCGAAGCCGAATATTTGCCGTCATTACAGCACCGACCGTCATCCTGGCCACCTTGGTCTTCACGAGCTGTTCGCAGCGAGAGGTGGAGCCGGGCGGCACCTACTACGAGCGCAAGATCGCGCCCATCCTGATCAGCCAGTGCGCAACGAGTCCAACGGGTTCCAGTTGCCACGTGACAGCCGACGATCGCGGCAACGCGCTGGGCAACCTGGACGTCACCACCCACGAGTTGATCGCAAAGCGGCGCGACCTACTGACCAACTACGGTCCCTACGGCATGCCGGCGCTGTTGATGAAAGCAGTGCCCGACTACAGCATGCGCATCACACACTGGGACAGTACCTACGACACCGTCACCAAGGGCGTGCCACACGCAGGAGGCACGCTGATCGAGGTCGGCACACCAAGCTTCTCCACGCTCTCGCGATGGATCGAGCGTGGTGCGACGGAAAACAACGTCAGCCCCAAGAAGACCCAGCAGGCGATGGAACCGTGCGTGGAGCGCGTCGGTCATGACTCGCTATTCGATCCTACGAAGGACCCCGGCACACCTGACTATCAGTTTTTCCTGGAGCAAGTGAATCCCTACCTGGTCCAGAACTGCGCTGGTGCAAACTGCCACGGCGTTGCCGAGGGCGCGATGATGATCAGCTGCGGCACCACCGAAGAGCAGAAGCGTTGGAACTACTTCTCGGCGAAAGACTACGTCGCGACCGACGCTTCCCAGAGCGAACTCATTCGTCGCGTGCTTGATCCCGCTTTCGGCGGCACCTATCACGAGGGCGGACACTTCTTCGACTCGCCCGAGGACGGGCAGTACAAGGCGATCGAGGATTGGGCCAACCAGCTGGGCGGTCCCACGAACATCCCGCCGGATCCCGGCTTCGAGTTTTTCGCGAAACGCGTGCAGCCGATGCTGGCCAAGCGCGGCTGCCTGCAATTGGGCTGTCACTCAACCCCCGCCTTCCCCGGCTTCTCCCCTCGCGGCGGTTCGAATGGCTACTTCAGCCTGCCCACGACACGCGCAAACTACAGACAGTCCCTCAAACAGCTCGCTATTGAGTCGCCAGACCCGAACGCGAGCCGGCTCCTGCGCAAGAACCTGCCGCCGGCACCCTCGGGATTCGGCATCTTGCACCGCGGCGGTCCCCTGTTCGCGGCAGGAGGCGATCCCTCCGTATGTGACCGCACCGCCGCAGAGACAGGTCCCTTGGATGACCAAGATCCGTATTGCGTGATCGTCACCTGGCTGGAAAAAGAACAAGCGGATCGAGCATCCAAGCTCGCACCGCTCTCGGGCATCGTCTACGTGCGACGACCGCCGGCGGCACTTCCCGCGCGGGTCGTTGATTTCGAAGCCTACAACCCTGGAGCGGACTTGAGACTCGCCGCCGCCAGCATGGACGCGACGGGCGACGTGACCCTCTCGGGTGGCGATACCAGCCTCACCGCCGGCTGCGGCCTCTCCACGGCGAGTGCCGACATCCGCCGCCCCCAAGTGGCTTGGGACGGCAGCAAGATCACCTTCGCGGCGCGCAGCTCCGCTAGCGAACCGCTCCGCGTTTACGTCATGAACGCCGACGGTTCGAACTGTGCCGTGGATTCCGCAATCGACGCTCCTGCCGTTGATGACGAAGGCAAGGCCGTGCCCACCAATGGCGAACTGGTGCACAACTTCGACCCAGCCTTCGCCCCCGACGGCACCCTGGTGTTCGCCTCTACCCGTGGCAACACCATGAACACGGCCGCCTTCGACTATGCCGGGCCGCAGCGCACTCCGGCGGATCCGGCGAAGCTGAACTCGAACCTCTATGCCCTTGAAGGCGGGAAGGTCCGCCAGCTCACCTTCCTCTTGAACCAGGAGCTGCAACCGTCCTTCAAGAGCAACGGCCAGGTGCTATTCACCACGGAGAAGCGCACGCCGGGCTTCCACCAGCTGGCAGCGCGTCGCATCAATCTGGACGGTGGCGACTACCACCCGCTGATTGGACAACGCCAAAGCTTCGGTTTCCAGCAGGTCACCGACATCATTCACCTATTCGATCTGAACTTCGCGGTCATCGCCAGCGAG
>CBDUPW010000009.1:0-66321 GCA_965369205.1 uncultured Polyangiaceae bacterium | reverse complement strand
TACCAACGCATCTACCGCGCCATTCAACAGCAGCCGGATATGGTGGCGGAGCGCGTGTTCTTGCCGGACCGCGGCGACCGCGCGGGCGCACGCATCGAACGGCCCGTGAGCTACGAGAGCTTGCGGGAGCTTGGCGCGTACCCGGTGATCGCCACCAGCGTGGCCTACGAGATCGAACTCGGCGGCTTGTGCCGCATGTTGCATGTGTCGGGCATTCCGCCGCTGCGGACGGACCGCGACGAACGCCACCCCTTCGTGCTTGCCGGCGGACCCCTGACGTTTTCGAACCCGGTGCCCCTCGGTGCATTCGCCGATGCCATCGTGATCGGCGAGGCAGAGGAGCTGGTGATCCCTGCCCTGCAGATCGCGTTTTCGGATATTAGCCACGTCGCAAAGCTCGAGGCGCTCGCTGCGCTGCCACACATCTACGTGCCGGCGATCCATGACGAAGCAGTGCCCGAGGTGGCGGCCTGCAGTGACGCCCTGTTGCCCGCCGTTAGCGCCATTGTGACTCCGCATACGGAGCTATCCAATATGCTGCTGCTCGAAGTGGAGCGCGGCTGTTCCCGGGGCTGTACCTATTGTGTGATGCGGCGCAGCACCAACGGCGGCATGCGCATCGTCTCCCCGGAAACGGTCTTGGCAGCCATCCCCGAAGGCACGAAGCGCGTCGGACTAGTCGGCGCCGCCGTCAGCGATCATCCGCGAATCATCCAGATCTTGGAGCAACTCGCAGAGCGCGGCATCCATGCGGGACTCTCCAGCCTGCGTCCGGACCGCCTCAAGAGCGAGTTCGTGGCCGCGTTGAAGGCCGTGGGCTACCGCACGCTGACAACGGCACTCGATGGCCCCAGTCAGCGCATGCGCGACATCATCGAACGTCGCGGCCGCGAGCAGCACTACCTGCAGGCCGCTCAAAATGCCCGCTTGCACGGCATGGACCGCCTGAAGCTGTACCTGATGGTCGGCCTGCCCAACGAGAACGACGCAGACATCGACGAATGCGCGCGCTTCGTCACGGAGCTGTCCAAGATCATCCCCGTCGCCCTCGGCATCGCGCCGTTCTGTTCCAAGCGCAACACACCCTTGGACAAACTGCCCTACGCCGGCATCCGCACGGTGCAAGCCCGCCTCGCCCGCCTTTCGCGTGGTCTCAAAGGACGCGCCGACGTGCGCTCGGTGAGTGCGAAGTGGACCTGGGTCGAACACGTGCTGGCCCAAGGCGGCCTGACGGAAGGGCGCGCCGTGTGGGACGCAGCACAGCGCGGCGGGCGCTTTGCGGACTACCGCGCGGTGTTTGGTGCACTGGGGCATTCCCCAGATGGAGCGGGCTACGAAAAGGCACTGCCGGTTGCTGGACCGGAGTGGAAAGGCCGACGCAAGCTCGACCTGGTGCTCAATTAGCTTTCGTAGCGACGGACGAACGCCTGCAAGGCGACGCCCAGCGGTCCCGCAGGCGCGTGGGAGGCTTCGTGTCGGACGATGAAGTCCGCAGCTTCGAAAGGGTTCGCGCTGGCTTTGAGTGGCACGCTGCTTTGATGCATGCCCAAGAGCGCGGTGGTCAGGCTGCGCTGTATCGCACTGACGAAGCCCGACGAGCGGAAGAGCACGACGGAGCAGGAAATACAGGGCTCGAGGCGCCTCCAGCTCGACACGATGGCCCGGCCCGCCTCCGGAGAAAGCGACGGGCGCGGCGCCCGGGGCGCGATCACTACCGCCACTCCGTCCGGGAATTGCGTGCGCAGCGCATCGACGCAGCTCGAGAACTCCCGGATGGACTCCAAGCTAGGCGGCTGGCGGGTGACGGCGATAGCCAAGTTCCCAACGGACGCGATCACGTAACCCGGCCGCTCCATGGACGGCTCGATGACGCTTCGACTCGATGGGGAATGCGCGTCGTCCATGCTCTCCGCCAGCCTACCGTACGTCGGTCACGTTGCGTACGGCGCCTTTCCAAGCACATCCCGCGGGCACCTTTTTCGCTGGCGCACCGGCGAAGAGCGCCCCGGTACTCCGTGATACGGTTCGCCCGTGTTCGGTTCGGAAGTCGGTAGACCCGCGTGAAGGAGCTCGAACGGAGCATCGGCCCCGTCTCCGTCATCGCCATCAGTATGAGCGCCATGCTTGGCAGTGGCATCTTCGTGCTGCCCGGACTTGCCGCTGCGGAAGCCGGACCGAACGTCTGGGCGGCGTATTTGCTGTCGGGGTTGTGCGTCTTTCCCGCGGCGGCCTGCAAGGCAGAACTGTCCACGGCCATGCCCACTTCCGGGGGCACCTATGTGTACCTGGAGCGCATTTTCGGCCCCTTGCTGGGCACCGTCTCCGGAGTCGCGCTGTGGTTGGCGATGCTCTTGAAGAGCTCCTTCGCCCTGGTGGGTATTGGAACCTATTTGGTGGTGCTCGCGGACTGGCCAGTCGTTCCGGCAGCGCTTGTTTGCCTGGTGATGATCGTTTCCCTCAACTTGCTCGGCATCAAGAAGGTCGGGCGAGCCCAGGTTGTGGTGCTCGGATGCACGCTGGTGGCGCTGGCTGTGCTGGTCGCCTTTGGTCTGCCGGAAGTGACGCGCGCGAATCTCTCTGATCCGTCGTCCAAGGGCTTTCCCGGCGTCGTAGCTGCGGCAGGATTTGTGTTCGCTTCCTACGCTGGTGTCACCAAGGTCGCTGCCATCGCCGAAGAGGTACGCGACCCCGCACGTAATCTGCCCTTGGGCATCCTGGCTTCGCTGCTAATCGTCATGGCCCTGTACAGCTTGGTGTCCTTCACGCTGGTTGGCGTGGTGCCGCACCGGGAACTGCATACAGACTTGCATCCGATCTACACCCTTGCGTCGCGGCTGGGCGGCTACTGGGCCGGCATCGCAGCAGGCGTCGTGGGCGTGGTGACCATGGCCTCGATGGCAAACGCGGGGCTGCTAGCGGCGTCACGCTTTCCCTTTGCGATGGCGCGGGACCGCTTGCTTCCCAGCGGACTGAAAGAGATCAGCGAGCGCTTCCGCACTCCCTATGCCTCCATCTTGGTGACCGGCGCAGCCATGGCGCTGGCTGTTTCTCTGCTCAACGTCGAGAAGCTCGCCAAAATCGCCAGCGGTCTCGTGATCATGCTCTTCATGGGGGTCAATCTCGCCGTCATCATCTTTCGCGAGAGCCGCGTGCATTGGTACCAACCGAAGTATCTCGCGCCGTTCTATCCGTGGCTCCAAGCCTTCGGCATATTGGCCGGGGTTGCGCTGCTGGTCACCCTTGGGCCGATGGTACTGTTTGGTGCATCGCTGTCGGTGATCCCCGGGATTGCGCTCTACGCATTCTACGGACGTCGTCGCGTTGAACGCTTGGGAGTCCTGGGTCAACGCGTGCGTCGGGCCGTAGCACTCACGGCGCCACCGGTGGCCCAGCACGATCTTAAAATCGTCGGCGATGCATCCGTCGTGGTGGCGCTTTTTGGTAGCGAGCACTCGCCAGAGATGATCGTCGAGCTCGGCGGCGCGCTGGCGAAGGGCAGACGCGTGCAGGTGATCCACCTGACCGAGGTGCCAGAACACACGACTATCGAGGCAGCCCTGGAAGACGACCCCGCGGTTCAGTCGATCCGACGCCGCGTTGGCGCCCTTGGCGACGAGCGGGGCTTGAACCTCGAGTTCCACGCGGTTCTGTCTCGCGATCTGGGGCGCGCGGTGCACGACGTGTCGTCGAGCGTGCACTGCGAGTGGCTAGTGATGGAGTGGCGGGGGCGAGAACGCGACACCCTGGTGCCGTACAATCCCATCGGTTGGCTCATGAACAACCTGGAAGCCAATCTGGCCTTCTATAAAGAGGCGGGGGTGCGCTTCGTGCGGGAAATCCTGGTGTACGCCGAGCCGGGCCCCCACGACGCGTTGGTCGTGATGACCGCCGATCATTTGGCGGGTTTGTGGACGGCGCGGCTGACTCTCATCCGCTTCGTGAAGAGCGACGCCCCGGACACGGAACTATCCACGGAGAAAGGCTACTTGGAACAACTACGGGCGCTGTGCACGACGCCGACGCGAACCCGTGTGGCCCGGGGTGAAAGCCGTATCCCCGCGCTTGCATCGGAAACTGCCGCCTATGACTTGCTCGTGATGGGCGCCCCGGACGTCACCCTGGCGCGTCAGCTCGTGGGCACGGACCAGGACCGCATCAAAGCCCGGGCAGCCTGCTCGGTGCTGACGGTGAAGACACCCCGGACTTCCACCCATCGCGCAATGACAGATGCTCCCGCCGCGCAGGTCTCTGCGGCGCGGCGCCTGCCGGACTATGTGACCGAAGGCGCGCTCTGCGCGCGATTGGACATCGTACGCAAGGAAGCACTCTTCCAACACATCGCTCAAGTGTTCGAACCCGCTGTTGAAGGCGTCACCGGCAAACAAATCGTGGACGCTCTGTGGGAACGGGAGCGCACTCAAAACACTTCTGTCGGGCACAATGTGGCGCTTCCGCACGCTACGCTGAACGACGCCAGTCAGTCGCTGCTCGGGGTTTTCACCACCGAACAACCCATCGACTACCAGGGTCCAGATGGTGAGACCGTAGACGTTTTCTTCGTGACCATCTGCCCGCCCGAAGAGCGACAAACCCACCTCGAATTGCTTGCCGGTATCGCTGCGCTCACTTTGAAGACGGACCTGCTTGAACGCTTGCGCGCCGCCGAGGATGCCACCGCCATGCGCCTGGCCCTCGTCGAGTGTGGCGCGGAGCTCGAGCAGCGCTGACGCGCACGGCGGCTTTCGTATAGAGTTCGGCGGTACCCTCGCAACGCCGACGGTCATGGCATACGCTTGAGGCAGCGCCGCAGCGCTTCGGGAAGTACCGCGGATGAATATCGAGCTAGACGTCGCAGATCTGCAACAACGGATTGAGGAACTGGAAGCGGAGCGACGCGGCTTGCAGCAGCGCGTGGAGGTTGCAGAGCGCGAGCTACAAGAACGCTCATTGCAGCACAACGAGCTGGTTCAAACCATTGGCGAAGGTGTGTGGCGGCTGGATGCAGACGCGCGCACGACCTTCGTGAACGCGCACATGGCAAATATGCTCGGCTACGCCGTAGACGAGATGATCGGCCGATCGCTCTTCGACTTCATGGACGAAGAGAGCGGCAAGGTAGCGGCGGTCAACATGGCGCGGCGCAAGACGGGCATCCGCGAGGAGCTGTCGGCGCGTTTTCAACACAAAGACGGCGCCCCGGTTTGGACGCGGGTGCGGACAGGCCCACTGTATGACACGGACGGACAGTACGCTGGGGCGCTTGCGGCGATATCTAACGTTACGCAACGGCGCGAGAGCGAAGACGACGCCGCGTGGTTCTGGACGGTGCTCGATCGGAGCTTGAACGAGATTTACCTGTTCGACGCAGAAACGCTGCGTTTCGAATACGTCAATGAGGGGGCGCTGCGGAACTTGGGCTATCCCCTGGCGCGCGTGCGCGAGCTAACCCCCCTCGACATCAAGCCCGAGGTAACAGCGCCGGATTTCGACGATTTCTTGGCACCCTTGCGCAAGTCGGAGCGCGCGAAGGTGGTGTTCGAAACGGTGCATCAGCGCGCAGATGGATCGCGCTACCCGGTCGCTGTGCACTTGCAGCTCGTCAACCACGGAAGTGGTCGGGTGTTCCTGGCGGTCGTCAATGACATCTCCGAACGCCGCCAACTTGAAGCGCAGTTCATGGAGGCGCAGAAGCTGGAGAGCATCGGTCGTCTGGCCGGGGGCGTGGCGCACGATTTCAACAACCTGCTCACGGCGATCCTCGGCTATGCCGAGCTGCTCGAAGAAGCTGAGACCATGCGGCGCGAAGACGTGCGCGAGATCCGGCGAGCCGGCGAGCGCGCACGGGATCTGACTCAACAACTATTGGCGTTCGCGCGCAAGCAAGTGATCTCACCCCGCAGCATGGATCTGAACTCGCTGGTTCGAGATGCGAGCCGCCTGCTCAGCCGTCTGTTGGGGGACCACATTCGTGTGGTTTCGGATTTGGCTCCGGATCTATCCATGGTGCGGGTAGATGGTTCTCAGATCGGTCAAGTGCTGATGAACCTCGCCGTCAACGCCCGGGACGCAATGCCTTCCGGTGGCGCGCTGACGATCAGTACGAGCAATGCTTTGGTCGACCCCGGCGCCGCGCAAGCGCCCAAGGATGTTCCGGCCGGGGAGTACGTCGTGCTTTCCGTCAGCGACACGGGAAGTGGCATCGACGCGGCGGCGCTGGCCCATTTGTTCGAGCCCTTCTTCACCACCAAAGTCCCGGAGAAGGGGACCGGTCTCGGCCTGTCTACGGTCTACGGCATCATGAAGCAGAGTGGGGGGTACATTGAAGTGCAGACCGAAGTCGACGTGGGCACCACGTTTGCGCTCTACTTTCCGCGCTGCGCCACAGAAGTGGTGCAACCCAAGCCACGAGTGCGAGCAAAAGGAAGCGGCAGCGAGCGGGTGCTGGTGGTCGAAGACGACGCTGTCGTGCGCGGCCTTACCGTGAAGGTGCTCAGCAACGCCGGCTACCAAGTCTTGGCTGCAGAGTCTCCGCACGCTGCCTTACGGATCTGGAGCGACCCACAAGTCCACGTCGACCTGCTCCTAACAGACATGCTCATGCCAGGCATGAACGGAAAAGAACTTGCCGTACGCATGCGGAGCACGCACCCCGCGGTGCGCGTGTTGTTCATGTCCGGTCACACCGAAGAAGACATGGAAGACACCACACTCCAGGGTCAGTTCGCGTTCCTCCCGAAGCCGTTCACTCCGTCCAGCGTTCTAGAGAAGGTGCGCAGGGTCTTGGATAGCGCGTGAAAGGTGGATGACGGCGGCTTCTTGACGGCAGCCTAAACGCACTGCCCGCTAGTACACACCCTGCCGCTATCGCAGGGCAGACCGCTGCCGCAACCCCACGAACAGTAACACATGGCACCGCTCATCGTGGTGGTGTTGCAGTTGCGCTCGTCGCTCGTGTCCGCACTGCAGGTGCCAGAGTCGTCGTAGACCTTGAGACACTCGCCGCCTCCCTCGGCACAAATGGCGGTGCACGATTGACCCGGGTCGCCGTCGTTGGGATCGTTGTCGATGTAGAGCCGACACTGGGTGGCGGTCCCGGTGCAGAGTTGCAGCACGCCCACCTTGCCGGTGTACAGACTTGCGCAACTCGGTTTGGTCACGACTCCGCCCGTGCCGCCGCTGCCGCCCGTTGCACCGCCGCTGCCTCCCGTTGCACCGCCGCTGCCGCCGGTTGCGCCGCCGCTACCCGAAGCGCCGCCACCCACTCCCGCAGAACCACCGCCCAAGCCTGCGCTCCCCGAAGCACCGGAATTTCCGGCGCTGCCGCTGGCGCCTCCGCCCGAAGACCCAGAAGAGCCTCCGCTGCTGGGGATCCCTGCGCTGCCATCGCCAACGAAAGTGGAACCGGAACCAGCCGTCCCACCATCCGCCGGTGTTGCGTTGCCGCCTTCTTGGTCGAGACCGCAGGCCAGCAGGGACGCTGCCGCAAGCGACACGATGCCAATCCGAAACGTCCTCACCACAGCAGCCCATTCTAGCATCGGACGCTGGCCCCGTGGATTGATCTCGCGAGGGCAGCCTTCGCCACGTGCAAAGGCCGCGCGGGATCCACTGAGCGCACCCACCATCTCGCACCCGCACGCACCTTCACCCTTGGGGGTGATCGCGCGTGAGTATTGCGCCCGCGACGGCTAGGCTCGGTTGTTTGGAGGGAACGATGCAGGAAGCCATCTTGCCCAGAGTGCTCGCCGTGGTGTTCGCGCTCGAACTCGGTTTCGGCGCGGGATGCGGCGCGCCACAGTCGGACGCAACAGCGCCGGAGGCGCCGGCTACCGCAGCGGCACCCGAAGCGGCCGTCGATTGGTGGACCGAAAAAGCACCGTGCCGCGCGGGCACGAAACTAAGCGGCGCAGCGCCGCCCGGGGGCCTCGCGATCTATTGCGAACGCGACGACGGCACCAAGCACGGTCCGTTCACCGAGTTCCACGCAGGCGGCCAGAAGAAGACCGAGACGAGCTACCGCGACGGCAAGCTCGAAGGGCGCTATCAGACCTGGCACGATGGTGGTCAGGTCGCGGAAGAAGCGCGCTACCGCGGCGGTGCGCTGCAGGGGCGCCGCCAGACCTGGCATGCGAATGGCCAGAAAGCGAGCGAAGGCGAGTTCTCCTCTGGGCGGGAGATTGGCCAGCACACCAGCTTCTCCGACACTGGCACGAAGCTCAGCCAAGCGGACTATCGGGAAGGCAAGCTGCACGGCACCCATCGCGAGTTTCACCCGGGGGGGAAGCCGAAACAAGAAACCGAATACCGCAGCGGCGTGCGGCACGGCGCGATTGTGGCCTACCACGCGAACGGTAAGAAGGAGCGTGAAGGGCGCTATCTAGAAGACAAGAAACACGGCGCATGGACGTTCTGGCGGGAGGACGGCAGCAAGGTGGAAGCAAGTGAACTTGCCGCGGGGGAGCGTCAGGGCAAGGTCACGCGCTGGCATGCCAATGGCGTGCGGGAACTGGAAGGGCAGTTCGTCGCCGGCAAAAAGGACGGCAAGTGGGTCTACTTCGAGGCTGAAGAGGGCCAACCGATCCGCGAAGAGTATTACAAGGCGGACAAGAAACTGCGCACAGTGAAGCTGAGCGTGAAGAAGAAGTAGCCCGCAGGCACCTCAGCCGCCGGGGCAAGTGAGCTTGGTGTTGCCGCCCGCGTCTACCGAGCAGAATTCACCACACGGCATCGCTTTCAAACACTCGCAGGGCGCACCAGCAACACATGCAGGCGGAAAGTTGCCACAGGCAAACGAATCCGGAATGCCGCCAACGTCGGAGATTTCGTGGATGCAGTACTGCGAGCCTTCGGCGCAGAACTCAGTGCCGCACTCAAAGAAGCCAGTTGGCGCAGTGCAGCCACCCGCGCGCACGTCTTGCCCGCCAGCATTAGCGGCGCAGTCGTTGCCCGCGACCTCCCCGGCACAGGTGCACACCGGGTCGTAAATCAAATCGCAGCCGTTGGGACGCGGCTTGCAACTGCCCGGCTGGCCCTTGCCGCAGAGATCATCAGGGAAGTCGCAGAACTCATTGGAAGAGCAGCCGCTCTGGGACGTGCAACTGCTCGCAGTACATATACCGGACGTCGGAAACTGCGTGCCCGACGGACACTGGGGCATGCCGTTCGAGTCGCACACCGGATCCACGGAATTGCCGCTTGCGTCGCAACATGGGACGAAGCTCGTGCACGGCACGCCGCCACCGCCGCCGTTCGCCGCAGCCGCACCGCTGCCCCCAGTGCCCGACGAGCCGCCACCGCTGCCACCGCCTCCGCCACCGGCTGCGCCCGGATCCGATTTGGACGAACCGCCGCAGGCCGTAACCGCGAGCAATGCCGCAGCTCCGAACGCCACCAAGGCCCAGGATGTCTTCAAGCGCACCATCTGCATACCGCATAGGGTGTGCAATGCGCATGCCGCGCGCTGGACCCAGATTCGCCCGCGGATCCCGCAGCTATGTGCCACGCGACCCGGCCACGGCACACTCCGCCGCGACCAAACTGCCACCGATCACACTCGCCCAAGTTGCTGCTCTAGGGCGCGCACCCGCTCGGCGCACTGGTCCCTGAGCTGTTTCGGCAGACTGCTGCCTTCCGCGTGGCGATACAGTTCGATGGCCTTGTTGGGGCGATGCAGTGCTTCGTAGGCGCGGGCGGCCAGCTCGAAGCGATGGAACTCGAATTCCTGAGCCCAGCCGCGCACTCCGCGTGGCCGAGTCAGACGTAGTAGGCGCAGCGTGAGTCGCGGCTCAAGATGGATCAGAAGCTCCGCCGCTCTGCTCTCGAAGTGATTGTGCCGTCGCATGTACCACAACGCGTACTGCTCAATGCGCTTTGCAAACAAGCGCTTGGCGAGCTTGCGTTCACTCAGTGCAAGGGTGAGACGCGCGGCAGACACCGCAGCGAGCCCTGGCAACGCCTCCAGGTTGGCCAGCAAAGGAAGCAGCGGACGCACCAGCTCCGGGTTTTCGGCGAGCTCTGGCAGCTCCAATACCAAGGGCAGCGTCAGTTCATTCAGCGCCAGGGGCGCAAAGCGCTCCTTGAGGTCTTCCACAAACCCGTCGACGCCGCGCGTGCCCAGTGTTTTTCGAAACGGCGAGTCCTTCTCGAGAAACGCGAAGCGCTTGCATAGGTCCCGCGGACCGTCGTCGTACCAGTCTGGCGCAAGCAGCAGCGTGACTTCGCCACTCGCGACCGGGGAGATCCCCATGCGCGCCGCAAGTTCTTGCGCGAACTGCGCCGCACGCTCATGAAAACGCAGCGCATTCGAGTGCGCGTAGGGGTGGAAGGTCAAAAGGCCGCCGCTTTCCGTTAGCGCCATAAGGCAGCGCCCCAAAACTCTTCCCTTCGCGTCGCGGGCATACATCACACGTTTGTTGACGTCCGCGGCGTTGGCAAAGGTTGAAAAGTAGTTGAAGCTTCCGGGGCTCAGGCAGGTGTTGAAGTGCGCTCCCATTTCAAGGACCTGCAGCGGGTCTGTTTCGAGGGCCAACTCCACAGGCTCTGCGTCGAGCTCCACATGGATGCGTAGCGCACTGTCTAACCACTCTGCGGTATCCACCCCGCGTCCCCGCAGCCGCTCCAAGAACGCAGCGTTGGCTGGCTCCTCCCGCAGATCCCAAGGTGGAGGGCCAGCGCGCGCGCGCAAGATCTGTAGCGCGAGTTCCTTGAATCCTTTGGGCAATTCCAAGGCCGGCAGAATCAGGCGCAAAGTACTCGGTTGCAGCAGCCAATCGGGCAATGGCGACGTACCCAGCAGCGATTCGAATACCGCCGTTGCGCGCCCCACTGTCTCCTGCTCCAACCTTCGCAATACCGCCTGTCGCGCCGCGCGCCGAAGATCAGCGGCCAGGTGTTCCAGGCGACGAGCACTCAATTCCGACGGCTTGGCGAGACGTGCGCGTAGGTTGCCGAGACGTACATGAAGAGACTGCGCCTGTTCTCGCTGCAGCTTGGACTCGAGCGCAACTATCTGCCTTTGGACTTCTTCGCGTTTGGGGAAGTGTTGTTTCAGGACGCGATGCGCGCTGTGTTCTGCGTCGGGGTCGCTGGCAGAAAGCTCCGAAAGCGCGGCATGCAGTGGCGCCGGGTATTGCATGGCCCACGCGACGTCGCCCTGGGCAAGCGGCTGCGGCGCGATAGGCATGCGCAGGTACTTGGCCAAGCGCCCGCATTCGGACAGTCGCTGCACGTGCCCGTCGGCGACGAGGCACAGTCCTAGGGACAACAGCTCGGACTTTTGCAGCGCGTCCAAGGCGCGAAGTGCGAAGCGCCGATCTTCGCCAGACTCGAGAGTCGCCAAGGACTGAAGAAGTGACAGCGCGGCACGCGGCTGACCGTCCGTCAGCCCTACGGCGTGGCGCAACGTCTCGGACTCGAAGTAATGCTCTTTCAGCTTCGGATCCGAAAGCCCGACGGCGATCTCAGCGGCCGCGACCACAGGCAGCTCACAGGGCGCCAGCTCGACTAGGGAGTCGGCGACGTCGTCCGTGGCCGCGGCGGTCCGCGCCGCATGCGCCAGCGCTGCATACAAGGCTTCGACGCGCCTCTTGCCAGGTTTTTCCAGGAGTAGCTCTTCTTCGAAGCCGTAGCGCGGCAGGCGATTGCCAGCGCGCCACTGCTTGAGCACGTCCGCCCAGGGTTCGAGCCGCGCGTCACCCAAATCGGCGGTGGCCACGAAGTAGGCGCGCAGGGCGACCACACCACGACGGGCAAACTTGGCTCCGCAGGACAGATACAGACCTCTGAAGTGTTCTAGAAAAGGTGACGCGAGCCTTGAGTCACCGAGCGCGCCAAGCGTAGCGCAGGCTTCTTCGACGAACTTCGGCTCTGCGACCGAGGCATACCAACGCAGCAGACTCGTGAGTCCGCCCGCAGATATCGGCGCTGGCGTCTGTTCGGCCGCCCGACGCACGCGTCGTTCGAGCTTGTTGAGAGCGTCTAGACGCACTGCGTGGGCTGGCAGCTGCTTGCGCAACTGCGCTTCGGTGCGCTCCAAACCCCGCCACCAATCCGCCCAGTCCCCGAGCAACTCTTGGGTGCCGAGCAGCGCGAAGCACTTCAGGGCGCGACGGCGCGTGGCGGGATCTTGCGCGGCTACCCACTGCGTCCACTCATGAAGCTGGGCACCCAGGCGCGCAGCCGGGCGATCCGGAGGCGGCTCGATCTTCGGCTTCCCGCCGTAGCGTTTGAGCACGACCTGTCGCAAACGCTCCGGGTAATTTTCCGCCTGGGTGGGGCTAGACAGGACGTGAGCGTTGGTCAAGATCGATTGCAGTGCGAGCGCCGGCGTGCCCAGCTCCGTCGTCAAGTCGACTAGATTCAGTGCCGTAGCCAGGAAGGAAGGCTCGCCCGCGTTTGCGATCTGGGCGAGGGCGTCCGCGTTGGCTTCCACGACCGTGAGCATCTTGCCTAAGCGTGTCGGCGTGGATACGCAGCTCCAGGCAACCGCGTCGATCAACGGTCTTAACCGAGGAAGCTGCTGCGCAACACGCGCTACGCGACGAACGTCCCGCGTCGCAAAGCGCTGCCACAGTGTTTCTCTTTCCGGCGAAGCCAAACGATGCACCGCGGGCTTGAGGGCATCCAAGAGCGCCTGCACGGACGCAATAAACGCCGCTGGATCCTGCTGCAGCTTGGGCAGCACAGCCCGATACTCTCCGCTGAGCTTCTTCAGAGCATGGGTCGCGCCGCTGAGCTCGCGACGAGTCAATAGGAGCTGCGTGTTCTCGCGTCCGGGTCCGGCCACGACGGTCCAGGGCAAACCCGCTGCGGTCGGCGGCCCCGAAGGAAACCCCTCGCGCCACCACAGCTTCGCCTTGAGAAGCATCTTGGCGCGTGCCACCGCCGACGACGTGGACGTGCGTCGCGAGGCCTTCGGTCTCATCAGCAATCCCTAGCAGACACGCCAACGAGGACGCTAGGGCCGCCCGCGCACCTGATCGGTTTTCATCGGGGCGAGTTTCAGCGTCGGACTTCCGGAGACAGTTTCCGGGTCAGTGGCGGGGTTGGAGACGGCGGCGGTGGCCGCCGCGGACGCGCCGCGCCGCGGCTGTCGGGGGCGGTGGCTGCGGCGGGGGCGGTGGCAGCGGGTTATTTCAAAGAGCGTGTCGGCGCGGCGGCCTGTGGCGTGCTACTCCGGAGCCCGCGCGAGCCGTTGGCGGCGTAGCCCGCCAAGCTCTCCGGTGGTCGCGGTGAGCACGGCGATCCAGATGTGGCGCATCACGTCGCGCCAGCGCCGGCCGCAGATCGTTTGGCTGAAGAGTTGAAAGTGCATCGCGCAGGGCCGTGTCAGGAATGCGCCGGGAGATACCGAGCTTGCGACGGACCGGCGGTGTCAGCTCCTCCGCCAGTGCCTCGACGTCCTTGAGGCTCCGAGCTCCCGCGACGAGTCCGAGGCGGGTCACAGACCCGCCCGCCGTCGCGGGCAGAGGTCACAGCACGCCAGCTCCTCGCCCAAACCGCCCAGTGCGCATGCGGGCGCTGTGACCAACTTTATCCGTTACGACCGGCCCGACTTCCGAGCGGGCGTGCCCCCGGCCCCCCCGGCCCTGTCCGAAGCTTCGCCCGGATGGCACGTCGGCGGCGGCCAGCGCTTCCGTTTGTCTGGGGCGCTGGGGCGCTTCACGGCTGCTCTAGCGTTTGGCTGGAAGCTTCAGGCGCCCACGAACCACGCGTTCACATCGGGAGCCCAGGACGCACTCCCTCGATTCGCACTCATCGTCGTGGGCGCAAAGCTGTCTGGTGTCGCGCGAGCAAGAGTCAGCACAGCGAGCCTGCCGGCGGCCCATTGCTACGGGTTCACCGCAGCACTTCAGCCCGGCCTCACAGTCCGCCGTTTCATCGCAGGCGATGTCCCAGCCCGCGTCAGGGCACCCGTCTTTCGCATCGACGCAAAACTTGTCATGCTCGACATGGCAGCAGAGCTGGCCGGATGTGGTGCAATCCAGATCGCCACAGCGGATCTTGCCGGGACCGGAGTTCCGGTATCGCGGAGACGCAAATGGCATTTGATCCGCGTCCGCTGGCAACGCCACCGCGGCTCCTGCACGGGCGCGCTGCGCACTTGGAGAGGGCGATGAGACCGCGCGCAGTGTTCCGCGGTCGCCGGCGCTCATAGCTTGTTTGGCGGGGTGCGGCGGGGTATTCCCTGCGAGTTCTGGGGTGATCAGTGGGAGGACTAGCCATGCAAGCAACGCACACGCGAGCAGAATCAAACCGAGCCGCACGAGGTCATTGCCGGGTAGTCGCATTGGGTTGCCTAGTATGCACGCTGGGGGGGGGGGGCTTGCCAACCGCTGCCCGGCCCTTCTCCCGACACGGTCACACCCCAGTCGATTAGCGAGCGCGCTGAAACGGCAATGGTTACGGCCCGAGCTGGCGGGCAACCGAACCTCGTGTCCGTGTTCAACGACCGTAGCGGCCGACTACTGCCATCCGGCCAACTGGACTTCGAGATCGCGCCGGACAAGTCCAAAGTGACGTACCGGCGGCGAGTTACGGTCGTTGGCTGGGCAACGAGCAGCGATGGAACGAACTGGACCTACCGCGGCAAGCTTGACACGCCCATGGGGTGGGCGGCGCTGCTGGGAGATCCTACCGTGGCCGTGGATCCAAACAATCCCGCGGTGGTCTACGCCGCATCCCTGGCACTGAGTGACGCCGGCTGGACAGCCTCATTGTCCCGGCACCGGAACAACCCAAGTGACCGATCACAATAGACTTTGCACGTCACAACCGCCCCGACTTCCGAGCGATGGCGGGGCCGCCCGCGCAGCCTGCGGAGCGGTTAGCCGCAGTCCGCGCCGTTTTTCTTGCAGTCGCCGAAGTTGCAGGTGCAGCGCACATGGCTCCCGTCCGGCAAACGGGTGGACCAGCCCTTGGTCGCGCAATCGCCGAAGTCGCAGCGGCTCACGCTGCTCTTGCCGTCCGGGTGTCGCGTCGTCCAGCCGTGCTCCCAGCATTTGCCGAAGTCGCAACGGCTGACACTGCTTTTGCCGTCGGGGTGTCGCGTGGTCCAACCGTGTTCGAGGCACTTGCCAAAGTCGCAGCGGGTCACGCTGGACTTGCCCTTCGGGCCTCGCGTGGTCCAACCGAATTCGGCGCAGTCCCGGAAGTCACAGCGGGTCGCAAGGTCGGTTTTGCCGACGCGGGTGGTCCAGCCGAAGCCGAGGCAATCGCCGAAATCACAGCGTCCAGAGGCGAGGGTGCTCGCGATGTAGTGGGCGTCTGGCGCTTCGTCCTTCGCCAGCGCGGCGGTGGCCGTCAGCGAGATCAGTAAAAGAGCGCGCAGGCGTCTCATGCTGGGAAGCATGGCACGGGACGCCGCGCGGTGCCGCATCCCGAGGGCTCGGGGCCTCCAGCCTACGACTTCGCCGGTTTCGTGCCTGTGAAGCCTTGCTCTGGGGGCGCAGCTACAGAAAGCTCAGTCCGTGCTGCAACCCTTCCAACCGGTGCCCTACGACGATTTACCCGAGTTGCCCCGGCTGCCCCATGGCTACGAAAAGACGCGCGGTTTTGAGCGCGTCGTTCACTCCAAGCATTTCGGCAAACACAGCGTGCACGTTCGGGAAATCGGTAGTGGGCCACCGCTGTTGCTCGTGCACGGCTTGATGACCACTTCGTACTCTTTTCGCTACGTATTCGAGCCCCTCGCTGAGCACTTTCGCGTCCTTGCTCCAGACTTGCCCGGCGCCGGAAGCACCGACAAGCCAGATGCACGCTACGGGGCCGTCGAGCTTGCCGAGTGGCTCTTCGAGTTTGCGCAAACCATGGGTATCGTGGGCGCGGCCTGCATCGGCAACAGTATGGGCGGCTACTTGTGCATGCGCGCAGCACTGCTGCATGCAAACGTGTTTTCGTGCTTGGTGAACGAGCATTCGCCGGGCATTGCAGAGCTGCGCTTGCACGCGCTTTCGACGCTGCTCGCAGTGCCCGGAAGTGAGCGCCTGCTCGCGGCCCTGGTGCGGCGCGACCCTCAGCGCTGGGCGCACAAGAATGTGCACTACTACGACGAGTCCTTGAAATCTCGGGAGGAGGCGCGCATCTATGCGGCGCCCCTTGCCACAGACGCCGGGCGACGCGCGTTCTATCGCCACCTGAAGGACACCATGTCCGCCGAGGGCATGAGGCAGTTCGTTGCGGAGCTCAAGGGCTTGAAACGTGCAAAGCGAGCCTTTCCCATGCCGTTGCAACTCGTGTACGCAAAGCGCGATCCCATGGTCCCACCACGCGTCGGAAAGCGCTTGTCCGCGCTCGTGCCCAGCGCCGAGATGGTCTGGCTCGAAGAGGGCTCGCACTTCGCCCACATCGACCGCCCGCAGCTGTTTTTGGACGCCGCGCTGCCCTTTTTGCTGCGCCATAGGCGCCGGCTCTGAGGCACTTCCTTCCTGAGTGGTTTCGGCGCTAGCGTCGGCGCCTTGGCCCCTGCCAGACCCACGGTTCGCAGTGTCGTCGCTGGCTTCTTGCTCGCGGTACTGCTCTGCGGCGTGAACAGCTACCTGACGCTTTCCTTCGGCGTGATCGAAGAGGGCCCAACCATCGCCGCGCTGCTGTTCTTCGCTATGTTCTTCCTCTCGAAGCGAGCGATCCAAACAACCGAGATGGTCATCGTAGCCACCATGGGTAGCGCGGGCGGCAGCCTGGGGTTCATCAGCAACTTCTATGCGGCCAAAGGGCGACGGCTCTGATCTTTGACGGTTCGACTCCGATGCCCCCCGGCGCGCTGACCTCCATGGCCGTGGCCGCCGCTATCGGCGTCGTCTACGTACTCTTGGAGAATCAGCCCAGGCTGGAAAAGTGGGTCCCCGGCTCGATTGGACTCGGCATCGGCCTGGTGCTCCCAGTGTCCTATGACCTTGCCTTTTTTCTTGGCGGCCTGGTGCTGTGGGTCGTCTTGGGGCGCATGCTCAAAGTGCGCGACATTACCCTCACCACGATCGCGGTCGGTTGCATCGTTGCGGAAGGGCTTGGCGGCATCTCCAAGCCCTTGCTGCAGCTTGCGGGTTTGATCAAGGGCAGCTAGTGCGTCACTTCGAGCGAACGCCAGCGCCTAGTCGGCCGCAAACGCGACGCTGAAGGCCGCGACCTTTTCCTGTTGCGGCCCGAAGCTACGCGACGGCGCGTGAATGGCATCGATGATTCCAGCGAGGTCGCCGAACTCCATGTTGTTCGGCGAGTGCAACACCGCGATATCGCGTTGTCCATCCATCGCGCCTTTGTGCTCACCGTTGGATTGCCACTCAGCGCTCAGGCGTTGGGCAAGCTCTGGGTAGCCGACAGAGCCGTCCGCTCGCTTTTCCGCGCGGCGAACCACTTGGGAAGTGACGAGCACGGTATCGCCCCGCTTCCAAACCAGCTCGAAGCTACTGTCTTTCACGCGGACGTGCAGCTGCTTCACGGGCTCCGTTGGCGTCGTCACCTGGCCCGGCACCTTGGCAGTGGTTTCTAGTCGCGCCATCTGCGACCAAACCGCCGTCACCAACAGGAACGCCACCAAACACAGCAAGAAGTCAATGAACGGCACCAACGGCAACTCACTGTTGACCGACCGCCTGCCCTGAGCGCCACCCGTACTAATCGTCGCCATCGTCTCGCACCTCCAAGCCCTTGAGACCCGCGCCGGGGCAGGGCCTTGGGTCGGTCGAGATCACGCCGGGGGAGGGGGCGGAGTCAGCGCCTTGGAAAGCGGCCGGCGGCTTCCGCCACGAGACTCAGAACTTGATCCACGTTGAAGGGCTTCTGGATGTGCACGTTTTCCGTGGCGCGGAGAAACTCTGAGGCGCGCGAGGTGAAAGCGCCGCCCGTCATGAAAATCAATCGGCGCTCCATGCCAGGCCGCTGTTTTTCTAGAGATCGGTATAGCTCCATGCCGCTCATTCCCGGCATCAGCAAGTCGCACAGCACGACATCTATGTCGGGGTCGCGCAGCAGGCGTTCGTACGCAGCAGCACCGGAAGTGAAGACCTCGACGTCGTGGGATGGCTTCAGCAAGCGCTCAAGCATAGCCGCGACGGGAACCTCATCGTCCACGACCAGCACTCGCGCGCGCTGCGTCGGTTCACGGGAAGGCGGCGGCGCGTGACTGGCACGCGCACGCGCCAGCGTTACCGGCAGCGTCACCGAGAAGACCGTGCCCGCGCCCAGCGTGCTTGCTACGTCGATGCTTCCACCAAAAGAAGTCACGATGCTGTGGCAAATGGGTAGACCGAGCCCGGTGCCGACGCCCACGGGCTTCGTCGTGAAGAAGGGATCAAAGACGCGGTCGACATGCTCTTGGGCGATGCCAGCACCATTGTCGGCGACTTCGACGGTGACCTTGCCCTCTCGCGGAGGCAGCACCGCTACGGTGATGGTTCCCTGCTCTGGATGCGCGCGAACCAATGCCTGCGCGGCGTTGATCAGAAGGTTCACGAAGACCTGTTCCAGACGAGCTGGCTCAGCAAGCACGTGCGGCGCATCGCCGACGCGGTCCACGATGACTCCGCGCCCCTTGAGCTCGTGAGCAGCCATGCGCATGGCCGCCGCCAAGACCTGAGCCAAGTCCACTGGCACCATAGTGCTCGGTTCGTCGCTGCCGGAAAACGCCTCCAAATCCTCGACGATGGTGCGCACCCGGGCGACGCCATGCTGCGCCTCGTCGATACGCTCCGTAAGACGCACCACGTCAGGGGGAGAAAACCGCTGCTTCTTGATTTCCTTGATCAGATACTCAAGGTTCAGGAGCGTGTAGGAAAGCGGGTTGTTGATTTCGTGCGCCACGCCCGCCGCCAGGGTGCCCACTGCCGAGAAGCGGTCGTCCTGGATTAGCTGGGCTTGCAGCGCACGACGCTCGCCCAAATCCCGACCAAGAACCAAAGCGGCAGGCTCCCCGTCCCACGTAATATTCATGCCAATGAATTCCACGTCGACGGGCTGACCGTCGCCGCGCACCACCGGCAGCGGAAACGGTTCGCCGAAGTTCTCCCCGTCGAAGACCTTTGCGATGCGGGCCCGGGCGAAGTCGACGTCGTCGGAATGCACATGATCCGTGAAGGGCGTGCCGAGCAAGGCCTCCGAGGACACGTGACCCAGAAGTGTACACATGGCTGGGTTCGCGTACGCAATGCCGCTCCGTGTGCCAACGCCAATGGCGTCTGGAGCGGACTCGATGATTTCGCGAAAACTCCGTTCGGACTGCTCCAGCGCGCGGCGCGCGGCGCCCCGATCCCCGAGCACAATCCACAGCAACGCCTGGGTGCCCGCCAAGGACAGCGCGCGCGCCGACACATTCACTTCCGCGCCCGTCCCAGCGAGGCGCATGGCAATCTGCGCATCGCCCGTCCCCGTGCCGCGTTGGTCAAGCCATGCGCCCGCATTCGCGAGCGACGACGCTTCGAATACCGCCGAAAGCGGCCGGCCCACGACCTCGAGTTCCGAGCAATCGAGCAACTTCAGAAGCGCCCGGTTGACGAGTTGCACCTGGTGCCCCGCAGCCCGGGACACGCTCAGGATCGTGCCGAAGGTCGCACGGTCCGCAGACTCGAATAGAGCCTGCGCAAGCGGCGAAAGCTCGCTGAGCTGTTCGGGCATTGTCCCCACGTCGCCCAGCATAATCCATATTGTTCCGGGGAAGCCGCCTCGCGAAACGCGGGGATTTTTTTGCCCTTTGCGTGGCTGCGCAACGTGGTCTAACACCGTGCTCGTGAAGCCGGCTCAGCTTGCCCAGCTCGTCATCGTCGCCGTTGCGGCTTTGGCAGTCTATTCCTTCGCGCGCACCGCGCGCGACGCGGAGAGCCGAAGAGTCTGCGCACCGCTTTGTGCGATTGCCCCGAACTACGCGGCGCGCAATCGTCGGGCTCCGGACTTCGAGCTGACCTCCCTCGACGGAGAGCGGGTGAAGCTGTCTTCGTTCCGCGGCAAGGTCGTGATCATGAATTTCTGGACGAAGACCTGTCAGCCGTGTCTGGAAGAAATGCCGTCGCTCGCAGATCTCGGGCGCATGCTCAAGACCCGGCAAGGCATCGAACTGGTCACTCTATGCACGGACGAGAGCGCCGAAGACGCCAAGAACACATTGCAGTCCGTGATCGGCACCAAAGATCCACCGTTCATCGTTCTGATGGATCCCGATGGCAAGGTCGTGCGGGAAAGCTACGGCACCAAACTGTTCCCGGAAACCTGGTTCATCGACGTCGGCGGCGTCGTGCGCGCACGTGTCGATGGCCCGCGCCGCTGGGACGAACCGCTTTCCGTTGGCTTCGCGGAGTCTCTCAAAGACCCACTTCCCTGTGACATCGAGTTTCGACGCGGACGCCCCACTGGCGCGCAAGCGGGGCTGTGCGGCGACAGCACAAACTAGTTCGGCGAGCAGAAGTTGATATTGGGCAGCAAGCTGCTGGGCTTGCAGGATAGCCCGCTGGGGCATTTCTGATCGCCGCAGATCAGGCGGCGCTGCTGCGCATACACGCACTCCTGCTCCGGTCGGCACTTGAGGTCGTTGTAGGCCTGGCCGAAACGCGAATTCACCAGCTGCCCGCAGCAAACGGTACCGTTGATGCAATCTTCGGGTCCGTCGCAATACACCTCTGAGCCGGGCAGACAGGGCGCGGCGTTTGCCTGACACGTGGGCGTCGGGAACGAACTTCCACTCAAAAACACGCAGCAGAAGTTCTCCGGGCGCGCGCAGTTGTTGACGCCCCCGCAAGAGATCGTTCCCGCTGCGGGGTTGCCTCCAGTGGCGCCGCTGCCGCCGCTGCCGCCGTCGCCTCCAGTTGCGGCGCCGCCCGCGCTTCCGCCGCTGGCATCACCACCCGTTGCACCGCTGCCGGCGCTGCCTGACTCGCCTCCGCTGCCCACTGCACCGGTACCACCGGCTTGAAGAGTGCCGCCGACACCACCGGTCGCGCCCGCGCTGCCTCCGACCGCGGTCGTGCCCCCGCTTGTTGTCCCACCACTCGCGGCGCGGGGTGTCCCGAACAGCCCGCCCTCGTCCGAACTCCCACAGGCCACCAGAAACAGGAACATGCATGCGGTTGCAGTACGTCTCATCGCTGACCTCTCTAACGGCCTGGCAGGGGCGAGCGCCCGCAGCGACGACTACGCCCGCGAGCGCAGGCACTCTAGCAGATGGCTGCGCTGGGCGCAGCGATTGCGCCCCTGACGCGCTGCGGCCAAAACAGCCTGGTGCTGCCGCGGGCGCGGGGGTTACACTCGCCGGCCCGGCATGAAGACATTGGTTTGCCGCTGCGAAGACGTAACGCTCAGCGAACTAGAGCACGCCCTCTCTCTTGGGCACCGCGACATCGAGTCGGTCAAACGCTACACCGGGTTTGGCACGGGCTGGTGCCAAGGCAAGGGCTGTCTGGCGCTCTGCGCGCGCCTATTGCAGCAGCGCGGCGACGACCCCGGCGAGGGCATCACACCGCGCCCGCCCTATCACCCCGCGCCTTTCGCAGCGCTAGCCGGGCTCGACCCGGATTTTGGCTACGAATCCGAAGACTGAATTGCTCCGCGCACGAGCGGCCGCCACCAACCACCGATGCGAATCGCCTATATCATTGGCTCGAACGAAGCGCCGCGCAGCGTGCGTTCCTCGGCTCGACAAGACTTCCTAGAACTGCTGAGCGATCCACACCTGCGCTTTGCGGCCCGCCCTGTCGATCCTGAAGACGGCCTGCTCGACGAACTTGAGCGTGCCCTGGCCCGTCGCCGCGACCCAGGTCATGCGCTGGTCGTGTTCTCGGGCAACGCCAGCATCGCCGGCACTGATCTGGCACTGGCTAGCGGGGACCACGAAGCATCCCTGCGAGGGATTGGGCAGTCCCTGGCCCGCGCCACCATGGCAATCCTGCTGATTCTCGATCTTCGACACGAGGGTCCCGATGATCCTTTTCTGGCGGCGGAAATCCTCGGGGTGGCGAAGGAGGCGTTAGACGGCACAGCCATCGGACTGATCGTCGCCGCGTCTGCCAGAGAAAGCGAGCGCAAGCTCCCAGACGCTCCCCTGCTGCACTGCCTGGCGGCGGCGGTGCGCAATGCCAAGGACGACGTGGAAACCAGGAGCATGGACGCCAGCGCGCTCTACGAACGCATGCGCGGGGTGGAGGGGTTTGATCTGCTGTCGGCGGTTGGCTCGATGCCAGGTCCCCAGGCCTTTCCGCTGTTGCTGCCGCCGAATGTCATCGTGTCGGACGGTGCGAGCATTCCACCGCCCCCGTCGTCCCATGGAGCCGCGGTCTCCGAGTTCATCGCAAACGGCAACGCTCATTTCGAGGCCGGACGACATTCGGACGCCATTGCCGAATACAAGAAGCGCCTGCTGGGCCTGGGCCCCCGCGACCCCGAACGCGCGGATGTGTACTTTCGGATCGGTCGCTGCAAACGCGCGCTAGAAAGCGTGGCCGAAGCCGCACACAACTTTGACAAAGCTCTTGAGCTCGACCCCATGCACGCGGGCGCCCTCGACGCGGCCTGCGACGTTCTAGCTGAGCAGCAAGATTTCCGGCGCCTTGAGGCGATGCGCCGTCGTCACCTGGATGCGCTGACGGATCCTGGGGCGCGTCACGAACAGCTCGCTGCAATCGCTCAAGCTTGGCTGGATGCCGAAGAGCCCGCACAAGCCTTGGCTACCATCGAACAATGGGCGGCCGAAGACGATGCGCGGGCGCCCCTCGACACGCTAGTCCGGGCGCAGGACATGGCTGGCAACCCGCCCGCACGGGTTTCAGCGCGCAAGCGCCTCGCGGAGCGCCTCGAAGGTGTGGAACGGGCGAACGCCCTGGTGGAAGCCGCGCGCATCGCGCAAACCGAACTGCCAGGCGCCAAAGAGTCCGTCGAGCTGTGCCGAGAAGCGCTCCAGGCGCATCCAGAGACCCTCGAAGCGCTGGAGATCGCCGCCACGGTGCTGGGCACCGCGCGACGCTTCGACGATCTGATCGAAATCTACGAGTTCGTCGTCGCGCGCAGCACGGACGCCGAGCTCTGTTGGGACTTGGGCAAGAAGCTCGGCATGCTGCATCGGGACGTGCGGGATGACGCCGCGGCGGCTCTGCGCTGTTTCACTCGGGCCGCAGAGCACCGCGTCGATGACGTAGAACTCTTGCTCTGGATCGGCGAGCTGCACCAGGCCTCGCGCGACCACGAAGCAGCCGCGGCCGTGCTACGCAGTGCGGCCCGCGTGCGGCCCCAAGACGCAGACGTCGTGCGCCGCGCGCTGTGGGCCTTCGAAAAGACGGGCGACGACGATAGCGCGTGGAACGCGGCCTGTATCCTCGATCACCTGGGCGAGGCGGACATCAACGAGTCCCTGAATGCGGACGCTCACCAACCGGACGGGTTGATCGCTGCCCGCTCCACCTTGGCAAACATCGAGTTCGACAAATTCGCCCCCGAGCGCGACGCGCAACTGTGTCGCCTGCTTCGCAGTTGCGCGCGCCCGGCGCTGCCGCTCTGCTTCGAAGAGCTCGCTAACAACGATCAGCTCCTGGAGTTCGAAAAGGGCTCGCTGCAGGATGCAGGAAGCACGACGATGATCGCGCGCAGTCTGAGCTGGACGTGCCGGCTGATGGGCATCGAACCGCCACCGCTGTACGTGGTCGACAACGTGCCCGACGGCACGCGCGCCTTGGCGCTAGCGCGACCGGTCGCCATCGCGGATCGCAGTCTCGGCAGCGGACTCGAGTTGCATGAACTCGCCTTCTTGTGGGCGCGCGCCCTTTCGGCTTTGCGCGCCGAAAATGGGTTCCTCTGGGCGTGCCCTTCGCCGCAACAACTGGCCAAGGTCGTCGTGGCAGCGCTCGTCATTGGCGAAGCCCCCGGTATGGAGGACCTCGACGGACCTGCCCGCATCTTCGCCGATGCCCTAGAAGAGGCACTCGAAGACGACGAACGCAAAGCGCTTACGGAGCTTGCAGGAGACATCCCCACCCGAGGAGCACGCCGGCGCTTGGCGCTGTGGCTCGATGAAACCGCCCTGCTTGGCGGCCGCGTCGGACTGCTGCTCTGCGGAGACGCCCGCCGAGCTGTAGACATTGTGCGTCGCTTCCCCCTCAACGGGATCCCTCTGGAGCGCCAAGTCGACGACCTCTACCAGCGCGCCCTGTCCGACGAACACATGCAACTACGCCGGACCCTGGGCATCAACGTACACGCGTGATCGCCGGCGCTTGCCGGGCGGGCGCGGTTGCGATGACGCGTTCGGCGCAAAAACAAAAAAACAAGAAGATCGTCCAACCCGTAACCGACGGGCTATTCGCCTTCGTATTCGCAGCGCACGTCGCAAGTCTCGAAGACGATGAGGCGCGAAAGTGACGGCAGCTTGGGTTTGATCTTATCCCAAAGCCACTTTGCGAGGATTTCGCTGGTTGGGTTTTCTAGACCGGGCACTTCGTTGAGATAGCGATGGTCCAAGGCTTCGTAGAGCGGCGCCCAAATCTCGTCGAGGTCGCCGTAGTCGATGAACCAACCGGTCGTTTCATCCACGGGGCCGCTGACAGCGATTTCGATCTTGAAACTATGCCCATGCAGGCGTTCGCATTTGTGCCCTGGCGGCACCATGGGCAAGCGGTGTGCGGCTTCGAAGCGGTATTCTTTGACCAGGCGGACGTTCACGGCGGGAACATAACACCGAGCCCACAATGTGGAAGGGGAACCCGCGCGTCACGCGCCGGCAAACAAGACCCCGGGGTTCAGGATCCCACGCGGGTCGAGGGCGGCGCGTGCGGCGCGCATCGCATTCTGAAAAGGCTGCGGCACTTCTCGCTCGTAGAACGGACGGAAATCTCGGCCTACGGCGTGGTGATGGGTGGTGGTGCCCCCCGCGGCGAGCATGGCGTCGGTGATCGCGGCTTTGATATCGCGCCATTGCGCCAGCTCGTCGCGACGGCGTGCCGGAGCAATCACGGTGAAGTAGGGCGCCGCGCCGTCCGGGTACGCATGGGTGACGCGACAAGTGACAGCCGCTTGCTGTCCGACCACGGCCCGCGCCGCGGCGATCACCGTAGCGTGTAGCTCGTCGAAGCGATCCCAGGTCACCGCGGTCTCGAAAGTTTCCACAAACACGCCCCGGGCGACCAACTCGTCGCGCAGATAGGGCGCGCGCAAGAACGCTCTGCGCCATGCTCCGCCGGCGCCATCTTTGGAGCTGCTTTCGACGTTCGGGACGATGTCGGCGTCGGAGGCCTTGCCACCACAGTCGCGACACAGCTCAACAGCGCGTTCGAGCCAGGCGCCGAGCGCATGATCGTGAGACTCGAAGCCAACAAGCAGCAGGGCGTGGCTGCCGTCACCCGCGCCATTGAGCATGGCTTCGACGGGATCGAGCAGACGCGCGTTCGAGGGGAACAGACCGCTCTGTGCAAGATGACGCAGGGCGTTCGTGCCGGCGCCGAAGTCGTCGAAACGAAAGGATGCTTTTGCGCGAAAAGTCGGACGCTCGAAGAGTCGCATCCACGCCTCTGTGATCACGCCAAGCGTGCCCTCGGAGCCGAGGAATAGGCGATTCGGATCCGGTCCCGCCCCGGATCCGGGAAGCCGCCTAGTTTCGAGAATGCCCGTGGGCGTGACCACGCGCATCGACTGCACCAGGTCGTCGATGTGCGTGTACACGGTAGCGAAGTGCCCGCCAGCGCGGGTGGCGATCCAGCCGCCCAGACTCGAAAACTCAAAGGACTGAGGATAGTGCCGTAGCGTCAAACCGTGCGGCTTGAGCTGGGCTTCGAGCTGCGGCCCGAGCACGCCCGCCTGCACCCGAGCCGCCCGGGAGGTGGCGTCGACCTCGAGCACTTGATCGAGCTTTCCCAGGTCGAGGGAAAGCGTGCCCGGATAGTTCTCAGAAGCGACGGGCTCGACGCCGCCGCACACGCTGCTGCCACCGCCGAAGGGGATCACGGCGATGCGCGCTTCGGCGCAGGCATCCAAGATACGGGCGACGTCCGCTTCGCTCTTTGGGTACGCAACGATGTCTGGCGGGTTGTCGAAGTTGCGATCGAATCCACGCACGATGTCGCGATAGGACTTGCCGAAGCTGTGACTGGCTCGACTCAGCGGCGAGGCGTCACACAGCTCACCCAGTGAAGCCGGCAACGCCGCGCGCGGGTCGCGCAGCACGATCTCCTCGATCTGCGGCCGTGCCTGTGGCTCTGCGCTGCGCATGCCCAGCATGCCAGTCAACGCGGCTTCGAGCATGCCGAGCTCAGTTTCGCTCGGACTGACGTCTTCGTAGCCCCATCCCCAGAACCGACGCTGTCGCATGGCCGGCCACGCTAGCATCACTTCCGCGTCAATACGGCGCGTTCACGACGCCGCGGTTTTCGTCGATGCGGGTCTTGAAGAACGAAACATACTGCTGCAGCCCCTCGGCGGAGAACGCCAACTCGCCGTGGGACGCGATCTTGCCGTCATTCATGGTGTCGAACTGACAGACCACGCCGGTGGCGCCATTGGGCAGGTTGCCGGACGCAGGAGCACTGATTTCTGTCAGCCCAGAAGCGGGTGTCACCGGGTTGAGCACGGCGAGCCCTGCCGCGCGGGCCAAAGCTTCGCTCGTTGAGTTCGGAACGATGGTGTCCGCCACAACCTGCTGCAGCAACACGTCCCGTGAGGCCGCCTTGGCCACGCCTGGGAGCGTCTCGAGGGTGGCGTAGCGAGCGAAGTTGAGGGGATCCCCCGGGTCCACGATGGCTTGGTTGATGGCCATGAAGCGCGCAACCGCGCCGAAGGGCGTCTTGGGCGGACTGATGGACTTGAGGAACAGGCTGAACAGGTTGGAGTCGCGCAAGAGCATCATCAAGCCGGCGCCGCCAACGTTCCAGTTGGCCGCTTCGATTTCCGGAGCGATGGCAAAAATGGTGGCGCCTTGCACGGCTCCAAAGGAATGGCCGATGTAGTAGAAGGCCGACACGTCGAGATCAGGCACGCCGTCGGGCGCGGGCTGGCCCGAGGCGTCCAGGGGCAGGAGATCTAGCGTGGAAAGCGACTTTGCGAATCGCACGAGCTCCAGCTGGTCCGCAGCCATCTGACGGAAGTTGTCCCGTGCGCGTTCGATGTCGAACTGGTTGGTGTCCTCGTCGATCCCAAAGAAGCCGTAGACGCTGCTAACCAGATTGGTCTCGCCGGTAGCGCGCGAGCCATGTTCGGGAGAGTCGATGCCCAAGACGGCGACGCCGCGTGCGGAAAGCGACGCCAAGCGCTCGGCGGTGCCCCAGGTGCTGTCTTTATCGCCACCCAGTCCGTGGGCGTAAAATACCACCGGGCGCGGTCCGCTCTGGGTGGCGTCCGAAAACGCCAGATACATCTCGAGGCTGACGCTCTGGGCGAGCTTGGGGCGACCGGAAGTGTCTAGCTCCCACTTGCCGTCGCTGGCCGCACGGAACTCCGGCGTTTCGAAGCTGCCGGCGAAACGCACGCGGGTACCCGGGCTGACCAGGGGCGACTCCACTTCCCAAGCTTTGGTTTGTTTCGGGGGAGGCGCAGCCCGGCGCGCCTTGGCCATCTCAACGATCCCGGTCAGGGTGCTGCCCGTGGTGAATAGCGTGGCCGCGACGACGCTCTTGGGCGCAAATCCGACAGCGTCCGCGGCCACTTGCACGGCGTCACGCAGTTCGACGGAATAAGCGTCCTTGGCATTGCTCAGCGCGCTTCGCATCAGTGGCTCGGAGCCAACGGCGGTACCGTCGCGGGCATGTAGCTTGTCCGTCACGATCATCACGTAGCGGGACGCCGGTCGTAGCGGCACCGCGGGCTGAGCAATCAGCGTGAATTCGTCGCTCTCGTAAAACCCGTCTTCCGCCTGCTCGAAGTAGCGCGGCACAATGCCGAGCGCTGTCCCGAACTCCGGCGCCTCGGGGTCGACGTTGACCAATAGCAGCGGCGAGTCCGCCTTGGTGTAGACGCTGGCGTCGTCGATAGGATCCAGGATCGGCGGCTCGGCGTCGGGCACGTGATCGATGCCGCGCGCGTCGATGGGCGACGAAAGCTTGAAGACCACGCCCCCGGTGGTGGAGAAGCCATCCAGCTTCGACAGCTGCGCCATGCTGTCTGCAAGGTCCACGGCCATGGGATCCCCAGTCGTGTCCGCGGAGACATCCACCCGCAAGCCCGTGGCGCTGCCCTTGTCCGCAGCGGTGTAGCGATCCGACGGAAAAGGCGTGAGCTCCGTTTCAGTCGGCGCGCCGTATAAGATGAGACTGCTTGCGGGCGACTGCGGCGCGCTGTCGTCTTCGCCATCGCCGCAACCCAGCAAGAGTGCGCTTGCGCAGACCCACGCCCGTAGAGGTGTTATTCGAATTCGAGTCGCCATCGGATGTCTGCTCCCAGATTACCCAAAGACGAGCTGGAGATGTCGTTCACGTTGTCGTAGGAGCCTTCTACGCTGACGCGGGGGCTCAAGCGCCACTCGATGTTGGAGCGGATCTCGCGGGAATCTGCCAAGCCGCTGGTGACGTTGGCACGAATGCGGTCCGCCAGGCGTTTGCCGATGGTGACCGTGGGTTCGGTGCGACCCGTGCGTGAAGAGTACGCGCTGCCAAAGCGGAACTCGTCGATCACGGGCAACGCTTTGGACACCGCCCGGTCGGCCCCGCTGAGAGTACCCAACGCTTCCAAGGCAACGCTCTCGCCCACGCTGGCGCTCTGCGCTTGGTCGAGCTCGGCGCGGGTCAGCCCGACGGTCAAGAGCAGGAAGATGTCGTCCTGAGCCAAGGCCGGGTCGCTGGTCAGGTCGATGCGCAGGTTCTCCGCGTCGCCGTGCGCGTGCATGGTGATGAGCCAGCGACCACCTTGGGCGGCTGTGCCACCGGCGCTCGCGCCGTCGCTGCTGCCAGACGATGATTCCTTGGCGCCCGAAGACTCCGAGTAGCGCCGGTATTCGGTGGTGGCGCGCACGTCGACTTTAGGTGCTATCCGCGTCCGGTCATCGAAACGCACGGTGCCGGAACGCACCTCGAACTCGCTTCGACGCAGCCGTATGCGGCCACCGGGCTTGACCTGCACTTCCCCGCGCAGCCCGAAGCGCTGATTGGTTCCCGATAGCTCCAGGCCCGCTGACCCCAGGGTCAGCTCCGTGTCTACCAGGTTGTTGCGGATGCTCAGCGCGCGCGAAGCGCGGATGGTCAAATCCAAGTCGATCATGTCGTCGCTTGGGTCGTAGGCCTCGAATTCCGTGCGCTTGCCACGTTGACCCAGGGTGCTGATGTCCGCGGTCATGGTGATCGGCCGCGTATAGTCGAAGGATTTGATGGTGACGTCACCGGTGATGCGGGGCAGCGCGCGACCCGTGCCCGCTCCGCCGTCCGGTTGCCAGGTCGCGACGAGATTGCCGTCGACGGAGCTGCGCATGCCTTGCTCCAAGGGTAGAGCAAAGTCGCGCATCGTGATCACGGCGCGCGCGGCCCCGAGTTCGAATCCACGCAAAGGTGCGCCACCACTGATGGAGACGCTACCGTTCCCCACCCGTGCCGTGGCGCGGGTGAGGCGCACTTCTTCGCCGTCGACGTCCAGCGCGATGGAGAGATCCGTCACCGCGGAGGGCAAGCCCCGTACGACCATCTCGCCGTCTTTCAGACGAAAACCGCCGCGGTAGCGCAACGCTTTGATCGGCCCTTGCAACGAGAGTTTGCCTTCCAGTCGTCCCTTGGCGCGCTCAACCCGTGGAATATCCGCAACGAAGGATGCAAGCTCGACGGGCCGCAGCGACAGCTCCGCCGAAACCTCCGGGTTCGAACCCAGCTTGGAAACACTGCCGCGCACGTCGAACACCCCACGCTGCCCTCGGGGCGAAACGACGGCCAGGCCCAGGCTCCCGATCTCGAGCTTCTCGTCGGAAAGCGAGACTTGGCGCGGTCCGCCCAGCAGTTCGACGCGCATGCCGCTCTGCTGCATTTCGAGCTTCTTCATCACAAGACGCAGCCGCGACGCGACGGGGCGATCCATCTCCATCTTCTCGATGGCGAGCGTACCGGTGAGGCGCCCCTGGGGCTTCGAGCTCGCGAGCGCCACGCTGGGTACGGCTTCCGCGAGGCTGCCCACATCTAAGTCGACGAAATCAACGCTGCCCGAAACCCGCTTCTTTTGCTGGCGGGTCACCGCGAGACGCGACATGCGCACCTGCCCGCCCAAGGCTTTGCCCGAAACGAAGAACGTGCCCACGGACTCGTCGCGTTCCCACTTTGCGCGGTCGAACTCCGGGGTGATGGCCCCACCGCAACGCGTGCGCCCGATGACCTTGACGGCGCTTCGCTTCGGTTCGAGCTCCAAGCTGACATCGCTAGCAGGCAATGTCTTGGTGCCCACCCGGATGGGCGACACCCGCAGTTGCGATTGGATCACCATGTCGTCGACGGTGCCAGAGACGACGGCGGTGCCACTGCCACGACCATCCAAAAGAGGCGCCAAGCGTCCCAGGGCATCGATGCGCGACAGCGGCACGCCCGTGGCCACGACGTGGCCGGAAAGCTTGGCGCCGGGTCGCATCTGGAACGACCCAAGTATGGTGCCAGCACCTTTGGTCAACTTCACGCTCGGCACATCCAGCTCGATGCCCTGGTAGCTGGCGTCCCGATCCAACCAGCGGAAGTCAAAGTCCCCCTTACCAGTGTCGTAGCGCTCTTCGAATAGTTCGAGCCGCGAGAAATCCATACTACCGGCGACTTTGAGCAAGCCGCCGCCGCAGCGGTCTCGCTTGCCGCCCATATCGTAATACACGGTGGCGTCGACCTTCCCGGCACCCATGATGGGATCGAAGCGTGGATCTTTGTCGAAAAGGAACATCGCGAAGAAGTCGCGAATGTCGAAACGTTCTGAGATCACCCGCGCGTCGGTCAGAACAGACGAGTCTGTGTCGAAGTTCAGGCGCGCCGTGGGCACGCGGAACTCGCTCTTGCCCTTCTTGCCAACCACATCCGTGAAGTCGACCTTCAAAGGGCGAAAGCGCACCTTGCCGCTCTTGATATCGCCAATGGGAAAGCCCCCGAACTCCAGCTTGGCTACGGCGAGCTCTCCGAGCAGCTCTGGATTGCCGGACTTTCCGCGCATGGTCACGGACAGCTCAGCCAAACCGGACCACGGAATGTCGATCAACGGACTGACGTCCGAAAGCTCGATCTTCGAGCCCTTCGAGATGTCGAGCTGGATGTCGTTGTTGAAGCCGATGCTGACCATCTTCGCCAGCACGGCGCTCTTACCGAAGCTCGCCCGCGTGTCGTAGAACAAGAGCGCGTTCGGGCGCACGCCGACCTTGCCGCGGAGGCTTGCGCTGCGCACGCCGATCATATGCTTCTTGGACGAGCTCTTATGGGACCGGTCGAAGACTTCAAAATTCTTAGTCTCGGCGCTCAACGTTCCGTCGAGCCGAAGTGGGTTCAACGTGCCCTTGAAGGACGTGACTTTGGTCGTGTCCAAGTCCCAACCGACAATCGTGTTGTCGGTCACACCCAGATCTCGCATCAACGCTGGGAAAGGTATGTCGGTGCCGTCGAGCCGCTCCACGCTCAGGGGCACCGTCTCCTCCGTGGGGCGGATCTTGACGCCCGTGAGCAGAATGCGTCCATCGGCGAAGGTCGTATCCCAAGTCGGAATACTCACCGTGTCCGCGGACACTTCGACGTCGGCGCTGAGGGTCTTCGCCAGGTGGTAGACGTCGAGACCCAGATCCCCACCGCGCAGTTTGCCGCGTATTTCTGGCAGCTTGTAGTGCCCGTCGTAGCGAAGGTCGCCCGCAAACGCGACCCAACCAAATAGCGGCGGCACACCCTCGATGCGATTTGCGAAGAGCGCCGGAGCCCGAGCCACCACATGGCCGTCTAAAAGTGGGGTCTCACTCTTGCGGAACACCACGCGCATTTGTGACAGCCGCAAAGCCACGCGCGCGGGGTCGTCTTCGCTGGCCTCACGGCAATCTGGAAACGTATTTTGGCCGGGATCCGCGTCCGCTCGGCCCAGCAACGACAAACGCCGAATCAGCACCGACCCGGGCTCTGCACGCACACGCAATTCGGCGCGGCAGACGATGTCCTCGTCGAAAGCGTCGAAGGTGAGCGACCGCGTGGCGACGCTCTCCGCAACGGATGCCGTGCCCGGTGCGCCCTCGACGGTCATGGGCCGGGCATGCACCACGCGCGTCTCACCTGCCCGTACTGCAACCTCGAAACTGGGACCACTCTCCGCAAATACGTCGATGTCCAAAGGCCAAGACACGACCTTGACCGCGTCGATACTCAAGGACATGCGCGCGTCGGAAATCCCCAAAGACGAAAACGGCGCCCTCCGCATTTCGGGCGCAGGTCCGTCGCGCTTCGGCAACCGGTACTTCAGATTGACGATCTGCCCGTCGCGTACGACCAAGCGGATATCCGGCTGATCGATCTCGATGTCACCCACATCGAGCCGCCCCGCCAGAAGCGAAAAGATGCGTGGACGCACCGAGACCCGCTTCGCTGCTAGGGCAGGTGTGCCCCCGTCGCTCGCCGGTACTTCCAGGTCTTCCATGGCGATCGAGAGCGGCCACAGCTCCATGCGCACCCGATACCGGGCCTCGACGCCTAGCTCTTCAGCAAGCACCCGCCGCGTCTCATCCGACGCCCAATCCAGGACCCAGTCCGTCCGGGTCAGCACCCCGGCGGCGAGGGGCAGTGCTCCGATCAGCGCAAAAAGCGCGCAAATCAGCCTCGCGACGAGGCGTCCCCAGTCGCGGAAGGCGCGGAGCGGGCGCGCGGAAGGCACAGCTTTGGAAGCGTATCGCGGCATGGGGGTCGACGCCAAAATCCAAGGATTTCAGAAGTTTGACGCCCAGGGAGGCGAGTCTGTTCAGTGACGCTGCCGCAGCTATTTGACCTGGTACGTCACGCGCACCGGATCGTGATCTGCAACCGCATCCACCTCGGCGCCGTGCTGGATCACAACGGAGGTGTTGAACACCCGGTCCGTCAGCGACAGCGCCGTGGCGTCGAGGATCTGATCGTCGAAGAGCTTCGCACCGCCGAACGTCACGCTCCAGCGCTCGTTCGGCGGGACGTTTTCAGTGGCGCTGAGGAACTCCAAGGGCGCGGCGCCGCCAAGCGCCACCATGGGCGGCGAGCCAGGCACGTCGTTGAAGTCGCCCAGCATCACCACCATGGCGGAAGGATCCGCAAACTTGATCTGGGTGCCGATGCGCCTGGTCTGCTCGGCCTCGGCGAGGCGCTTCAGCTGGCTGTCCGGGTCCGTGCCGCTCTTCCAGTGCACCCCGAGCAGCACGACGTGCCGGCCATTGAAGCTCAGATGCGCCTCGAGCACGTCGCGGGCAAACTTGAAGTTACGCGTCGGATCCGAAGACGCCTGGAAAAACTCGTCCTTGTGGCTCAGAACAGGACCGAAGGGATGGTCGCTCAAGATGGCAATGTCGATGCCACGCGGATCGTTGCCGGTCGTGATGTGCTGGTGTGGGAACCGACCCGCCGCGGCAGCAAGGTCTTTCACGACGTTCTTGTTTTCAACCTCCTGGAGTACGACGACGTCGGACTTCAGGTCGTTGAGCACCTTGGCGATACCGCTAAGCTTGGCCTGATACTCCGTCGCACCTAGGATGATCTCGTCCGCCTGCGCGACTTCCGGACTATCGCGCACGGTGTTGTACAGGTTCTTGACGTTCCAGTTGGTGATGTTGAGCGGCGTCGGCACTCCTGTGCCAGTTTCGATGGCCGCATCCGGCACAGGCGTATCGGCGTCCACCGTCGGCTGGCTGAAGTCCGGGTCCGATCCAGGGCAGCCGGCGCCGGCGAAACCAATCAGCAACAGCCCGATGAAAGCGACACGTCGCATTGCTCGCAGGATGGCGCAGCTTGGGTCCAAGTGCGAGAAGGATTCACTAAATTCCGCAGGTGGAGGACTAGCCTGATTGTGCTAAGAGCCTGCGCCCGTCGGCCTTTCTTGCATGCTGGCGCCCAATGTTCATGTCTGAGCAAGTCGACAACGAGCGGTCCGATGCAGACCGCGGAATGACTGCGTTGGAGCGAGCCGCCGAATGCTCCGAGCGCGGGGTTACGGATCGACCCGTGGTTCTGGCACACGCGGGGGACCTCGCTTCGCTTTCTTCCGACGACATGCGCCCCGTGCTCGATCGCGTGATGATGGGTGCCTACCCGGATCTGGGGCTGGACTCACTGCTAGCCACTGGCGTGCTGGACGTGTTGCTGCCGGAAGTGCAGGCGATGGTTGGATTCGGCGACGGTGAGTGGCGACACAAGGACGTGTGGAAACACACCAAGCAGGTGGTGAGCCAAGCGACCGCCCAGCTCGAAGTGCGCTGGGCCGCGCTGTTTCACGACATTGGCAAGGTGCGCACTCGCAGCATCTCGCCCAGCGGCGAGGTGCACTTCTTCGGCCACGCCGAGGTAGGCGCCCGCATGTTCGACAAGATGGAGCGGCGCCGAAGTCTGTTTCGCGCGGACGAAGCCCTCAGTTCGGAGATCCGCTTTCTCGTCCTGCATCATCTACGCGCGAGCCAATACGATGGCAGCTGGACCGACAGCGCGGTGCGGCGTTTCGCACGGGATATGGGACCGCATTTGGAAGACTTGATGTGCTTGTCTCGAGCGGACATCACGACCAAGCGTCCAGAAAAAAAACGCCGCGGCATCGCCATGATCGACGAGCTTGCGGGTCGCATTACCGCGCTGGCGGCCGAAGACGCAAAGCAGCCGCCGCTGCCGACGGGGGTGGGGACCGCGATCATGGAGGCCTTTGGGCTGGCCCCTTCGCGCAAACTGGGGGACCTGAAACGAGCGTTGGAAGCCGCGGTCGACGCCGGCGAGGTCGCACCACACCAAGAAAGCGCATATTACGTTCAGTACTTGGCGGAAAACGCCGAGCGCTTCGGGCTCTGAAGACACCGGCTGCCGCCGATGGCGAATAAAAAGACTGCCGTTTGGTTGAGCAGGATGTCTCCGCCTGCCAAGATCGCGTTGTGAGACTGCACCACATCGCTTGGGTCGCGTTGGCCATGGCTCCCATCGCCTGCGGGCGCGCCGGACTGGAAGACGATTTGTCCAGCGGCGGTGCTGGCGGCTCCGGAGCCGTGGGCGGCGTGGGCGGCGTGGGCGGCGTGGGCGGAGGCCCCGTTGGCGGTTTCGGTGGCGGGCCCCTGGGCGGTGCGGGTGGCGCTGGCGGTTTCGGTGGCGGACCCCTCGGCGGTGCGGGTGGCGCCGGTGGTTTCGGTGGCGGACCCGTCGGTGGATTTGGCGGCACGGGCGGCGGGCCCAGCGGCGACTGCTGCTCGCCCCACGATTTCCCAGCGTGCAACATACCCAGCGTCGCGCAATGCGTGTGCGCGACGGACAACTTCTGCTGCGAGCAATCTTGGGATGAGCTCTGCGTCGAGGAAGTCACGTCCCTTGGCTGCGGCAACTGTGGCGGCACCGGCGGCGTTGGCGGTGGGCCCGTGGGCGGCTTCGGCGGTACCGGCGGCTTCGGCGGTGGACCTGTCGGCGGCTTCGGTGGCAGCGGCGGATTCGGCGGCGGACCCATCGGTGGTGCGGGTGGCGTCGGCGGGTTCGGCGGCGGACCCATCGGTGGTTTCGGTGGCGTCGGTGGATTCGGCGGCGGACCCATCGGTGGTTTCGGTGGTGTCGGCGGCTTCGGCGGCGGACCCATCGGTGGTTTCGGTGGCGTCGGCGGATTCGGCGGCAGCGGCGGTGCCCCGACGGGCGACTGCTGTACCGTGCATTCATCTCCGGGCTGCATCGACCCGAAGATCGCTCAGTGCGTATGCGCTACGGACGCGTACTGCTGCCAAGTGGATTGGGATTCTCTCTGCGTCGATGAAGTGACATCCCTCGGTTGCGGCAAATGCGGCGGCACGGGCGGCGCCGGGGGCGTGGGTGGCTTCGGCGGCTTCGGCGGTGGCCCCGGCGGCTTCGGCGGTACGGGCGGAAGTCCCACATTCTGCGGCAACGGCGTGCCAGAGCCCGGCGAACAATGTGACCTCGGTCCGGGCAACCAAGATCGCCCAGCCTTCCAGCTGCAACAAGGCGCTATCAACGTGGCCATCATTCCTCTCGACACCGGCAGCAGCGCGCAGCAGTTCTACGCCTATAGCTCGGCGAGCAGTCACACCGGCTTCGAAGAACTGATGGCCAGCCGCATGATTCTGCAGCGCAACACGAACGGCGGACAGCTGAGCTTGATCATCGTGCACGGCATCGATCAGAACAGTTCCGGCCAGAACCAGCCTGGTACGCAGGTCAAAGCGAGCATCAGCGGATTGCCAGCGCAAACCTTCGTCACGGTGGCGGACGACACGCTCTCGGAGTTCAACAAGTCAGGAAGCAGCACTGCGGTCGGCACGTGGCAGTTTGCGTCCAACTCGGACGGAGGCGCGATCAGCTCCTTCCCCATCCCAGGCAACTGGATCGTCAACGTGAGCATGGGTTTCTCCAGCGGCATCAACGATTGGGCCTTCGTCAACGGCAACTCCGGGTTCATCAGCTTGAACCTGAATCAGTCCGTTGCGTTGATCGCCTACGACTCCCCAAGCAAATGCCGCTCCAACTGCACGGTGCCGGTCTGCGGCGACGGCATCTTGGACGGCGGCGAAGTCTGCGAGCCCGCACTCACGAAGAACTGCGCGCCCGGCTGCAAGTCGCTGCTTTGAGCGCGCTAGCCCACGGTGAACTGACCGTAGACCGACGGTGGCGGCAGGAGGAGCGACCGAAAGTGGCAGGATAACCGACCGACGGTGGCGGGGGTGTTGGTGCGCAGAAAGCGATAAGCATACAAACTAATTTTGGATGCCAATCAAGGGCCCGATCCGTTGAACTACGCCGGGTCGAGTTGAATCCCCGCGTAGACCTGGTTGACGTCGTCATCGTCAAGTCGCTGCTTTGAGCGCACGCGACAGGGCCTGGATGCCGGCGCGCAATCCAGTCGTTTCCTGACTGATCGCCGGCGTCGCGCCGGTCGGCAACTGTCCGAGCCAACGTCTCGCGCCGCCTTCTTCGAGCAAGCCGGCAAGTCCGTACACCCGGATCTTGCTGTAGGGAATGCCAGCCCCGTGTGCCGCGGCAAGATCCGACTCCAACGCCGAGGGGTTCGGATACCGATCCCCCGCGTCGAGCCCAAGTGCAGGACCGCCCACGACGCCCAAATCGAGCCCCGCGCGCTCGCCGAAACGCGCGACCGCAGCCTGCGCGTAGGCGGATACCAGCGCGGGACCAAACCAGACGCCAGCAAGTTGGGTGAACGCGGTCTGGTACACCATGAAGGAAACCTCGTCCCAATCCAGATCCGACACGGGCGTGTCCAAAGCGTCCTCCAACACACGGTCGCCGGGCGCGTCGTCCAGCACCAGCGGGAACGCCACCGCGTGCGCCCGCAACTGTCCCTGGTGCAAAGTGTCCAAAGCCCGCGCGAATAGCAGCCGTGCGCGCTCGAACGCGGCTGGATCGACGTGCTCGATCAACAAGCTGGGCAGGCGGTGCAACTTAGAAGTGCGCAGCCGCTCTGCGTAGGCATGGCCGGGTTCCAAATCAAAGGACACTCCGTCGAAGCTCGGCCCCCCGGGCGCGTCGCGCCAACGCAACAAGCCCTGCATCACTTCCTGCAATTCGGCGGCGTTGTGCTCTCCTAGCCAGTAGCCGCGCTCAATGGGGAACAGCGGCCAGAGATACACGTCAAGCCCGCATTCTTTCGCCTGCCGCGTGAGTGCAGCGAATTCGTCTGAGAAGAAGCGCGTCGTGGAAACCGACAGATGGATGCGCCCCAAATAGGGCGCAACTGCGGGCAACGCAGAGCGCACCTCCGGATCGGAGAGAAACTCGACCCAGACGCCAGGCTTGTCGGTCACGGTGCTCCGAAAACAATGGCTTTGCGGATCTGACTCAGAGGCGCGTCATCGGTTAATCGCACGCCCCGCCGCAACCGAACCACGCCAAGTTTGCGCCACAGCGCGTCTAGGTCGACGGGAGAACCGCGGTGGGCGTGGCGCTCCGCCAGAGCGCGTAGCGTTCCAAGTCCCGCAGAGGCGTCGCATACCCGCATGGCCTGCTCCAGCGTCCACACTTCGGAAGCATTGCCGCCTGCTTCAAGAACCTTGAACAGTCCCGCTTCGAGTCCCTGTTTGCCAGCGCTGCGCTCGCGGATCTCGACGTCTGCCAGCAGCGCCATCAGCGCGCCGCCCCAGTAGATACCTCGATAGGATTTGGTGTTTTCGAGTCCTTCGTTCTGCATCGCCGGCAAACCTTGCGGCATGGCATGCGCAAACTCGGCCCACACTTCGTTCTCCGTCTTTGTGCCGGCGCGCGCGCGGATGATGGGCTCGTAGTAGGTCGCGAGCCCTTCGTCGAGCCACTTGCCTTCGCCCTGGAACGACGGGAAGCCCAAGTGAAACAACTCATGCACCAAGACCCAATCGTCCTTCAGGGATTCGGCGTCGCTCTTCTCGCCGAGTACGATCACGATGCCCGGCGAGCTCTCCGGCAGCACCTTGCCAAAAGAGACGCCGCGTTGTCCCTCGGAAGGCAGCACGACGACCAGGCCATGCTGCACGGGAAACCCGCCCCAGAATTTGCCCACTGCCCGGGCCGAGCCTCCAACCCAGTCCGTCACGACCTCGCGCTTCAGATCGAGGGGCCCGTCCGCGAACGCAACCGTCAAGCGGCTTTGCGAGCTGCTCGCCCGTGCCTGGGACAGGGGCCCCGGAAGCATGAGGGTCTCGACATGGTGGGGGCCGAAGACGGCGTAGGTCGAGACGCGCAGTTCGTGGGCGTCCATGCGGTAGCCGTCACCCACCGGCGTGAGTCCCGTCACGAAGCCCATGTCTTTCGGCGTATGCACCCGCAGCGTGATCTCCGTATGGCCGGTGTGAGGCTCCGGACGCAGGATCCACGTCGATGTCGGCGCGATCAGCGAGCGCCCGCTGCGCAGTGCAATGTCGAAAGACTCCGCGTCCCGGGCCACGCCGTCCAAATCCACGCGATAGCTGAAAGACGCAGTGGTTACGGCGTCGGACGGCATGCTGAAAGTCGCACCCTGGCGCTGAAGGGCACGTCCCCTGGCGTCCACGATCTTCGAAATGTGTCGCGCCGCTGGTCGCTCCGAAGCAACAAAGGCAAGTGGCCCACGAGCGGCGCATTGCACGCGCACGTCCAGTAGCAGCGGAGTCGTCTTCGCGACCCGCGCTTCGTAGTGACAGCTCTCCACCCGTGCGCTCTTGCCGCCTGCTGCACGCGGCGGCTCTGACGCGCATGAAGTAACGAACAGTGCCGCGGCGATTAGAACCACTCGCTTCATGCGCTGGCACTGGGCGGGGGCACTTGCATGCCCATAGCGAAAGCGCGCGACGCATGGGGCAGCACCAGCCCCGCCAGGCCAGCGTTGGGCGCCAAAGAGCCCACCAGGCCGAACAACAGCACCAGAGTGCGCTCCACGTAGAAATAGCCCTCGGGGTATTCGACGCTGCGCATGATGTCGCGCAACTTGCCCCGCACTTGATCGTAGCCGCTCAGCTTCTCGATCGTGTCGCGGTCCAGCTGCGCGAAGTTCGTGATGTTCACGCTCGAAAGCACCGCAAGGTACTCGCGCCCCACGTTGGCCAGCAGCTCCTTGTCGCCACCTTCGGCCACGAATCCCATGCGCTCTAGTCCTTGCAGCACTTGATCGTCACTGCGCGTCACAGCGCCAAGCACCACGAGCTTCATGCCCTCGGCGAGATCGTCCGTGACTTCCTCCACCGCGCCGTAATCCAAAATAACGAGCTGCGGCCCGGGTCGCACCAGGAAATTCCCCGGGTGGGGGTCGGCGTGAAAGATGCGATTCTCGAGCAGCATCTTGAAATAGCACTCGACCAGGAGCTTCCCGACTTCCTCTTGGTCGACGCCCGCAGCCTTGAGCAATTTGAAGTCGTTGATCTTCGTTCCCTGCTCGAAGGTCATCGTCAAGACACCTTTGTTCGTCAGCTCTTCCAAGACCTGCGGCACCACAACATCGTCGCGTCCCGTGAAAATCTCTCGGATGCGCTCCATATTCTTACGCTCGTTGGCGTAGTTGGTTTCACGCTCCAACATGGCAGAGAGCTGATCGAGCACGCGTTCTTGCCGCGAAATCGGAAACACGATCCGCAAAAAGGGCAAGATGGAGCGCAACACCGCCAAGTCGCGCCGGATCAGCTTCTCGATGCCCGGGTACAGCACCTTGACCGCCACTTCAGTGCCATCTTTGGCGACGGCACGGTGCACCTGAGCCAACGACGCCGCCGCCAAGGGCACTTGGTCGAAGCTCTTGAAGCGGTCCAGCGGGTTCGGTCCCAGTGCCTCCGTCAGCCGGCCCTCGATTTCGGAAAAGGGTCGAGGCGGCACCTTGTCTTGAAGGCTCTCCAAAGCGCGCCCGTAGGCTTTGGGCAAGAAGGTGCCGATCACGCTCAGCACCTGACCGACCTTGATGAAGACACCGCGCAACCTAGAAAACCCGGTCGCGAGGCGCCGCGCGTTGCTCTCGTGCACGAAGCGCCACAGACGCTCGCTCTGGGCCTTGGGCAGCACTTTGTCGATCAGCCACGTCAGTCCATAGGACAGAAAAATCGTCCAGAACATAAACAGCGCGCGAATGGTTCGCAGCACGATGGCCCTCTCCCAGAGGTTACAGCGAAGCGTGGCTCCGCATTCCAAACCCGCGTCGATTCACAGGAATCCCCCGCACTGGGACCGATTCGACATTCCAGTGACGATGGAACATCTGTCCTTTGCTTTCCATTCGTCCGGGAATGCATAGACTTCCCTGCCGTGAAGCCGCCGGAAAAGCCCCAATCCGACGCCGACATCTTTCGGCGCGCCTTGAGCATCGGCGGCGTCGGAGTGGTGGCCGCCGCGCTGCTCGTCGCTGCGGGCGGCGGCGCTGGAGCCACAGCGGTGCTGGCCCGGCTGGCGACCCCGGAAGCACCGCACGTCACCGCGGCACCCGTCGAGCGCGAGCGACGCACCCTCGAACCGCTGACCGACGCGCTGCGCGCCAAGGGTTTTCACGAATGCAATCCCCACGACCCTATCGGTCTTGGGCCCTACGCGCCCTACCGCAACCTGAACATGGGTCGCATTGCTATTCCCCAAAAGGGCGGACACACGGCGAACATGGGCTTCGACGTCGTGATCCACTTCCACGGCTACTCTGCCGTGCGCAAGACTCTGGTGCAGGTCGCAAACGGCGTCGCTTATGTCGGCATCGACAAGGGCCTGGGTAGCGGGCCGTACTCCAACGCCTTCCAACGCCCGGATGTATTCCCGGAACTACTGCGCTCCGTCGAAAGCGCGTTGAAACACCATACCCACGATGACGGCGCCCACATCCGGCACGTCGCACTCTCTGCCTGGAGTGCCGGCTATGGCGCCATCAACGAGATCCTCAAGCATGGCGACGACCGCGTCGACGCCGTCATTCTGCTGGACGGACTCCACGCCGCCTGGAACCCCGCGGCATCGAAGCGCGACGGCTCACTCAAATCCCTGAGCAGCCACACGCTCACGCCGACCTTCGAGTACGCAAAGAAGGCCCTGCACGGCAAGAAGATCTTCATCTTCAGCCACTCGGACGTCGACCCGGAAAAGTATCCGTCCACCTCGGCCACCGCCGAGCTCTTGCTGCACGAGCTGGGGCTTACGCGCACTTCCGTCGAAAGCGACGGTTCGCCGTTTTACGCCAAATCCAACGTGGATCAGGGCAACCTGCACGTGTGGTCTTACGCCGGCACCAACGAGGCCGCCCACTGCGCGCACATCCCGGTGATGGCGCGCGCCCTCGCGATCGTCGAAGGCGCGTGGAAAACGCCCCCGCTCGATCGCAACGTACCGTCGACCCCCGCGCCCAAGCTCGGCGGCGGTGAAGAACCAGAGATTGCGGCAACCTTGGATGTGGGCGTGATCGACCGCGCGGTATCCGATCCCTTCGAGGGGCTAGACACCATCGAGCAAGGTGGCCAAAAGAAGGACCCCCTTGAGTGGGTGCCGACGCCGGGGCCGGCAAAAGCCGTATCAGTTACCGAGGGCGTAGAGAAAGCCCTCCCCGCTCCCAACCAAGATCGTCCCGTTGTTAGCGACGGCGACGGGTGAGTAGATCGGGTTGCCGACGGGCACCTGCCACTCACAACCGTACTTTGCCTTAGGAAAACTGGGACGCGGCTTGCCTGCGTGGCGCTTGTCACCCAAGTAGACCTGCCACAGTTCCTTGCCACTCGCAGCGCGCACTGCGTGCAGGGTCCCGTCAAAGCGCGCCACGTACGCCACATCACCCGCGGCGGCCGGCGACGACCAACTTGGGAAGAAACACGGCCCCGCTGTGTTGCGCCACAGCATGCGCCCCGTGGAGCTCGCGATGCCAACGATGTCGCCAGAGTACGGCTCCGCATAGACCAGCGCGCCCGCCGCGCTGACGGGCAAGAGCCGCAAATTCCCCCAGGATCCCGGCCCCTTCGAACGCCAGCGTTCTTTGCCGTTCTTGCTATCGAGCGCCAATAGCGCAGGCACGTCCTTGTAGTAAGTGTCCCGCGCGAAGGGGATGATCAACATGCCGCCGTCGAGCAGCGGCGGCGCGTAAGTCTCAATAGCTTCGGCTTTGCCCTGCCCATCCCAGGGCGGCCGCATCACGCGCTTCTTCCAGATTACCTTGCCCGCGAAGCTCAGTTTCGCGACGTCGCCGCCTTGAGACGTGACGTAGATCGCCGAGGCGTCTGCAGAGGCGCCACCGCGAATGGCGCCCACGAATCCAACGCTCCAAGCCGGCTTGCCGTCCGTAACGTCAAAGGCGCGCAAGTTGCCCATAGCGTCGCCGACGATCACCTTCCCGTCCACGATCAGCGGATGCGAATACATCTTGCCTTTGCCACTCTGCTTCCAAGCCACCGCCCCAGACTTCAGATCCAGGGCGTACACGTGACCATCGTCACTCGTTGCAAACACATGGCTTTTGGTTGCGGCAATGCCGTTGGCGTCCTGGTCGAAGTGCGCGTGCCACGCGCGCTTGCCGGTCTTGAAGTCCAGTGCGTACACGCCGTCCTCAGGATCCGGTTTGTTGTGGGCGGTGCCGGAGCTCGACACGATCACAACTTGGTCTCCCAGTACGATGGGACCGTTTAAGTAGCCTTGGATCCCCACGCGCGCAGACCACAGCACGCGCGGCGCAGAAACCGCGGGCGCACTGCTCGCGCCGGTTCTGGCAGGACCGCCGTGAAACGTCGACCAACCGTCGGCGTCGGCGATTTCGCCGACGGCCACCGTCGCCACTGCATTCGGCTCCGTTACCTCTTCCGGTGGCATTTCCACAGTCACGGCAGTGGGCGCCTGCGCAGGCATTTCCGAACCGGCCGGCGCGCCGGGCGGTGCTTGGGCCGGCGGCGGCTGAGGACAACACGCGACAAACATCAATGAGATCAAGCAGGTCGAGCGACAGGACATCTTGTTGCAAGAGCACTTCCGCTTTGTCGCCCCGTCAAGCGTCGTCGAAAACATAGCTTTCGGAGGCAGGCCCCGTTCTGCTCCAAGCGTCTTAGGTTTATCCTGACCCCCGGTGCCAACGTGGTGCTGCCGAACGAGGGGTCGGCTTTGAGTATGTCTACGATCTGTAGCAGTGGGGCTTCCATCGCCGCCGACGCAAGCGCGGCCGTGGACGAGTCCATCGCCCCAGCGCTCGCCGCGTTGGGCGATCGCAAAGCGGATCTCGCGTTCATTTTCGCATCGCCGAAATACGATCTCGAGCAGGTCGTCCAGGAAGCCAAGGCACGCCTCGAAGACGTCGACATCCTGGCCACAACCACTGCCGGTGAGATCACCGAGCGCGGACTGACGCGTGAAGGCATGGGCGTGCTCCTAGTCGGCGCGCCAGACACCCGCCACCTCTTGAACGAAGCCCAGCCCTTAGGCAAGAACGCAAAGAAGCTTCTCAAGACGCTCTGCAGCGAAGCCGACGCGCGGTCCGGCGAACACCGCGCCCGCGGCCGGCGCCACCGTTGCTGCATCCTGTTCGGCGACGGACTGTCACCGACCTTCGAGCAACTTGTCGTCGAGATCCGCAAGCACTTGCCCGATGACCACCTGATCGTGGGCGCTGGAGCGGCCGACGAAGGCGCGCTGGTGAAGACCGTGGTCGGTAGCAACGCGGGCGTCGCAGAAGGTGGTGTCGTCGTCGCGCACTTCTGGTCCCCCACGCCTTGGGCCACCGGCATGGGTCACGGACTGTCGCAGGTCTCGCCGCGCATGACCGTCACTCGCGCCAGCGGCAACATCGTGCACGAAATCGACGGCCGCCCCGCCATGGACGTGTATCGCGACCACGCCAAGTCGCGCGGCATCGACCTGGAATCCGTGCCTATCGGGCAGTACTTGATCGAAAACGAATTGGGCGTGTTACTCTTCGAGCAGATCGTGCGCGTGCGGGCGCCTCTGCGCGTGCTCAAGGACGGCTCCCTCTTCTGCGCGGGCGAAGTTCCCGAGAGCGCTCAGGTTTGCATCGTGCGCGGCGCACCCCACGCCATCTTGGACGCCGCCAGGGAAGCCGCACAACAAGCCAAGGACGCGCTCGACGGTCGCGCCGCCGCTGGCATTCTAGTCTTCAGTTGCGTCTGCCGCGGCATGACGCTGGGCGAACGCTACAGCGGCGAGGTCGACGCCATCCGCAACGTATTCCCGGACGTGCCCATCGCGGGCTTCTCCAGCTACGGCGAAGTCGCCCGGGACCCCGGACGCCTCGACGGCTACCACAACAACACCATCGTCGTCGTCGCCATCCCCGAGTGAACCCTCAGGGCTTCGTTTTGTTTTTTGGGGGATGGGGCCTCCAACTCAAGCGCGCGTCCCTGCGCGAGCGAAATCCCGGGGCCAACGACGCCGAGCTCCAGCGCCTCTTCGAGCAGTGGCTTCTGGAAAATGACTGACTCTGGCTCCGTGCAGGCTGCACTGGGAGCTGCCGCCGGAGCCCGCAACGCCGCTTGCGCGCCGGTCACGGGTGCGAGGCGAACAGCTTGGATAGGTCGACGTTGCCGCCGGAAAGCACGATGCCGACGCGCTGCAGTCCCAGCTCTTGGAAGGCGGGTTGCAAGGCCGCGGCAAGGCCGACGGCGCCACTGGGTTCGATCACGAGTTTCATGCGCTCCATCAACAGGCGCATGGCGGCGAGGATTTCGTCGTCGCTGACGGTCAGAACGCGCGCGACGCGATCGCGCACAATGGGCCAGGTCAGCTCGCCGACGCTGGCAAGCAGGCCGTCCGCAATGCTCTTTGGGTGATTACAGGGCAAGCGCTTGCCGGCGGCTTTGGAGCGCTGGGCGTCATCGGCGCCGCTGGGCTCCACACCGATGATCTGGATCTTCGGCTGCAGCTCTGTCGCCGCGATGGCCACGCCGCTGATCAAGCCACCTCCGCTGAGGGGCACCACGATGGCGTCGAGATCTGCCACCTGTTCCAGCAGCTCCAGCGCCACGGTGCCTTGACCGGACATCACGTCCGGGTGGTCGAAGGGCGGGATCAACGTGGCGCCCGTCTCGGCCACGACTTGCGCCGCGGTGTCTTCGCGCGCTTGAAGCGTCGGCGCGCAGGGCACGACGCGACCGCCGTAGCCTTCGACGGCGGCGCGTTTTACGGCCGGCGCATTCTCCGGCATCACGATATGCGCCGGAATGCCTCGCAGCTGCGCCGCCAGCGCGATGGCCTGGGCGTGGTTGCCGCTGGAATGCGTTGCAACGCCGCGGGCGGCAAGTTCAGGATCCAAACGCGACAGCGCGTTCATCGCGCCACGGAACTTGAAGGCGCCCACACGCTGAAAGTTTTCGCATTTGAAGAACAACTCCGCCCCGACGCGCGCGTTGAGCGTGCGGGATGCGTGCACCGGCGTGACATGCGCGATGCCGCGGATGCGCTCCCGCGCCGCACGCACCGAGTCCAAACTGGCCGCGTAGCTCATGACCGAGACTGTAGTGCCTAGCCGCGCGGCCAGGCAGCGCCTTTCGCGCTGAACAAAATTAGGGCGAGGGAGCCACCGGGGCGGGTGGCTCCCTCGCGGGGGGGGAGGATTCAGGGAGGATGGGGAGGAGTCCGTGGGGATGGGGGTGGGTTAGCTCTGCTTGCCTTTCGCTTTGCCGCGCTTGCCGCGCTTGCCGTTCTTTCCCTTTTCGGCGCGGGCCTGGCGGCGCATCTCTTTGATCTTCGCCTGCTCGGCGGTGGTCAGCACCTTGCCGATTTCGGCGGCGCGCTTTTGGTTGAGTGCCTTGCGCTTGGCGCGGTGGGTCTGCATCTTCTCTTTCGCAGCTTTGATCGCTGCGGCGTCTTTGCTGGCGCGGGCCTTGCGGAACGCTTCACGGTCGGGCTTGGCCGCTTGGCGCAGGGTCTTCTGTGCGGCGTGGTAGCGCTTGTTGATGGCGACCACCTTCTTGGCGCGGGCGTCGTCCACGCCGGCTTCTTTCAGCTTGGCCAGCATGCGCGCTTCGCGTTTGGCGGGGTCAGCTTTGGCGCCGCGCTTCTTCTTGGCGTGCGCAGCGGCGGGGGCTTTTCCGTTAGAGGGCGCGGCGAAGGCGGGGACGGCGAAGAACGAGGTGGCAACGAGGGCGGCGAGGATGGTGCGTGCTTTCATGGTGTTTTCTCCTGTTCGGAAACTCATGAGCAAAACGCCGCGCCGGGCGGCGCTGTTAATCGCGCGGCGCATATTCTTGAAATACGCTATGGTTTCGCGCACATGGGCGCAGACGAAGCCAGCGATAAAGCCGAAAGACTGGCACGTCTCGACCAGGGATTCGCCGGCGGCATCCCCCACAACAAGGCGCTGGGCCTGAAGTTCGTTAACTTCGAGGGCACCACCGCCTGGTTGAAACTGCCTTACGACGAAAAGCTGGTGGGCAATCCGCACACCGGCGTGATGCACGGCGGCGCCATCACTTCGATGTTGGACGCGGCTTGTGGAGCCGCGGTGTTCTTGGCGCTCAAACGCATGGGGCCGATCGCCACCCTCGACTTGCGCATCGACTACCTAAAGTCTGGACTGGCGCACAAAGACGTCATGTGCCGCACCGAGTGTTACAAGCTGACGCGCCACATCGCGTTTGCGCGGGGTATCGCGTATCACGACGACGAATCAGACCCCATTGCCTGCGCAACAGGCACCTTTGCCATCGGAACGAAGGGTGCGCCGATCCCCGGCACCAAATGACCACCCCCACGCCCCTGCTGGACGTCGTGCAACAGGCGCGGCAAGACGGTGACTTCTCTAAGTTCATCGCCGCTATTCCCTATTGGCGCTTCATGGGTCTCTCTGCTCGCGTAGAGGACGGGCAGCTGACTGGAGTGTTGCACTACTCAGATCCGCTCATCGGCAACCCCGTGTTGCCCGCGCTACACGGCGGCACCATTGGCGCGCTCTTGGAGACGACAGCCGTATTGGAGCTCTTCTATCGAGCCGAAACGGTGGTGATCCCGAAGACGATCAACTTGACCGTTGCGTATCTGCGCTCGGGCAAACCCGTGGATACCCTCGCCAAGGCGCGCATCACCAAACAGGGCCGACGCATCGTGTCTGTGCAGATCGAGGCGTGGCAAGACGACCGCGCGCGTCCTATTGCCAGCGCGAGCGCGAACTTCCTGGTCACGCCCGCGGATTAGAGAGCGCGCTCGACCCAAGCTCGACCCAAGGGAAATACGCCCCTCGATGACAAATACGATTGCCCGGGGGCCGGCGGGGCGTGGGCACGCTTTTTTGCCGGCGCGCCCTTCGCTTTTGGGTTATGACGGCGGCCGCTGAGCTCCCCGTCACGCGGGCAAGTTGTGTGGCTGTCGTTGGAGCATCAGTGCTCCGAACATGATCATCGCAATCCCCACAGAGGTGCGACCGGGTGAGCGCCGGGTCGCTGCAACTCCGGAAACTGCCGGACGCCTGCAGAAACTTGGCTTCGAAGTGTCGGTGCAGCGGGGCGCCGGCGGCGGCGCTTCCTTCTCGGACAGCGCCTACGAGGCGGCCGGCTGCAAGGTCGTCGATGACGTCGCTGAGCTTTGGGGCTCCGCTGACATCGTTCTGAAGGTGCAGCCGCCGGACCTGCTTCCGGAGACCGATGCGTACCGCGGAACGCAGAAGAAACACGAAGCTGAGTTGCTCAAGGCCGGGTCCACCCTGATCAGCTTCATTTGGCCCGCGAAAGCCGAGGCGCTGCTTGAGCGCTTGAAGGCGAGCAAAGCAACGGTGATCGCCATCGACCAGGTGCCGCGTATCACGCGGGCGCAAAAGATGGACGCACTCAGCTCGATGGCGAACATCGCGGGCTACCGCTCGGTGATCGAAGCGGCGAGCTTTTTCGGTCGCTTCTTTACCGGGCAAATGACGGCCGCCGGCAAAGTCCCGCCGGCAAAGGTCATGGTCATTGGCGCCGGCGTGGCGGGACTGGCCGCAGTCGGTGCGGCGCGCAGCCTGGGCGCCATCGTGCGTGCCTTCGACACCCGGCCGGAGGTCAAAGACCAGGTCAAGAGCATGGGCGCGGAGTTCTTGGAACTGGACTTCGAAGAAGATGGCACCGGTGAAGGTGGCTACGCCAAGTTGATGAGTCCGGAGTTCATCAAGGCGGAAATGGAGCTCTTCGCCAAGCAAGCCAAGGACGTCGACATCATCATCACGACGGCGCTGGTGCCGGGTCGCCCGGCTCCGAACCTATTGCCGCGGGAAATCGTCGAGCTGATGAAGCCCGGTTCCGTGATCGTGGACTTGGCGGCGGAAGCTGGCGGCAACTGCGAGCTGACCAAACCCGGTGAGGTGATCACCGAAAAGGGCATCACCATCATCGGCTACATCGACTTGCCTAGCCGCCTAGCGCCCACGGCCAGTCAACTTTACGGCTCGAATCTGTACCACTTGCTCGCTGATATGGGCGGCGCGAAGAGCTGGCACATCGATCTCGACGACGAAGTGGTGCGCGGCTCCATCGTACTTCTCAATGGCGAGTTGATGTGGCCACCGCCGAAGAAGGAAGTCGTCCCAATTCCGAAGCCGAAGCTGCCAAGTGTTGTGCCACCGGCGCAGCTGCAGGCGAGCGTTGCGAAGAAGCAAAAGTCCGGCGTGAGCAGCGTGACGCTCCTGGTGTTAGCTGCGGTTCTCGCCGGTCTTGGCTTCGTGGCACCCGCCGGATTCTTGTCGCACCTAACCGTCTTCGTGCTGGCTTGCTTCATCGGATGGCAAGTGGTTTGGAACGTCACACCGGCGCTGCACACTCCGCTCATGAGCGTGACCAATGCCATCAGCGGCATCATCATCGTCGGAGGCATGCTGCAGGTTTCCGGACCGACGTCGTCGCCGGTCACGATCTTGGGCGCCATCGCCGTGCTCATCGCGACCATCAACATTGCCGGGGGCTTTCTCGTGACTCAGCGCATGCTGAAGATGTTTCAGAGGTAGCCATGCCGCAGAGCCTTGTGACCACCGCATACCTCGCCGCTGGCGTGCTGTTCATTCTCAGCCTGGGCGGATTGTCCAAGCAGGAAACCGCGCGGCGCGGGAATTCCCTGGGCATCATCGGCATGCTCATCGCACTTGCCGCGACGGCCGCGGGCGGGCGCGTCAGCAGCGCCGGATACGGCATCTTGGCCGTGGCCATTGGCGTGGGCGCGGTCGTCGGTGCCGTGCTCGCAGCACGCGTGGCCATGACCAACATGCCGGAGCTGGTCGCCATCCTGCACAGCTTCGTCGGTGCCGCTGCGGTACTCGTCGGTTTCGCCAGCTATCTGGATCCGAACGTAGAGCTTTCGGGCACAGAAGCCGTGATCCACGAAGTGGAGGTCTTCCTCGGCATCTTTATCGGCTCTGTCACCTTCACTGGAAGCGTGATTGCCTTTGGCAAACTGCGCGGGAAGATCCGCAGTAAGCCGCTGATGCTGCCGGCGCGGCACTGGATCAACATCCTGATGCTGCTGGCCTGCCTGATCTTTGGCTTTCAGTTCTTGACCGCATCGCACCACGGCGGCGTGCAACCCTTGATCTTGATGACCGTGGTGGCCGGGGTGATCGGCATTCATCTAGTGATGGCCATCGGCGGCGCGGACATGCCCGTCGTGGTCAGCATGCTCAACAGCTATTCGGGCTGGGCCGCAGCCGCCGCGGGTTTCATGCTGGCCAACGACCTCCTGATCATCACCGGCGCGCTGGTCGGATCGAGCGGCGCGATTCTTTCGTACATCATGTGCAAAGCCATGAACCGCTCGTTCTTGAGCGTCATTCTTGGTGGCTTTGGCGCCGACGAGGGTGCAGCGCCAGCCAAGCGCGGCGACCAACCCCAGGGTGAAGTCGTCAGCATTGAAGCGAAAGAGACGGCGGAACTCTTGGCGGACGCCAAGAGTGTGGTGGTGGTGCCCGGCTACGGCATGGCCGTGGCCCAAGCGCAGTACCCGCTGTGGGAGGTTGCCCAGGTGCTGCGGGACAGGGGCGCGAAGGTGCGCTTCGCCATCCACCCCGTCGCGGGACGTCTTCCAGGCCATATGAACGTGCTCTTGGCCGAAGCCAAGGTGCCCTATGACGTCGTGCTGGAGATGGACGAGATCAACGAAGACTTCCCGGAAACGGACGTCGTGCTCGTGATCGGCGCCAACGACATCGTCAACCCCGGTGCCCTGGACGATACGAGCAGCCCCATCTACGGCATGCCCGTGCTGGAAGTGTGGAAGAGCAAGACCACCATTGTGATGAAGCGCGGCATGGCCAGTGGCTATGCGGGTGTAGAAAACCCGCTATTTTTCATGGACAACACCCGCATGCTCTTCGGCGATGCCAAAAAGACCGTGGACGGCATTCTGACGGAGCTGCGCAGTGCAGGCTCCGAAGCCGCCGCATGAAGGTCTCTTACGGGTCGGCGCTCGGCAGCGCTTCGATTTCCGCCTGAGCAAGCGCCCACGCCGCCAGCAGCACCCGAGACAGCGACACGTCTAGCCGCTGTGCTTCGGAGCGCAGCTCCTTCAGCATCGCGCCGGAGAAGTACAGCGTCTGTTTGCGCTTGTCCGAGGCTGGTGCGTCGTCAGGCAGCGCGTCGAGGAGCGCTGCGCTCGACGGGCAATCTAGGATGCGCTGCCGCGCCAACTTGTAGGCGTATTGCACCATGTACGAAAGGCTGCGATCTGTGCGCGCCGCGTGGTCGCGTACGTTGCTGAGCACACCCTCGGGCAGGTAAACAGATTGCTCGTACTTGCTGTTGTCGGAAAGTGGCGATTGGGGCACCGGCGCCACCTGCCCGGATAGGAGCCGTGCAACGAGTTCCGGCTCCGTGACGGGCACCAGCTGGGCGACCCGCGCTTGCCCGGGCCGCAGCTCTACGAGGAACCGCGATGTCTCGACCTCCGCGACAAAAGCGTCCGCCGGAGCGTTGATGGCACCCGCGACGGCCGTCATTGCAGAACGCAGGCCTGCGACGTCTTTGAATTGGATCGGTAGCTGGATCGACTCCTCCTCGGCGTCCAAATCCTCGGGATACGCGGCTGCTTCGAGCAAAGCCGCGAGGATCGGGCCGCGATTCGACTCCAGCCGTACGTCAGCCATGTCATCCAAGGGCAGCTCGCTTGGCGAGCCCAGGGCGTCCTCCGGGCGTTGCTCGACTTCGATATGGCTAACGTCCCCCTGCGCCGCGCGGAACAGGCGGTACACGCGGAACCCGTCCTCGATCAAGGCGTCGCAGCGCAGCGACGTGTGCTGGCTCGCCAGCTCGCGCAGGGTCTGCTCGAAAGTCTCTGCCGTATGCGCGCTGGACGAGAGCCGTTGGTTGGCAAGTGCAACCATGCTGGAAAGCTCGGCGTCGTGCTCGTCGTAGTGCCAGTCGATGCTCGCGCGCTGCACGTAGTACGGCATGCCCCCTCTACGTCGCAACTCCGGCGGCACTTCCCCGAAATCGCCCGATGCCAGCCTGGACGCCAGAGCCGGGGTGCAGACTACAGTTGCGGCTTTCAATCGACGTTTTTCCCGCGCCACGACGCAAAAGGCACCGATTTCGCGATGGAACGGAGCTTGCTGAATAGCTCGTGGGAGGACGAATGGAACTGATGACTGCGAGTAGCGAATGTGAGAGTGCGAAGCCGACCTTCGACGTGGGGCTCAGTCTAAAGAGCCAAGCCAACCTGTATCGAGGGTTCGACAGCGAGATACCCCTCGGCGTGTTTGTGCCCACTTGGAGTGCGCATGCCGTCGGGACGCGGGTGAGCGTAACGATCGACCTGCCCAACGCGCCTCGCGTCGCCGCTGATGCCATCGTGCACTGGGTGCGGGAGACGTCTCGGGAGAGCATGTGGCCGGGGCTTGGCCTCGCCTTCGTGGACCTGACAAACGAGCAGCGTCGGGCATTGCTCGACTTCTGCGAGCAGCGAAGTCCCATGTTCTACGACTTCTAAGGCTGCGCTTTCCGTCACAAAAATCCCATCGGCAGGCCGCCGTTTGAAAGCTGGGTGGACCGCGCGTAAAGAGGGGCGGCCATGGACTTCATCTACACGATGCAGGGGGTCACGAAGGTCCACCCCCCGGACAAGAAGGTACTAGAAGACATCACCCTCGCGTTCTTGCCCGGCGCGAAGATCGGCGTGATTGGTTCCAACGGTAGCGGCAAGAGCTCGCTGCTCAAGATCATGGCCGGCGTCGACACGGACATCTACGGCGAAGCCCGTCCGCATCCCGGCGTGAAGGTCGGCTACTTCGCTCAAGAGCCGGAGCTGGGTGACGCCAAGACCGTCCGCGAAGCCGTGGATCAGGCCGTCAGCGAAACCCGCGCGCTGCTCACGGAGTTCGAAGCCATCAGCATGAAGCTGGGTGAGCCGATGGACGACGACGAGATGCAGAAGCTGCTCGACCAACAAGCAGCGATGCAAGACAAGATCGACGCTGCCGACGCCTGGACCCTAGACAATCGCGTGGACGTCGCGATGGAAGCACTGCGCCTACCGCCCCCAGACGAAGCAATCGCGCACCTTTCCGGCGGCGAGAAGCGCCGCGTGGCCCTGTGCCGCATCCTGCTTGGCCGCCCGGACATGCTGCTGTTGGACGAACCCACGAACCATCTCGATGCCGAGAGCGTCGCCTGGCTAGAGCGCTTCTTGCACGACTACCCCGGCACGGTGGTCGCGGTCACCCATGATCGCTACTTCCTGGACGACGTGGCCGAATGGATCCTCGAGATGGATCGCGGGCGCGGCTACCCTTTCAAGGGCAACTACAGCGGTTGGCTGGAGCAGAAGGCCGCGCGGCTTGCTCAAGACGAAAAACAAGAAAGCTCCCGCCAACGCAAGCTCAAGCAAGAGCTGGAATGGGTGCGCGCTTCGCCGCGGGCGCGCCAGGCGAAGAGCAAGGCACGTCTCACCGCCTACGAAGAGTTGTTGAACAACTCCAACAAAGGCGTGGTTGATCCTGCCGAAATCAGCATTCCACCCGGCCCGCGTCTGGGGGATCTGGTGATCGAGGCCGAGAACCTGAGCAAGGGCTTCGGCGACCGGCTATTGATCGACAACCTTTCCTTTCGCCTACCGCGCAGCGGCATCGTGGGCGTCATCGGTCCGAACGGCGCGGGCAAGACCACGTTGTTCCGCATGCTGGTGGACCAAGAGACGCCAGACAAAGGCGTGTTGAAAGTCGGCGAGACGGTCAAGATCGCATATGTGGATCAGAGCCGCGAAAGCTTGGACGGCGACAAGAACGTTTGGGAAGAGATCAGCGACGGCCACGAAAAGATCGAGCTGGGCAAGCGCGAAGTCAGCACCCGCGCCTACTGCGGCTGGTTTGGCTTCAAGGGCAGCGAGCAGCAGAAGAAGGTGGGAACGCTGTCCGGTGGAGAGCGCAACCGCGTGCAGCTCGCGAAGTTGCTCAAAGCGGGCGGCAACCTGTTGCTGCTGGATGAACCGACCAACGATCTCGACGTCGACACCCTGCGCGGCGTCGAAGAAGCACTGCTGGACTTCCCGGGTTGCGCGGTGGTCGTCAGCCACGATCGCTGGTTCTTGGACCGCATTGCCACGCACATCATGGCCTTCGAAGGGGATAGCCACGTGGAGTGGTTCGAGGGCAACTACCAAGCCTACGAAGTGGACCGCAAACGTCGCCTGGGCATCACCGACGACCAGCCCCACCGCATTAAGTACAAGAAGTTGGAGCGCTGAAGCGTTTCGCTGAGCGAGGAGACAAAGTGTTAGCTGCCGAAATCAAGAAACGCATGTTCGCCGCGATGAAGGCCAAGGCGATCGTCGAAAAAGAGATCCTCCGCGTGGCCCTCGGCGAAATCACCATGGAGGACGCCCGTGGCAACAGCAGCGACGCGGTGACCGAGGGCATCTTGAAGAAGCTGGTCAAGTCCAACCGTGAGACCTTGGCAAGCTCAACGGACGCGGAGCAGAAAGCGGTCTTGGAACAGGAGATCCAGATCCTCGAGGAATTCCTGCCGAAAAGCCTGAGCGTGGACGCAATCGTGGCAGCGCTGGCTCCCGTCGCGGACGCCATCAAAGCGGCCAAGGCCGACGGCCCCGCCACTGGCATCGCGATGAAACACCTGAAACAGAGCGAAGCGGTCGTCGAGGGGCGCGACGTGGGCGAAGCTGTGAAACGCCTGCGCAGCTGACCGGATCCGGCTCAGCGGGCCTGCAGCGCCTGCACGTTCACGCCGGGCGCGGAGCGTCCAAACTTGACCCAACCGACGGGCGTGAGCACAGCGCCCGCGGTAAACCCGGCCAGGCCGAGCAGCAGCAAGCTGGTCCCGTCGTCGTTGTTGCGGCGTCCGCCGTCGCTGTCCACGCTGTTGTCGATGCTTTGCACCAGGCCAGCCATCATTGCGACTGTGCCAACCACCAGCAGGCCGATACCGCCGATGCCCATAGCGAGACCGGTAGAGCGACTGCTTTTGGTGCGCGGTTCGACTTCGAGACGCGTGGGACCGTTGACTTCGATGCTGCGCTTGCCGCCCACTGTCTCGGGGGATTCTTCGACCGTGATCCAATACTCCCGCGGCGGCACGTACACGGTACAATCGCCGCCGCACTGCACGATGGCGGGGGACTTCTTGTCGTAGGAGAGCGAAACCGTCAGCGGCGAGGGATCACCGGTGATCACCACAGGCACGTAGCCCGGCGGCGGCCAATAGGGCTGGGGCGCGTACTGCGGCGCCCAACCTGGCGGCGGCTGTCCCGGCGCGTAGCCCGGCGCTGCGGCGGGGGGGCTGGGTGCGGCGGACGCTGGGCTTGGCGGTGCCTGCGCGGGCCCCACCTCCGCGGGCGGGGAGGCGGCGGCAGGTGCGACGTCGGGAGCCGCTTTCGGATCCTGCGCCGGAGCGCTCTTTGGGGCAGCGGGTTTGTCTTTCGGTGCGGTGGTCGGCTGCTTCGGCGCAGCTTGGGCGCCAGCCACGCTGGCGATCAGGGAAAGCGCGCACACACCCCGCAGCCATGGGCGCCCGGGCGTCATGGCCGTTTGATCCACTCGAGATCCGTAATGAACTGCGTGCCGCAATCGCGGACGCGATCTGGCGTGTCGGCAGTGCTGCCGTCGGCCATCACGATCTCGATGTGGCTGCAGGACTGAGTTTCCCCGTACAAGTACGCGATACGCAACCCGTCCGGCGAGAACCTACCGTCAGTCCCGGCGGTGCTCGTGACACGCACAGGATTCAGTCCGTCGATGTCGGCGACGTATAGCTTTCCAGCGTCGGTATGATCTCGGTACACCATCTTCGAACCGTCCGGAGAAATGCTCTCTAGGGTAGCGGTGTTCTTGACGACGGCTCGCGTATCGTCCGCCAGGGTCAGTTTGCGTATGGCCCGCGCGGCGTTACCGCCGACGATATCGATCTGAGTGAACAACAGCGTCGACTCGTCCCCAAGGGGCGTGGGGTGGAGCTCGAAACGATTCTGTGGCACCGGCGTCAGGAACTCGAATGTGCCGTCGGCCACTGTCAGGCGCCCCAGCTGGTAGCCTTTGGAAATGGAAGTTGTGCCGTCTTCTACGAAGTCATAGCGGCGGCAAACGTACAACTTGGAGGCGTCCGCGTTGAACAGGTGACATTCGTCGTTGATGTTGCCGTAGGCCAAGACTTCGGCGGTTTGCGTGGCGGCGTCGTATAACCAAGTGTGTTGGATGGAGTCGCCGAACTTCAAACCGTAGTTCTGTTCCTGATTCGGATCGCCCGAAGCAAAGGCGATCTTGGCACCGTCAGGCGTCACACCAACACTCCACAGACGATAGGCGCGAAAGACAACTTGCTCTTTCGTGCCGTCGGGCAGGATGGTGGACAGGGTGTTGGGGCTCGCACCCCAATCCGCAAACAAAAGCTGCTCGCCGGGTGCCAAGGGATTCACCGACGAAAATTGGATGTCCGCGGGAGTGGGCTTGGGCGGCGGATTCGGGATCCCGCCCGTGCCGGAGCCACTTGCGCCGGCGCTGCCGGAAGCGCCCCCGGTCCCGCCCGTGAACCCGGCGGCGAAGCCACCGCCGCCATCCGTGCTCACGCCGCCAGTGCCACCACCCCCCGCAGCGTCGTCGCTAGAACACGCGCTCGCCCCGGCAGCAATGGCGATCAAAGTGGCGCTCAAGAATGTAGGAAGTCGTCGGTCCCCGATCATGGCGCGCAGCGAAGCACGTCACCGGTCCGTGCGCAACGAAGTGCTGGAGTGCACGGCGGTTCTAATCCGCCGTGCCGCTCTCGCCCTCGCGCAGCAAGCGCTGCGCGCGGCGCATGAACCACGGCGACACTCCGGCCTGCACCAAAGTGAGGGCGCCTGCCCAGGTCAGCGTCGCGGCGGCGAGGGTTGCGGCGCGCTCGTCCGGTCCGCCGGCTGCGTAGCCCGCAAGCAACTGCAGCGCGATGACGTCCCGGGTGCCAATGCCCTGGGGGGTAATGGGCAGAGCGGACACGAGCATGATGACGGGAATGAACGCCAGGGCATCTTGCACCGGGACACGCACCCCAAAAAACCAAAAGGGTGCCAGCGTTCCGCAGAACAACACCACAACATGCGGCAAGCGGTACGCCAGCGCGAGCAGATGACCACCCACCCCTGCCTCCATCAACGGCGCGGTGGCCTGCATCTCGCGCAACACCTTGGGCTTTGCGGCCACGACAATCATGTAGACAACGCCCGCAACGCCGATGGTCACCACCGTGGGCAAGAGCCAGCCGATGCGTTCGTAGTTGAAGGGCAGAGCGGCTGCCCCCAGCAAGAACAAACACGCAAAGGTCGTGGCGTACACGAGCAGCGTGGCGCCGGTCACACGCCACAGCGGCGCTTTGTAGTTCTTCGCCATGAAGTACGTGAGCCAGCCCTGTCCCACATGGTGGTTGAGGAGGCTCGGCAAGTAGCTAGCCGCACGGATCACGAACAGCTCACGAAAACGCACCGGACAGATCCGCGTGCGGTAGATGTGCGCCGTCGCAAACGTGTCCGAGGTCAAGAGCGCAGCGGAAAACACCAAGGTGAATGCCACGAAGGCTACGTAGTTGATCGAGGACAGCGCACGACCAAAGGTTGCCCAGTCCAAACGACCCACGACAAACGCCAGCAGAACCAAGGCAATCACAAAGGGCAACACCCGGCGCCACAGCGGCAACGTGGCCGCTGCCGGGGCCGCGCCTGCGATGTCTGCTGCTGCGGAAGCTTCCGATGCGATGCCTTCGCGCTCGCTCACTTGGGGCCTTTGAGCTCCTGGGGTGCTTCGTTGCTCTCGCGACACCATTTCACCCAGTGATCGATGCCTTCGGGCAGCGATACACGAGGCGCATAGCCGAATGCAGCGTGGGCTTTTTCCACGTTTGCGGCGGTTACCGGGCTCTCACTGGCTCCGAGCTCGCCCAGCTCCACCTTGGCCTCCACGCCCAGCGCCGCCGCCATGATCTCAATCAAGCGGCGCACCCGCACCGGCTCGCTGCAGCCCAGATTGAAAGTGCCCAGGCGAGACCCCTCGCTGGCCCAAGCCAGCGCGCCCAGAACACCGCGCGCGATGTCGTCGACGTAGGTGAAGTCGCGTTCGGTCTTCTCCCCATGTAGTCGAATGCTCTCACCGGCGAGAAGCTTCCGCGTGAAGGTGTGCACGGCCATGTCCGGGCGCCCTCGGGGTCCGTAGACGGTGAAGAAGCGCAGAACGCAGATCGGCTGCGCGTGCAGATGGTGCAGCGCGTGCACCATCAGCTCGGCTCCGCGCTTGCTCGCCGCATAGGGCGAGAGTGGCCCCATGGCGGGGTCGTCCTCCCGAAACGGCACCACCTTCGTCGCACCGTAGACGGAGGACGTGGACGCGTAGGCGACTGGCACGTTGCCCTGCTCCCGAGCGGCTTCAAGCACGTTCAGCCCACCCTGCTCATTGACCTGCAGGTAATCGCTCGGGTGCTCGACACTGGCCCGGACACCAGCTTTCGCGGCCAGGTGCACGATGGCATCGGGGCGACAACGACGCATGGCGTCATCGACGGCGGCGCGATCCCGCACGTCCGCTTCGATCAGCTCGTACGCCGGCTGGGCGAGTGCCCACGCGACGTTGCGCCGCTTTTGATCGACGGCGTAGTAGGGATCGAAGTTGTCGAAGGCAACGACAGAGTCACCCGCTTTCAGAAGGTGATCGACCACGTGCGATCCGATGAACCCGGCGCCACCGGTGACAAGAACTCTTCGCGGCATGACTTTCGGGCGTAGGTTAGCCCGCGGGGTCAGCTGAGCATAGCCTGGGTTTGGGTCCGATCTAGAACGCGCCGCCGATGTTGAAGCCGAACCAGATCCCCTCAAACTCCGCGAAAAACAGCCGCATTTCGCCGCCAATGGTCAGGCCGCCCATGTCGTAAAGGATCTGCCCACTCGCCGCAGCTTGGAACTCCGAGTCCGAGTGCGAGTCGCAGTCACTGCCGGCAGGGTTGATCACACACACTTCGCCGTGCGCACGGACGATCCCCATGGCGAAGGTCGGGCGAACCACGAGCTTTGGCGCCAGACCAAAATCGTAACCACCTTCGAACATCAAGAACCACGCGTCGAAGTCGTACTCGATCCGGGTTGGGCCGAAGCTGCTTTCGCTCTTCTCGCCCAAGAAGTAGTTGAAGAGGCCGCCCAGGTACACGCCTTGGTTGAGGGTGTAGCCCCCGTTGATGCCAAGCCCAAAGTTGAGGTCGTCGGTGGCGAGACGCGGCCCGCCGTTCAGGGTCGCGCGCTCCCAGGTAAAACCGGGCTTGAGCGCGCGTGCGTCTTCGCTCACGGCAAGCACCCCCAGCGCGACCGAGAGCCCAACGCCCCATGACACGGCGCAGCGGAGCCTTCGACGGATCATGGGGGGATCCTACCATGCTGCGTGTGCGGTTGTGCAGCCGGCCCACGACGCACGCTAGCTGCGCTTGATTCGTGCTTTGTCTGGCTCGCGACCTCCGGTAACGTGGCGGCACGATGAGGAGGCTATTGGCGGGTGCCTGCGCACTCAGTTTTGCCAGCACCGCTTTGGCCGACAGCGAGCCTTGGGCGGACGACGACGGCCTGGGCGCACCCACGCGCCACGAGTTCGGAGAAACCGGCGTCACGGCGGGCGCGGAGTACCGCGCCAATTGGCTGTATGTGAACCCAGTTGACCTGAGCGGAGTGAAGCATCGCCGCGCCAGTTGGGTCGAGCACCGGCTGCGGCTCGACATGACTTTGGACTACGAAGAGAAGGTCAAGCTCGTGATGAGCGCTGACGCCCTCGACGGCACGCTCTGGGGCGACAACGGCACGTTCGGAGCGTCGCCGAGCCCGAATAGCGGTACGCGCGCGGCCGCCACCAATCCGAATAATGCCAAGGTGGGGGTGGGGTACGTCGGCGGCGACGAACTCGACCCAGACAGCTACGGCTACGTGCTGCTGCCCAGCGAACCCTTCAAGCTGCGACGTTTGTATGGGGAAGTTGCCACGGGCATCGGCGTCGTTCGCATCGGTCGGCAGCCCGCGGTGGAGGGCACGGGCGTGCTCGTATCGGACGGTGACGGGCGGGGTAACCGCTTCGGCTACGCAAACGCCGGGGACAGCGTGGATCGCATCCTGTTTGCGACCAAGCCTCTCGAAGGGCTGAAACCCGAAGCGGAACGCGACCGTTCGCGGGATCGTGGCCTGTTGGTCGCGGTGTTCTACGACCGGGTTTCCTCCGAGCAGATCCGCTTGTTTGGAGACGACCTGCAAAGCGCTGGAGGCGTCATCAAGTATATGGCGCCCAACCCGGGGCGTCGCACGAATCTGGTGGTGCAAGGGGTCACGGCGCACCGCTGGGAATCGAATTTCGACACGAACATCAGCATCGCGCAGCTGCGCGTCCTGACCAAAGTGGACAAGTTCAGTTTCGGAGCGGAGGGCGTGACGATTCAAGGCCGCACGCTGGAAGTCAGCGACGCGCTGAGCTTGATCAACAACGACCCGATCGTGCGTCAGCGGGTGAATCAATGGGGCGCGCGTGCGGTCGCCCGCTGGGACGAGCCAGCGTGGACCGCCTATCTCGAGTTCGACTACGCGTCAGGAGATCGCGATCCCAACCCGGGCACACCGCTCACGCAATTGTACTTCGCCGAGGACGCCAACGTGGGTCTGTTGATGTTCGAGCGGGTGCTCCACTTCGAGTCCGCACGCAGCAGCGCATCCGGCGTGGAGCTGTTGCGGCGGGTGGGGGCCAAGACCTTCCCTTCGGAACGCGTCGACAGTGAAGGCTCGTTCACCAGCGCGCTCGCGCTATTTCCGCAGTTTGATCTGCGCCCCATCGACAACCTGTTGCTGCGAGGCGGTGTGCTGGCAGCGTGGGCGCCCTCGAGCTTGGTGGATCCCATCGAGTCGCTCAAACGCAGAGACGGCCGAGAAATCGAAGACGACCTCGTGAACTTCCACGGCGGCCGGCCCGGGGATTTCTACGGCGTGGAGCTCGACGGCCGCGTTCAGTGGAAGTTCATGGACCACTTCTTGTTCGATCTGGAAGGTGCGATACTCTTTCCTGGAGACGCCCTGGAGGACGAGAACCAACAGGCAGCCCGCAGCGTCCTCATTCAGGGCCGCACGACCTTCGTGTTCTAGCCATGCAACGCCCCCTCAAAGTCCTGTTCTGGCTGACAGCGTTCGTGGCGCCCACGTTCGGCTGCGAGACCTTTGACCCCCCGCCCGACGTCAAGATCATTGGCTCGGACAACGGCATCATGAGCACTGCCCCCGCAGACCCGCTCGTACTCGAGGTGTCCGAAGCCTTCGTGCGTTCGACGCTGCGGCTCAAGATCGTGCCCGCCATCCTCGACGGCGAGAAGAGCCTGCTAGACGAGACGAAGCCGCCGGATCTGGAGCAGTTTCGCACACGGACCATCGCGGCGTACGACGGCGCCCGGGAGGACGACGAAGAAGCCACCTTCGGTGCCAAGGTCGAGATCCAGGGCCGCCGTATCACGGTGACGCCCGACAAAGCCTTCGGCTCTTCGCTACCGTACTTGGTGCTCGTCGAACCCGGCCTCGAAGACCTGGACGGCCACGCGACAGTGCCACGGGATCGTCTGCCGTTTACTTTCGTGCTGCCGGGCGGCGGCCCGAACTCGCTTCCGTCCGGATACTTCTACTGGCTCTTGAACGTGGACTTCTTGTCCACGCAAATCCAGACCTACGCCTACATGGAAGTCGACCCCGTGACGGGCGCCTGGCGCTCGAAGTTCACCAACGGCAATCGGCTGTCAGTGCTCAACACGCGCCCAGGTTGTCCCTCCTGCGACGGCGACACGCCGATTTGCGCTCTCATCCCCAATGCGCGCTGCGTGAAGCCAAGCGAAAAGCAGGTGGCCATCGAAGAATTCGTGGACTTCCTGCCGGAGCCCGATCCTCCGGACGGCTATGTCTTCACTGCAGATGGTTTCGTGAGAGACGAAGCCGACGGCAGCATTGGTCTGGGTACGGCTCCGTTCTTGATCGACGTGACGATCGGTTCCGGTGCCATCCGGGTGCAGGGAGAAAACTCGAAGTTTTCCGGCTCATTCGTGAAACACCCGACCATTCCCGGGCGCTGGCAGGCCAAGGGCAGCATCAGCGTCGACAAAGTGAAGATCAACGGCCTCGGCGAGGACCCGACCAAGGGTAACTTCGAGGCCATTAGCCTGAGCCAAGCCGAGGTCGACGAGCTCGAGGCCTTCGGCTTCCCGATCCCAACCGACTTGTTCTGAGCCGCATTCGGCTTAGACCATCTGCACCAGGATCTGCAGTCGCGCGCCGTCGCGCTCCAACTCGAGCAGCACGCGCTTCTCTTTGCGGGCTGCGAGCAGCGCCTCGCCGATGCGCGCCAGGCTCTCCGCAGGCGTGCTGTCCAAGGTGCGCAGCAAGTCGCCAGAACGGATCCCCACGTGGTGCAGCAACGAGCCCTCTTGCACACCGTCGAAGACCACGCCCACGGCACGCTCTGCTTCGCGCTTAGGAACCACTTTGACTCCGGAGATCCATTGCGCGCCGCGGTCGAAGATGGCGTCGACGACACCGGCGTCCACGCGCACCGTTGCTCCAACCACTTCGATCGAGTTCGAAATCTCACGACTCAGGCGCCATGGCTCCGTCGTGGCCTGTAGCCCGGGGTCGACCACCAGCGGCGTTTCACCCACGCTCTCTGCTGCTTCACGCACACCCTCGGCAAGGCGCACGGCGCAGCGACCACCGGGCCCCATCAGCCACACGCGATCCCACTCGATGCTTTGCACGCGATAGGAGCCAATCGGGTCGCCCGTTCTGCTGATCTTGGCTCGGTCCGTCGGCATCGGCGCTAGCATCGCAAACGCCCAATCCGGATCCGGGCTGTCGGTGATGCCCCGCACGGTCACGCCCCCGCAGGGACCGAGCGCGACGGTCGGTTTGCGCACCCGTGGCCCGTTTGGATGCGGCGCGTCTGCGGCTTGTGCCAGAGGTAGATCCCGCGCAACCTGCGTCGACTTGGACGGCGCATTCACTCCCTGTCTGCGCGGAGGCGGAGGTGCAGGTGCCACCGGTAGCGTGCCACTTGGTGCCAATGCCGCTTCGCCACGCTCGTTCAACGCTTTGCCCAGGGGAGATGCTTCGCTAGGTGGGATCCCAATCCCCGCCGGATCGGGCAATGCGCTAGGCGCGGCGTCGGTCTGAACGGGTTCCGGTCGCGGCGCGAAGTACACGACGATGCCCACGACTGGCAGCAACACCAGCGCAAGCCTCCGACCGAAGCGATCGAGATTCATGGGCGCGCCGACTTCAAGGTGCGTGTTTCGTGCCAGGCTGCGTCTCGCGCGGATCCGGCCGTTTCCGGCTAGAAGCCAGCCTTCGGTTTTGACAAGCTGGCGCAGCGGAGCCGGCCAACCCAGTCGCGGTGACAATCTGTCAGGCTCAGCGCGTTGGTGTGGTTTTGGGGTCGGGGCACTGCTCGCGCTGGCGCACTAATCGCTCCCAGCTGCACTCATCCGCTAGGAGGCGCCATCGTCTACGCGGAGCAGCCGCGTCTGCAACGCGTTCCACTCGGCGTCGGACGCCTCAAACACGCCGTTCTCCCAGGTCAACACCTGGCTCGGCCGTTCGCTGCGGTGCGCGACGGGCACGACATGCAAATGCAAATGTGGACACGTCGGCAGCAGCGGCTCCGCCGCTCCCAACGATGCAACGTAGACACGCGCCGGTTCAAAGCTGCGTTCCAACACGCGCGCCGCACGCAGCGCAAGCGTGTTGCACTGGCTCCAAAGCGCGGTGGAAAGATCGCGAAAGCGCTCCACGTGCACGTCCGGCACCACCAGCACGTGTCCCCAGCGGATCGGGTAGCGCGTCAAGAACGCGCGGGCGCCGCCCTGACAGAATAGCTCTGGCCCCGCCGCAATCTGCCCCGAACGCACCGCGCACATCAGGCAGGGCTCGGCGGACGAGGCCCGCTCGGCTTCGAGACGCGCCAGCGCCTCCGACTTGTCGACCTTGCGTGGCATCAGCAGAACGTGCCCCAGCACTTGCGGGGCACGGTCTTACGCGGGGGTGGCGGCTCCGGCACTTGCTCCGCGAACTTGACCCGCGGCACAAGCTCGAACTTCTCTTGCTTGGGCAACTCCCGAATCGCGCGATCCAGCAAGTCCACGAGCTCCGTGCTGGGCCGATACCCACTGCTGCCGAACGCCAACGCTCGGAAGTAGCGGTCCCGCATCGACTCGTTCCCGCTCGAACGAGACGTCCAGAGTTCCACCAGATCGGTGCTCACGGGCGCATCCAGCAGCCCGTTTTTCACCGCCCGACGCAGGGCCCCCGCAAGTTTCGCCATGCGCGCGATCTCTTCAGCGACCTCGGGTGTGCCCATTTCAAGTTTTTCCACCTGCGATTCGTTGACCAGAACGAACTCCCGGAACGGCTCGTGGGTACCCTGTTGGTTGCGAGCATGCCCTGGCCATAGATGCATCACCGCCGCCAAGCGCTCGGGTTGTCGCAACACAGCAGCGGTCTCTCGCTCGTTGCCTTGCATGTCCCGGAATATCCACTCGGCTCCCGCTTCCTGGGGCATGTACCCAATGATCGAGTCAGGCTTGAGCCGCACGCGCATCAGACGGTCTCCGTAGCGCTCGTCCCCAAGACCCAAGATCGTGCCGAAGGCATGGGGCCAGGTGAAACGACGCGCTGAAAGCTCCCGTCGCTTCAGTAGTTGCGCAACGGGATCCTTGCTGCGGGCGTCGAGCACTTGTTCAAACAGCGCTCTGCGACCGTCATCCCGCGCCGTCTTGGTGATGAAGCGCTTGTCCGCTTCGATGGCGCGCGTCTGCGTTCGATTTGTCCAGGTGTACAGCACCCTCGGCACGTGATCTGCCCCGACGGCATGCTCCGACAAGAGCGCTTCGAACTCCGAATCCGGCGCAGCGACCTGCACCACTTCCGTCTCCGCCGTCAGCGTCTCGCCAGCCGCCGAGACCGGCCGCGCCCCGTCCGGTGCGCCCGTAGCGGGCGGACGCGCCTGCGTCCCACAGCCCGCCGCCAGTACCAGCGCGATCCCTAGTTTTTCTCCGTGCCGCATCTTGGTTCTCCGCTGAGACAGCCAGACGTGCGAGCGTAGCAAAGGATTTGATCGATTGCCGTTTGACCCAAGCGGGGCGCGCTCGAGCCTCGGGAAACCGGGTATGCTCGGCAGCATGTTTCGGGCCCGCGTCTGCGCTGCACTCGTTTGCGCCAGTTGCGCGACGCCGTCGCCGCAGCCCGTCGCTGCGCGCACCGCATCGCCAGTCGCAGCGCGGCCTCCGGATGCCACGCAGAGGGCGCGCGCGCCTATCGAGCCGGTGGAATCCGTACCCACTGAGAACCCGGAGCCCGCGGAAAGCCCGCTGCCCTCATTTCCCACGGCGCTTGCCATGCGCTGCTGGAGTACGGCCATGGAAAAGCTCGGCTGGCTGCCTGCCGGCGCACACACGGGCCAGTTCGTGAAGACGGCTTCGGACGCGGGATTGCTGCCCCCCGAATGCAAGCCGCTGGGGTCGGGGGCTACGGACAGGTGATGGTTGCCGGACTGGGCTGCGTGGTTTCGATGTGCTGCAAGCAGCGCGCCTTGCAGCCATTCAGCCTCTCTTTGCCTAGTGGGACCGACGAGTAGATCTCTCCAAAGCGCGAGTCCTTGGACTTGGCTCCCCTTGGCGTTGCCTTCCACTGCTTCCACTTCGCTTCGAGCCCGGGATCGTGATGCGCGCACCAACCAAGACACACACTCGCCTTCGCTTCTTGCTCGCCTTTGCCGGTGCCGTCATAGCTCTTGCCCTGCCAGTCGAGCTTGGCTCGGCACGTCTTGGAAGAGCCCTTGCAGGCGAGCAGCGCCGCTAGGACCAGTCCAGCCGCAAGAATCGGGTGGCGACGAAGTAGTGGTTCGTAGTTCATGGGCAACACCAATGCCTACGTGGGCGACCACTGAGCTGCAACGATGGCGTCATTGCGACGCTCGTCCGCCAGCCCGGCAGCGGTCCACCACTTTCTTCGCAACCCGTCATCGTTGCCGTCGATAGAGACCCATGACGAACCGAGTCGAGCGACATTTCACGTCTGCCTACGACAACCAGAGCCACTTGGACGACCACCCGCCCGAAAAAAGGGCGTCTGCCGCCACGTCACCGCCGAAGCACGACGCGCCCTTGGGCACCCACTCGTTGGCTGCACCCAAAACGCCGAGCAGCGCGGCACGCTTCGCGCGTGCCAAAAGCATGCCCGAACCCAAAAAGGCGCCGCCCACGCCCGTCGCCCAGGCAGGGCTCGCCGGCGATGCTGCGAAGGCGTTCCTTCCCAAGTTTCTGGGACCCGCGGAGCCGGCGTACAAGGTCGCAGTGCTGTGCGCGAGTCACCCGGCCAGCTGCGCAGCCGTCGCCGGTGGAGCGATGGTCGCCGGGGCGGGCTACCTGGTTGCCGAGGCGGTTTT
>CBDUPW010000008.1:0-66669 GCA_965369205.1 uncultured Polyangiaceae bacterium | reverse complement strand
CCGCCCGAAGTCGGATGCTGAAACTCGCCCCGATGAAAACCGATCACAGGTGGGGGCCCGCAGCCAAGGATGGCCGGTATGGGCGCAGTGTAGTAAGAGCGCCGCGCCGTGAATCATCGCGTGGACGGCAGTCAAGCCTACAAGGCGCCTCAATCTGGGTCGCTGGTTGCCATCGGCAATTTCGACGGTGTGCACCGTGGGCACATACGCGTGCTTTCGGAGCTGCGTGCCGAGGCCGCGGCGCGGGGGCTCGCGCCGGTCGTGCTCACTTTCGATCCCCACCCGGCGGCGGTGCTTGGACGTAGAGCGCCGGATGTGCTGACTCCACTATCGCGCAAGATCGAGCTACTGGCGCATGCAGCGCCGGATCTCTCGGTGGTGGTCGAGCCTTTTACCCTCGAGCTGGCCGGGCGCTCGCCCGCGGAGTTTGCCGCGGGCCTGCTCAGCGAAGCGCTGCGGGCCAGGCTCGCCATCGTGGGGAATAACTTCCGATTTGGAAAAGGGCGCGCTGGCGACTTGAACACCCTGGTGCAACTGGGGCGCGAGTACGGCTTCGAGGCGCGCGCTCTCTCGCTGCTGGGTGACGCTGAAGGTGCGTATTCGTCGAGCCGCGTGCGCGCTCACGTGCAGCGTGGCGAGCTCGACCAGGCGTGGGAGATCCTGGGGCGTCCGCACGCGCTCTCGGGCACGGTCGTGGCCGGAGATCGCCGCGGGCGCTCGATCGGGTTTCCAACGGCCAACCTCGACGCTGTGGTCGAGCTGCTGCCGCCGCATGGGGTCTATGCCTGTGTGGTCGACCGCGTGGATGCAGGCACGCAAGCGCTGGCGTATGGAGTCGCCAACATCGGGGTCCGCCCCACGGTGGGGGCCGGGTTTTCCGTAGAAGTCCATTTGCTGGACTTTGCCGGGGACCTCTACGGTCGGCAGCTTCGCGTGCACTTGCTGCAGGCGCTACGCGGTGAGCAGAAGTTCGGGGACCTTGACGCACTGAAGGCGCAAATCGCGGTGGACGCGGCTCTTGCTCGCGCCGCCGCCGAGGCCGCTTGCCCTGAGCCGCCCAAGAACCGCGGTTTTTTTTGAAAGCCGATGCACACTAGGACCGGCGTCGGCACGGCGGGCCCCAGCCGAAATTTCCGCGAAATCGCGAGATTAGCGCCCCGGGGCCGGATGGGGCCTCGACCCAAAATCCCCAGGATCCGAAGGCGGCGGAAAAACGCTATGTTCGCGGAGTGAACCGCGACGCGCTCGAGAAGCTGTCTCGCAATGACCTCATCGCAAAGGCCTCGGGCATTGGCGTGGCCCGTGCGGAGGTGATGACGCGCATGGAGCTGGTCGACGAGATCGTGCGACGCAGCTACACGGACGAACACCAGCGTCGACGCGCTCGCGGGTGGCTCGGGGTGGCGCGGGACTTGGTCGCCAGCTTGATCGACCAGGGCCTGAATATGAGCGAAGCTGCGGAGCTTGTGCGCAGCGGGGGAGCGCGCCCGACGTCGCTACGCCATCAGCCGCCCGTGGCCACCGTGACCTTGGCGGAGATCTACGCGTCCCAAGGCCACACCAAGCGCGCCCGCAACATGCTCGACGAAGTGCTCGACAAAGAGCCGGACCATCAGTTCGCTCGTGCGCTGCGCGATCGTCTGCCGGGAGCAAAGCGTGTCGACCCAACCGAATCGGTCGCGGCGGCGGAGGGTGATACGCCGGAAGCCAGCTTGAGTGACGCGCCGCCGAGTGACGCGCTGCCGAGTGACGCACCGGATCCGAGTCAGGTTGCTGCGCCGGAGCGGGTGCAGTCCGCCGAGGACTCGGGTGTCTCGCGGTCGGCCCAGCCCTCTGAACTGGCCCCGCACGCCCAACGCATGCCAGGGCTGATCGAGGACGCGGCTGCCTCTGCGGCCCAACCCGCGGCAGCGCGCTCCGTTGAGGACGTGGACGAGGACGCGGATACCCCCCGAGCGCCGCCAGCGGCCGTCGCGCCCCTCGATTCGCCGGCGCAAACCACGCGCTCGCAGGTGCGTGCTTCGGCTCCGACGGCCGTGACTCCTTTTGTGCCTGACGCAGACGTGCTGCTGATCCGACGCAACGGAGCCACGGAGGTGTCCGTGTATTGGGAGCTGGTGCCGGCGCATGCCATGGAGACGGTGGTGCGTTTGGTGGCATTTGTTCCGGATTGGGCGGGCGCACAGCGAGTCGAGCACAAGCTGCAAGCATTGGGGGCAGTTGGCACAGGTAGCGTGCGCGTGCCCGAAGCTGCGGTCGTGCGGGCGGTGATCGGATCGCAGCTCGGCGGAGTGTTCCGGCCCCTGGCTGTGGGGGTGGAGATCCGTGGCAGTCAGAGGCCCGAAGTCGCCTGGGCGCCGTCGCCGGTGTTCCAGGAGCGGGTCGTGCCAGCGCTCGCCCGTGCCTTTGCGGCGCTTTCGTGAGCTAGCGCCGTCCCAAGGGCCGCGAGCCGATCTTTTTACGCAACCGAAGCCGTCGCCGCCCCGACCGGCGAGGCATGTTCGCCGGTCGATTGTTTTTTTTCTGCTGCCTCTTGTCCCTCCTGTTCGCGTCGAAGGGGGCCCGAGCGGAGCTCAGTATTTCCGCGGAGTTCAGCGTCGTGCGCGCCAGCGCGGGCCCGAGCGGGTTCGGAGCCGTGCTCTCCCTCGCGGTGCCCTTCGCTGGGCCTGGCGCCGGAACTGGCGTTGTCGCGCAGTCGGCGACAGCTTCTCCGCCCGAGGCGCCGTCCGAACCGTCTTCGGCTGCGCCGCGAATCGAGCGTCCCGCTCGGGTCGCGCTGCTCAATCCGCGCTTTGTGCGACGCGTGCTGTTGGCGGCGCACCGCGCCAGCAGGCGCCCTCAGGCATTGGCACGCTTGGACAGCCTGGCCGCACGTTCCCGTACCTCCGCGGCGCTGCCGGAACTGTCCCTGCGCGCGGAGCGGAGCGTCGATGAATCCCTGCGCTTGGCACCGACCATCACCGACCCGTATCGCTACACTCAGGCCGGAGGCGTGCGAACGGTGGTCGGTGGGCGCCTGACCTGGCGCTTGAATCGACTCGTGTTCGCCGCCGACGAGCTGGCTGTCGAGCGCTTGCGCCTGCAGCGCGCCGAGTCCGACACCAAGCGTGTGGCGCTTGTTCTGCGCACGCTCTTCGCCTGGCAGCGGGCTCGCACTCGCGCGGAGTCCGAAGAACTAGGGGATGAGGAGCGCGTGGACGCCGCGTTGGCGGCATTGGAAGCAGAGCTCACCCTGGATGCCATGACCGACGGCTGGTTTTCGCGCGCCCTAGCCAAAAGACCGTTGTGATGCACTGAGTCGTTGCGCTAGGGCCCGATCCTGGCTAAATCCCCGCCGCTATGTTGGCTGATACCCGAAACACCCTTGCAGACCTCAACCAGCGTGTGGAAGCGCTAAGGGGGTCTCTTTGACGTCCCGCAACTGAAGCGGGAAGTTGAAGAGCTCGACCAGGTTTCCGGCGAACCCGGTTTCTGGGACGACCAGGCCAAAGCAAAAGTCACGATGCGTCGGCGCGCGGCGGCGATCGAAAAGCTGACGCAGGTCGAGAACCTGGTCAAAGAGGTCGAGGACGCCAACGGCTACTTGGAGCTGTGCGCGGAAGAAGACGACGAGAGCGCGCTCGCCGACTGCAACCAGCAGGTGGAAGCGCTTGCTGAGCGCGTGCGCACCGTCGAATTGGCCCGCATGCTCAGCGGGCCCGCAGATCACGCGGACGCCATCGTCAGCGTGCACCCGGGCACCGGCGGCACTGAGGCCAAGGACTGGGCGGAGATGCTGCTGCGCATGTATCTCCGCTGGGCCGAGCGCCGCGGCTTCAAGACCGAAGTCATCGACTACCAAGTCGGCGACGAAGCTGGCATCGACGGCGCGTCCTTCACCGTCAGCGGCCCCAACGCCTACGGCTACCTGCGCTCCGAGATGGGCGTGCACCGCCTAGTGCGCATCAGCCCCTTCGACGCCAATGCGCGGCGGCAGACCAGCTTCGCGGCTGTGGAAGTCTCGCCTGACATTGAAGACGAGATCGACATCGAAGTGAAAGACACCGATCTTGACATCAGCACCATGCGCGCCGGCGGAAAGGGAGGCCAGAACGTCAACAAGGTGGAAACCGCTGTGCGCATGAAGCACGTTCCGAGCGGGATCGTGGTGGTGTGCCGCGCCGAGCGAAGTCAGCATCAGAACCGAGCCATGGCGCTCAAGATGCTGAAGGGCAAGCTCTACGATATCGAACTCGCCAAGCGCGAAGCAGACCGCATGGCCGTGGAAAACCAAAAGGGACAGATCGCCTGGGGCAATCAGATCCGCAGCTACGTGCTGCAGCCGTACCAGCTGGTGAAGGACCTGCGCACGGAGTACGAGTCCGGGGCGGTCGACGCGATACTTGACGGCGACCTCGATGGTTTTATTGAAGCTTTCCTACTGATGAGCGCTGACAAGAAGAAAGACAAGCAGCTCGTGACCGCTCGCGGGGAGGCATCATGACCGTTTTCATCCACTACTGCCTGCGCTGAAACTACAAACCCCGCGCTGCGAGTCTCGCAGCGGAAATCGAGCGAGTCACGGGGGAGACGACCCAGCTCGTGGAGGGAAAGGTAGGACAATTCGACGTCCTGCAGGACGGCGCGCTGCTGTTCTCCAAGGCCAAGGAAGGCCGCTTTCCCGAACACGCGGAAGTGCTAGCGAAGTTTGCAAAGTGACGGCATTGCGTCATCGCTGTGACATCCGACGCGGCGGCGTTGGTTTGGCACCGAGTCCGCGCTAGGCTGAGCGCTATGCGAGGCGCTCTGTTCATCGTGCTCGGGCTGTGCGCAGCCTGCGCGCGGGAGTCGTCGGAGGACCTGCTGGATGGTCTTGGGGGCAACGCCGGATTCGGCGGAGTGGGCGCGGTCGATGGCGGGGTGGGCGCCGGCGGCAGCGGCGGCGGTGCGGGAACGGATGGTGGCCTGGTGATCGATTCGGCGGCGCCGGACGCGCCCTTCGACCCTGATGCCGCGTGCGCTACCGCCACCGAAAAAGCGACGCCGGAGTTCTTGCCGGTCGACATTATCTGGGCGGTGGACAACTCCACGAGCATGCAGCCGGCCATCGACGAGGTGACCAAGGGACTCAATGCGTTTGCCGCATTGATCGCCGGCAAGAGCCTGGACTACCGCGTCATCATGCTCAGCCTGCGCAGCAAAACCAATCCTGTGACGGTACAAGGCTCCAGCCGCTACGCGGTGTGCATTCCGCCGCCCCTTGCCGGTGACGCCAATTGCGGCAACAGCGTGCGCTTCTTCCAATCCAGCATCGACATCCGCAGCACCCAGCCCCTGGAGCAAATCTTGGGCACTCTGGGCCAGACCGCCGGCTACAAACAGGGCGAAGAAAAAGGCGGCGAACCGTGGCAGGCGCAACTCCGGCCAAGCGCCAGCAAGACCTTCGTGGTTGTCAGCGACGACAACTCGCGTTTGGCGGCGGCGGATTTTGAGTCATTCCCTGGTGGCAAGAACCCATTCAATTCCCTGACACTGCCGCCCGGCATCCTAGACGCCTCTTGGGGGGGGCTGTTCACCGGCTACGTTTTCGATGGCTTGTACGGCTGGGGCTCCACCTCCAGCCCGAGCATCAAGTGCCAGTACCCCGGGGGCAGCTCTCCGCCCAGCTCCGGGCCCACCTACACCGAACTGGTGACGAAGACCGGTGGCGTGCGCGCACAGATCTGCTCCGGCGCGAGCGCATGGGGACCGTTCTTCAACGATGTAGCGCAAGCCGTGACTCAGAATACCAAGCTGTCCTGCGCGCTTTCGCTGCCCGCGCCTAGCGTGGGCACTCTCGACCCGAATAAAGTCAATGTGGGTATCGTGACCAGCGCCGGCAACAGCACGCTCCCCAAAGTCGCCAACGCTGCGGCTTGTGGCGGAGGCGGCGGCTGGCACTACGACAACGACGCAGCGCCCAGCAAAGTCATCTTGTGCCCGGCGTCCTGCGCTGCGGCGGAACAGGCCGGCATCAAGAGCGGAGGCGTCGAGATTGCGGTGCAATTTGGCTGCGCCACGGTGGTGCGCTGAAAGCGGCGATGCGCGCGATCGCTGCGAGCTTTCGACCTGAGCGCGCCGCCCCTGTACGCTGACACTGGTCGGCGAAGTGCCAACGTTCGTGGGGCGCTCTGCAAGGGCGGAATCATGACTGACTGAAGGAGCCTGGCGTCAATTGCCTGCGTTTCTCCGGCGCCGGCCGCGGAAATCCTGTATCGTCCGACGCCTCAAATCGCGGCGGGGGTTCCGCCATAGGAGACAGCGATGACCGTCCGGACCCAGTTGGCTTCCGTCCAAGAGTTCGAAAAAAACCATCCCGACCAGCTCTGGTTCACTCAGCCCCTGGGCGGCGACAAGATCAAGACCTTCACCTTTAGCGAAGCCCTCGACGAGGCGCGTCGCATGGCGACGCATATCAAGTCGCTGGAACTGCCGGAAAAGAGCCGCATCGCGCTGTTCTCGAAGAACACCGCGTGGTGGATGATCGCCGACTTGGCGATCTGGCTTTCTGGCCACATCACCGTGCCTCTGTACCCCACCCTGACCTCCGAGACGATCCGCCAGATCTTGGAGCACAGCGAAGCCGAGCTCATCTTCATCGGCAAACTGGATGGCTACAAGTCGATGGCTCCAGGGATCCCGGAGGGCATGCGGCGCATCGCTCTGCCGCTTTCTCCGAAGGTAGACGCGCCGAAGTGGAACGACATCGTTGAAAAGACTGAGCCCCTCAAAGGCGAGATCAAGCGCGATCCAAAAGACCTGGCGACGATCATCTATACGTCGGGTTCGACGGGCGTTCCGAAGGGCGTGATGCACAGCTTCGAGTCCATGAGCGTTCCCCTTGTGGGCTTCGAAAAACTGCTCCAATTCGGCATGGACGATCGCATGCTGTCGTACTTGCCGCTCGCGCATGCCTTCGAGCGCACGGTGGTGGAAACGGGCACGTTCTTGACGGGATTCCAGGTGTACTTTGCTGAGAGCTTGGAGACCTTCGTTCAAGATCTGCGTCGAGCGCGCCCGACCTTGTTCGTGAGCGTGCCGCGCTTGTGGCAGAAGTTTCAAATGGGTGTGTTTTCCAAGATGCCGCCCCAGCGCTTGGATCTGATGCTGAAGATCCCGGTGCTGCGCGGAATCATCCGCAAAAAGGTCCTGACGGGCCTCGGCCTCGATGCCGTCAAGTACGCAGCCAGCGGCTCCGCGCCCATCCCTGCGGAGCTGATCGATTGGTACCGCGCCCTTGGGCTGGAGTTGCTCGAGGGATACGGCATGACCGAGAACTTCTCATACAGCCACGCCACGCGCCCGGGTGAAGTCAGGCCGGGCTACGTGGGCAGTCCCATGGACGGCGTGGAGTGCAAGCTCAGCGACGCGGGAGAGATCCTGGTGAAGAGCCCGGGCAACATGCTCGGCTACTACAAGGCGCCGGAGTTGACCGCTGAGGTCCTCGGCGACGATGGCTGGCTGAGCACCGGGGATCGGGGCGAGATCGACGAGAAGGGCCGGCTGCGCATCACCGGACGGGTCAAGGAGCTGTTCAAGACCAGCAAGGGCAAGTACGTCGCTCCCGCGCCCATCGAGAACAAGCTGCAGCTGCACAAAGACATCGAGATTTCCTGCGTCACCGGCGACGGCTTTCCCCAGCCCTACGCCATGGTGGTCTTAGGGGAGGCCACGCGTCCCAAGATCAAGGACGAGGCGGAGAAGAAGCGGGTGGACGCGACGCTCCAAGAGCACATCAAGCAGGTGAACTCCGAGCTCGATCAGCACGAGCAGCTTGGATTCGTCGTTGTCGTCGGCGAGGACTGGACCATCGAAAATGGCCTGTTGACGCCAACCATGAAGCTGAAGCGCGGGGCGATTGAGGACAAGTACAAGCCCAAGGCCGAGAGCTGGTCGAAACACAAAGAACTAGTGATCTGGGACTGACGTAGCGTTTCGCCCTTGGGGCTCCGGGATCAGGCCGGACCTTTTGGCTTGCATCCGAAGAGCGTCGAGAGTTTGGCTGAGTTATCCGCTTGGATAGTGGTGCAGGAGTCCGGGCAGAGTTTGATCTTGTCGGTTTCAATGTAGAAAGCGTTCGACTTGCACGCAGCCAGGTTGGGCACCTGCTCCAATAGGATGTCCGCGCCGCCTCCGCCCGGGGTGTAGTTCATGCGAATGCTACCGAGGTCGATTTCTTCGCCCTGAGGGGGCGCCGGGATGTCGAGCTCACACGCAACTTGTGCGCCCTTGATCACGCCGTCCGCGATTTTCTGGAAGACGGCATCGAAGCCACTGCCTTCGCAGACTGGGAAACGCAGGCCGCCGGTCAGGATGCTGAGCTGCTGGTACGCCGTACCGGGATCCACGCCCGTCGGGCACTCTTGGATGACGAAGGGGTCTGTGGGTTCGTAGGCCTTGGTCGATGGGCTGTTGGCCTTGATGCCCAGAATGCTGTGGAAGATGTAGTTGCGGTCCGCCGCGGTGCCGAACTGGGTTGGATCGAGGGCGAGCAGGTCGGCATCCCATTTGTCGCCGGCGGTGGTGCCGCTGGATTGGTTGTTGCCGTCGCTGTAGTTGTTGCCGCTCTTGCTGCTGCTACAGCTCGTGCCGTCGTCAGTGATCTCGACGAAGGTCTTGAGGGCGTCGGTGCGCAGCCAGTTCTTCCAGCCGCCGCCGCTGAGACTGTGGGTGTCGTCCACATCGTAGGTGTCCAGAATCCGGCACAGCGAGTCATGGCTGCCGATGGTGCGATCGTAGTGATAGAAGATCGGCGGGTTGAGTTGCGGTGTGCTGCCGCCGGTAGCCTTACCCAGGGGCGGACCTACCTGGACTTCGTAGCCGCTGGTGTAGGCGGTCAGCATGATCACGCGGTAGTCCACGCCGCTTGCCCCGATGATGCTGGCGAAGTTCTGGTTGACGTTGTTCTCGACGGCTTTGTTTTCCGTGTTCATGGAGCACGAGTTGTCGATCACGAAAATGATGTCGACGGGCTTCTTGACCAGGGTGGCTTCCGCGCTCTGTTGGGCGCAGGCGCTGTCTTCATTCAAGGCCGCGTCTAGATCGCCCGCGTCGATGAAACTGATCGCACCGGAGCCGCCGTTGCCGCCGTTGGCACCACTACCGCCTGCTGCGCTGCCGCCACCGTTGCCCGCGAAGTTGTTGGCGCTGCCACCGCCGTCGGAACCGGAACAGCCGACCGACGCAAATGCACCCGCGGAAATCCCCGTGATGGCCAAAAGCATGTATCGAAGCGCAGTCGTCATGATCGATCCTCCGTAGCTAAGACCCCAAAGGATAACACGCCTGGCCGGCGCTTCCCTCCGCTGGCGGCCCCGCCTGAGGCTGCTGCGGTCCTGGGCGGTTCTAGGCGCAGGGTGAGCCAATGTAGTTACATGTGCGCAAGCACGTTTACGCCGGCGAGCCTTCGCGCTAGACGCGGTGGCGCGCGAACATGACGGAAAAAGACCTAAGCTCTGAAGTGAGCGGGGGAGAAGAAGCACTGCTCCAGGCGCGTCGGGAAAAGTCCCAGGCGGTGCGAGCGCGTGGCGAAAACCCATTCGCCAACGACGTCGCCGCCGAAGCGCGGATCCGGGTGGCAGAGCTGCGCGCGGAGTACGCAGACGCTTTGCTCGAGCCCAAAAACGAGCTGCGCTACGACCCGGACAAGGTCGTGGATAGCTCCACGCGCAATGTATGTGGCCGGATCGTGGCTCGACGTGGCTTCGGAAAAGCGTCCTTCCTCAGTCTGCGCGACGACAGCGGCGAGATCCAGCTGTTTGCCAAGATGGACTTGCTCGGAGATGCTTTTGCGCGTCTCTCGGACATTGACGTTGCAGATCACATTGAGGCCAAGGGCCGAACTATGGTCACGCGCACCGGCGAGCTCAGCTTGGAGCTGTCGGACTTGCGACTCCTGACCAAGGCTCTGCGCCCTCTGCCTGACAAGTGGCACGGGTTGTCGGACGTGGATCTGCGCTACCGGCGTCGCTATGTCGACCTCGTTGCCAACCCGGAAGTTGCGGCGGTGCTGCGTGCTCGTTCCATCATGGTGCAGGCTCTGCGCGAGTTCCTCGATGGCGAGCACTTCCTGGAAGTGGAGACTCCGACGCTGCACCCGCTCATTGGCGGCGCCGCCGCGCGCCCCTTCGTCACGCATCACAACACCCTCGACATGAAGCTGTTCATGCGCATCGCTCCGGAGCTGTATCTCAAACGACTTCTGGTCGGCGGCTACGAGCGTGTCTACGAGATCGGGCGTTGTTATCGCAACGAAGGCATTAGCACCCGGCACAACCCCGAATTCACGATGCTGGAGTACTACCAGGCCTATGCGACTTACGAGACGCTGATGGACAACACCGAGCGCATGTTGCGTCACGTGGATCAGCGGCTGCAGCAACGCTTCGAAGAGCGCGGCCTTGGCGAGCAGTATGCCGGGTTCCGAGACTCCCGCAGTTATACCCTGGACGAACCCTTCGCGCGGGTGCCCATGCAAGCATCCATAGCGGCAGCGGGCCGACGCGCCGAGCTGCCTGAAAACTTCATGGCAGAGCTGCCCGCCATCGCGCTGCCCCCGCAGGGCCAGGAGCTGCCGGAGGGGGAGCGCGCTCGTGGGGACGCGCTCGTCGGAAGCTTCGCGAAAAGCAGCAAGCGATCCCGCGCCGTAGACTGGAAGAACTTCCGCCGCGGTTTGTTCGGCTGCGAAACGACCGGAGATCGCATCTTTGCCGCGTATGAGTACTTGGTGGAGCCGTTCCTGCCCGAGGACTACCGCAGCGCGGATGGTAGCAAGAGCATCCCGGTATTCATTTTGGACTACCCCTTCGAGATTTCGCCTTTGGCGCGTCGCAAAGATAGCGACCCCGCGCTAACGGACCGCTTCGAGTTATTCGTGGACGGACGCGAACTGTGCAACGCGTTTAGTGAGCTCAACGATCCCGAAGACCAGGCGGAGCGGTTTCGCGATCAGGTGGAGCGAAAGGCGCGCGGCGCCGCGGAAACGATGGACTACGACGCGGACTACATTCGCGCCCTCGAGCACGGCATGCCCCCGGCTGCCGGCTTTGGTTTGGGGGTGGACCGGCTGGTGATGATGCTGACGGGGCAGTCCTCGATCCGAGATGTGATTGCCTTCCCATTGCTGCGGGCAGAGAGCTGAGCATGCAAACCGGCCCCACCTCCGAAGTGCCGCAGGGCTTCGTGGCCATGGCGTGGACGGCGATCGGCCTTCCTGGGCGCCTAGCCGTGATCGTGCTGGCCGCGGTGTTCGTCATCGCCGCCATAGTTTGGGGTCTGAAACGCGTCGGACAACGGGGGCGGCGCAGTCTGCTCTGGGGAGTGACGGCCGTGTGTTTGGTGGGGGTCGTGACCCTGGGATTCTGGGCCTCGAAGCTGCCCGAGCCCAAGGGCAGCACCTTTATCCTGTGGCACCAGCTGGTGCGCATTGGCGCCGCGCTGTCGGGGACTGGCTTCGTGGTGTTCTTCATGGCCTTGGCCATGCCCTGGGTGCTCGACCGCATCGAAGGTCGAGGCTTCATTCCATTTGTGGCGGTGCGCCATGTGCGCGCCAGCAAGAGCGGTTTTCTCACGGTGATCTCGTTCTTGAGCATCGCCGGAGTCGGCGTGAGCGCCTTCGCGCTGTGCGCCGTCGTCAGCGTGATGGGGGGATTCGGCGCCGATCTGAAGCGCAAGATCCTGGGCAACAACGCCCACATGAAGGTAGAGGCCGGCGCGCACGGTGGCTTCACGGACTGGCAACCGCTGCTCGACACCGTGCGGAAGGTCAAGGGCGTCCGCGCTGCCACGCCCGTGGTGGCCGGCGAGGCGATGGCTTCGAGCTCGTCCAATCGCGCGGGCAGCATCATCCGCGGCATCGATCCCAAGACCATTGGCGACGTCATCGATCTCCTGCAGAACATCGAGGTCGGCAAGGTCGAGTACTTGGAAGACCCCAAACAACTCATCGACTTGCCGCCGAACACGGTGATCGGCATCGGGCGTACCGGCGAGAAGTACACCAAGGGGCCAAACATCCGGCCCTACTTCGACAAGAGCCCCGACGGGAAGAAAGCGCCGGAGCCCGTGTACCCGGGCATCATCGTTGGGCGCGAGCTGGCCAAGAGCCTGCACCTGTATTTGGGTGATGAGGTCACACTGGTCTCGCCGTTGGGCGATCTGGGGCCTATGGGCGTCCTGCCGCGCACCCGGCGCTTCCGCGTCGCCGCTATTTTCTACAGTGGCATGTACGAATACGATTCCAGCCACGTGTACATGCGCATGGGCGACGCCCAGGAGTTTTTGGATTTGGGGTCCAAGATCACCGGCATCGAAGTCAAGGTCGAGCAGCCGGAGCGCGTGGAGGAAGTGACCCCCGCGGTCGCAGCCGCCGTACCAGGTGATCTCAAAGTGCGTGACTGGAAAGAGCTGAACAAGAACCTGTTCTCCGCGCTGAAGCTCGAGAAGATCGCGACCTTCATCATCTTGAGCATTGCCATCGCGGTGGCCAGCTTCTGCATCATTTGCACTTTGCTGCTGATGGTTACGGAAAAGAGCAAAGAGATCGCCATCATGAAGGCGCTCGGCGCAAGCGACCGCGCCATCTTGCGGATATTCATGTCCGAGGGTGTGATCATTGGCAGCATCGGCACCGTTTTCGGCGTCGTGACGGGATTGATCACGGTGCTGGGACTGCTGTGGTTCGGCGTGCGTCTCGATCCTGACGTGTATTACGTCGATCGCCTGCCCATTTCCGTTGACCCGGTCGACTACACCTTGGTGGCGGTTGCCGCCATGGTGATCACCACCATTGCCACCATCTACCCTGCGGTCGCGGCCAGTCGCTTGCGCCCCGTGGATGGCATACGTTACGAGTAAGCCCGCCATGACCGAGAAAGACGCAGAGTATCGCAAGGGCGCCCACAAAACCGGCGAGCCCTTGGTTGTGATTCACGACCTGCATAAAAGCTTCGAGCACATGGGCCGGACCCTACACGTGCTCAAGGGCATCGAGCTGACCATCAACAGTGGGCAGATCCTGAGCATCGTCGGGCCGTCCGGGGCAGGGAAGAGCACGCTGCTGCACTGCATCGGTACGCTGGATTTGCCGACCACGGGCAGCATTCAGTTCGGGGGCGAGGAGTTGACCACGATGAGTACGTCGCGGCTGGCGGCGGTGCGCAACCGGGACATTGGATTCGTGTTTCAGTTCCATCACCTGCTGCCTGAATTCACCGCGCTCGAAAACGTGATGTTGCCCGGGCTGATCAGCGGGCGTCCGCGCAAAGAAATGGCAGAACGCGCCGCCACGCTCCTCGACGGTGTCGGCCTCAAGGACCGCGCCACCCACCGCCCCGGCGAGTTGTCTGGCGGCGAGCAACAGCGTGTGGCCGTGGCGCGGGCGCTCGCCCTAGGGCCGCGCCTGGTGTTGGCGGACGAGCCCACCGGCAACTTGGACAGCGCGACGAGCGAGGCCATCCACGAGCTGTTCTTCAAGATCAACGAAGACTTCGGCACGACGATCGTGGTGGTGACTCACAACGCCAGCTTCGCCGAGAGCATGCCCCGGGTCGTGCGCATGAAAGACGGGCGCGTGGACATCGACGACAAAGGCCATCAGAGCGATGAGCGGGTGGCCCGCGCCAGCGACGCCAGCATCGCCGAGAGTGCCTGAGAGTTTTCGCGGGCAGGCGGCCGGTAGCGTCCAGCGTTGCTACGACGCGCTCTGGGTCAACGCAGTGGAAGGAACTGCACTGGATCACCCTCGGTGAGTTGCATCCGCTCCGCTGCGTCCCGGGGAATACAGACGCCGTCCTCGCCGCTGTCCGTAACGGAAGTTGCGACCGCTCGGTAATACGGCGGACCGTCGTGGTCGCGGCCGATCAGCGCCAGCGGGCTGTCGGGGGCGGACTCCAGGACCCGCGAAATACGCGTCATGCGGGCGTTTTGAATCAAAGTGATTTCGTCGGTGGGGGCCACGAAATGCGGGCCGCCGTCGAAGGGGTCGACCCGGTCCGCATAGCGAAAGCCGATGCGCCGCAGCATCTTCTCAACGCCCTTGGTTTGCGCTCCGACTTTGCCGACCACGTCCTGTGCCTCTTTGCTGAGCACCGAGGCGTAGATCAACCCCGTGGGAAAGAGATCCCGAATGAACTCCTTGTTTTCACTCGAAAGACGGTCTGCCTCCAGGTAGCTCATGTCCGTGAAGCGACGGCCGAGTGCTTCCCAGAGATAGCTTGTGCCGTCCGATTCCAGGGGAGGCAGCAGCTCCGCCAAGATCTCGTCTTGGAACAAGCCCATATGGCTCGCAATGAACAAGAAGCGCACATAAGAAATCTGCAACCCCAACTTTTCGCGCGACGCACGTGACTCTGGGGCCACGACCAGGCCACCGATCTCCGTCGGGCCGGCATAGGAAAAGCCAAGCCGCAAGGCCGTATGGTGGAAGTGCCGATCGAGCAGCTTCGAGTACTTCTCTTCGTCGATGACGTCCAAGTAGATGTAGGGAGCGTCGCGCCGGCCGAGCTGCGCGACGATCATGCTGGTGCCTACGGCGCGATTCTGATCGTGGTCCCAAATCAGAAAGACGTATTTGCGGTGCGGTGCGCTGGCGATGGCACCGGAAAAGCTGCGTTCGCTATGCTCTAGCAGCGAGCGAATATACGCAGGGTCGTCGGGCAGGTTGACGCTGTTCAGGAATTGCGCCAGTCGGACGAGTTCCTTTTCGTCCTGAATGAGCGCGCCGCGGATCTCGAAGCGCATAGGAGATTTCGCTTGTACCACGCAGAAGCGCCCTGAGAAGCCGGACATTTCGGGGGGCAGCCCCGCATCCATTGTCACCGCAGCGCCGGACAGGCCCCGATCCGTCCACGCCAGGAAAAGTCGTGCTATGCGACCTGCTGAAAATGACGTTTCAGATCTTTGCGGGCACCAAGAGTTACATAACGGATCCGGCCCTAGAAGCCGCCGTCAACGCGGCGCTCGCGTTGGAGCGCCCGCTTCTGGTCAAGGGTGAGCCTGGGACTGGTAAGACGCTACTGGCCGCAGCGGTTGCCGAGGGGCTGGGTCATCCGATGATCCACTGGCCGGTGAAGTCCACCACCCGCGCGCAAGACGGCCTCTACGTCTACGACACGGTGCAGCGTTTGTACGACGCGCGTTTTGGGGATGCCGGGCCAGAAGGCGTGCGCGACATCAAGCGCTACATCAAGCACGGCCCCATGGGGCAGGCCCTGGCTTCGGAACAGCGCGTGGTGCTATTGATCGACGAGGTCGACAAGGCGGATTTGGAGTTCCCGAACGACCTGTTGCACGAGCTAGATCGCATGCGTTTCTACGTTTCGGAGACGCGCGAAGAGATCGTGGCGCGCCATCGCCCCATCGTGATCATCACCAGCAACAACGAAAAGGAACTCCCGGACGCGTTCTTGCGCCGATGCGTGTTTCACTTCATCGACTTTCCCGATCCGGATCTGATGAAACGGATCGTGCGCGTGCACCACCCCGACGCCGACGACGCCATCGTCGATCAAGCCATCGGAGCGTTCTTCGACGTGCGCGGCGTGCCCCGGCTTCGAAAAAAGCCGAGTACCAGCGAGTTGATCGACTGGATCGCCGTGCTGGCGAAGGCCGGCGTGGGAGAGGACCGTATTCGGAGTGAGCTGCCCTTCGGCAGTGTGTTGATCAAGAAGGAGCAGGACCAAGCCGTTTTGGCCGAGCACCGCTCCGGGCGCGCCCGCCGCTGGTAGCGGGCGCAATCCGCCGCTGGTGGCTGGCGTCCCTGGCGTGTTACAAGCCCTGCCCGTGACTGACAAAACCTGGCCATTTCCCCGGGCAGAAGCCCTTCCTGTGTATGCGTTCGTGGCGACGGACGCCGTCAAAGCGCGCGCGGTCGCCGCAGGCGCGCAGCTGATCGACTTGGGTCTGGGCAATCCTGACCGAGCGACCCCTCCCGCGATCGTGGCGCAGCTGCACGCTGCCGCGGACATCGGCAAGAATCACCGCTACCACCCCGGTCGCGGCTTACCGGCGCTGCGTCAGGCGATCTGCGCCTGGTACCAACGGCGCCATCACGTGAGTTTCGATCCGGACAGCGAGACCATCGTGACCATGGGCGCCAAAGAGGGCATCAGCCATCTCTGTTTGGCCATGCTCGATCGTGGCGATCACGTTGTGGCCCCCGATCCGTGCTACCCGATCCACAAGGGGGCTCCGCTGATCGCCGGCGCCGAAGTGACCAGCTACGCCGCACGTGCGGATGTGGAACCAGCCAAGGCTGTGGCGGACGCGATCCAGCGCGTGCATTCGGCCGGAGGTCGCACCAAGCTGGTGATCGCGAACTACCCGCAAAACCCCACCGGCCAAGTCATCGAAAATGCTGCACTGAAGGATCTTGCTGTCGTCGTCAAAGACGCCGGGGCGTTCTTGCTACACGATCTTGCCTACGCCGACCTGGACTTCAACACCCGTCACGCCCCGAGCATCTTCGAATGCGGCCTCGACGCTGAGGTGGTGCGAAGCTTTGCCGTCGAAGTCTTCAGCATGTCGAAGAGCTACAACATGCCCGGTTGGCGGATCGCGTTCATGGTGGGCAATCCGCGCATGGTGGGCGCCCTGGCGCACATCAAGACCTACATGGACTACGGCACCTTCATGCCGCTGCAATACGCCGCGGCGTGGGCGCTGGAAAACGGCGACGGGATCGTGGACGAGATCCGGGAACTGTATCGCTCTCGGGCGACCGCCCTCGTGCTGGGCCTGCGCAAGGCGGGATGGGGGGACGTGCCGGAACCCAGCGGCACGATGTTCGTCTGGACCCAGCTCCCTCCGAAGCTCGCGCAGCTGTCGTCGCTGAAAGCGACGTGTCAGCTGATCGAAAACGCGCACGTTGCGTTGGCACCGGGTACCGGGTTTGGGGATGGCGGCGAGGGTTTTGTGCGCTTCGCGCTGATTGAGGATCCGCCGCGCATCGAGGAAGCATGCGCCCGCATCGGGCGCTATCTGAAGAGCTAGGCAAGCCGGGCCGGGAGCAATGTTATCAGTGATAACATTGCCGAGGGCAGCTGCCGGGACTGCCCGCAGCCGCGGCTCCCGAGAGGCGCGGCGGGTTAGGGCGCGTTCACTGCCTTGGGCGTGAGGTTGTGGGTCGCGATGAAGTCCGCGCCACATTGATCGGTGTCGCTGCCGTTCGGGATGCGCGCCAGGGCTTGGCTCGAGGTGGGCGTCGGAGCGAGGGACGTTGCGACCGCGCCCGTGTCGTCCTTGAAGGCGTCGGAGTTGGGGCTGCCGTAGATCACCGTGTCGATCACGGCGCTCTGGGCGTTGACCAAGCGCACCGCGTCCGCGCTCCCACTGGCGCTGCCCATATTTAGTGCGGTGGCTTTCTTGAAGTCAGCGAAGGTGACGTCCGCGCCACCGATGACGACGTAGCCGAGTGACGGAATACTGGCGCCGTTCGGCAGCGTGAAGGTGGGCCCGAAGGTCGACGTGGCCGACTCGATCACCCAGCCGGCGATGGACACGGCGCTACACGTTGGGTTGTAGAGTTCCAACCACTCTTTGCCGTTGTCGCTGCTTGGCGGGTTGGGCACGAGTTCGTTGATCACAATGTGAGCGCTCGCGCTACAGCCGCCTGTGCCGCCTGTGCCGCCGGTTGCGGCGCCGCCTGTTCCGCCTGTTGCGGTGCCGCCTGTTCCGCCTGTTGCGGTGCCGCCTGTTCCGCCGGTTGCGGTGCCGCCCGTGCCGCCGGTTGCGGTGCCGCCCGTGCCGCCAGTTGCGGTGCCGCCTGTGCCGCCAGTTGCGGTGCCGCCTGTGCCGCCAGTTGCGGTGCCGCCTGTTCCGCCGGTTGCGGCGCCGCCTGTTCCGCCGGTTGCGGCGCCGCCTGCACCGGACGCTCCTGAGGCGCCGCCCGCCCCTGAAGCGCCTGAGGCTCCGCTGGCGCCACCTGCACCGGACGCTCCTGAGGCGCCGCTCGCGCCGCCACTGCTCGCACCGCCGCTACCGCCCGTTGCGCCGGTGCCGCCCGTCGATGTCGAGCCGCCAGTGGTGACGAATCCGCCGCTGCCCGTTGACGCTCCAAAGCCGGCGCTACCGCCGCTCCCCAGGGAAGCGTCGTCGTCCGAAGAGCAGGCAATGGCAAAGGCTGGGATCAAGAGCAGAACGAACGTGGGCTTACGCATCCCATGGCGTTACGACCGGCAGGCTGGAAACGCAAGGGGCTGTCGGCTCAGCTTTCGAGGGGGCGCTGGATGCGCTCCGGCACGGAGCCATACTGTTCCGCAAGGGCCAAGAGCGCGGCGTTGTAGGGAAGCTCAGTCAGGAACAATCGTGCATACTGGGTTCCCACGAGTCCCTCTAGGCGTCGCTCCAGGGGCACCAAGCCGCGCACGATGGCGTCTTTTGCTCCGGCTTCGTCGTCCAGCTCCATCAGCGCGTCGTGTAATGCGACGTAGACGGGCGACTCGTTGAGCAGGCTGGGTGCGCCCGCTTCAAGCAATGCGGCGGCTTCTTTGGCAAGGTCCAGCGCGCGAGCGGCATTGCCCGTCCGCCGTTCGGCTTCGGACCACATGCCGAGCGCCACCGCCAATACGTCACGGTTCTGCGTTGCGCGATAGCCCTCCGCCGCTGTGGCGAGCAAGGCGCGCGCCTTCTGGGACGCCGCGACGGACCGCGTGCGCAAGTGTTCGCACCCGCGATAAAAGAGCACGCCTAGATTGGCGCGATCCGGCGCGGCCCAGTAGCCCGTGGCAGCTGCGTCGGCGTCCGCGCGGGGTTCGGATAGGTGTGCATCCAACACTTTTTCGGTGCCGAAGGTGGCCGTCCAGCCCAGCAAATTCATCTGCGCGTGGCGGGATGCACCGGAGCTCCCGATGGCGTCTGCGACCGACAGGCCAGTGCTGAGGGCGCCACGTGCTTCCTGACGTGCGCCGATGGTCGTCAAGGCAAAGCCCAGATTTGTCATCAGCATGGCCTCGCGTTCCTTGAGTCCTGCGTCTCGAGCGGCCGCGACAGCGTTTCTGCGTGCATCGAGGGCGGCGGTCAGTTCCCCGCGGGTTTGGCGCACGATGGCCAGAGTCTGCCAGCCGTCCACCGCCGCGGACGCTTCGTCGTGTTCTTTCGCCAGTTTGAGCAGGCGTGCGGCTTCGGCTTCGGCTTCGGCGAATGCTCCCGCGAAGGCGAGTCGGGCAGCGAGGGCGGCGGAGCAGCGAGCTTCTTCCTCCCGCAAGCCCAGGGCTGCAGCGCGGTCTCGAGTCTCAGCCAATCGTTCACTGATATCGTGGCCGGTGCCTCGAGCATCATCGAATCGTGCGCGCGCTCCACGGGCGCGTACCTCGCTGCTTTCGTCGTAGACGTTGTCCTCCAGTGCCGACACAGCCGTTTCGCGATCGGCAGCGCGGGGATCGAGGCGGCTGTACGCTTCGTCCAAGTAGGCGGCGCGTTGGAACGCCGTGGTCTTGTCCCCGGAGTGCAGCAACGCGCGCTCCGCCATGCTCAGAGCATCGGAAAGCGCATTGGCGGCCAGGGAACGTTGGGCCGCCCGTGACCAGTGTTCCGCAGCTTCGGAAGGGCAGTTCCCCATGTCGAAATGCCCAGCCACGGTGGCGGCATCTTCACCCATGGAAGCCAGAAAGCGCGCCGCGAGCACGTGCAGCTCTTTGCGTTCACGTTCGCCCAGCGACTTGTACGCTACTTCGCGAACCAACGCGTGCTTGAAGAGCCACTCCCGAGCTCCCGGAAAGCGCGAGACGTTCTGCTCCACCAACACCTCGGCGGCAGAGAGCTCTTTCATTAGGCCTTCCGCGCTCGACAGTCCCAATGCCTCGAGCCCGGTGTCCCACACGCTCAGCCCGAATACGGACAACCTGCCGAGCGCGTCCCGGCATTCCTCGTCGAGATTGTCCAGACTCGCTTGGATGACCGACTCGATGGTGGGTGCTTGAAGTGAACCGCGTCCCCCCGCTGTTACGCGCGCCAGCTCTTCTGCAAACAGCGGGAGTCCGCCCGCTTGCTCCGCGATGCGCTCCACAGACTCGTCGTTGGCAGCGTCGCCCAATACGGCTCGCACAATGGTGCGCACTGCTTTCAAAGAAACCGGTCGCAGTTCTAGGTTGACGTGATCGCGACCGCTGAAACGCTCCCCGTGCTCGCTCCAAAAGTTCGGCCGCACCAAGGCCATGACCATGAGCGGGCGCAGATTGGTTCGCCCCAGTAGATGGTCTAGCCATCCGATGCTTTCCGGATCCGCCCACTGCAAGTCTTCGGTGGCGATGATCGTGGGTTGCCCCGCGGTCACTTGCGCCACCAGATCCGTCATCGCCAACCACAGCACGTCGCGGGCGCCGCGCGGGTCGAGCCCCTCAGGCAACTGCTCGTTTGCCAGCAGTCGGGCAAGGATCTCGCGGTTCTTCGTGGTTAGGTTGCTTACGGTCGAAGGCCCCAGACGTGAGACGATGGCTTGTTCGGCCTCGCGGGACGTCGCGCCTTTGGGCAAGCTGATGATGGCGCGCAGGATGTCAGCGGCTGCACCGAGCGCGTGCCCTCGTCCGTAGGCTTCGCTGCGTTGCACGATCACCAGGGGCGCCTGTTTGCCCGCGGCCAGCCGCGCGATCACTTCGCGGCGCAGGCGCGTCTTGCCGATGCCAGGTGGGCCCGTGATGCTGACGAGCACCGGCGTGGCGTCCGAGCACACGCGTTCGAAGGCGTTGACGACCTGGGCGAGTTCGGCTTCGCGCCCAACGAAAGGCGCGCCTCCCACCCGATCGGCACGCTGGCCACGCACCTGTTCGCCGACGACCGCAGCCCCGTCGTCGCGGGTCTTGAACTCGTAGCGACCTCGACCCAGCTCGCTCGTCGTGACGTCGGCCAACACGACCCCGGGTGCCGCTTCTCTCGCGAGGGCTGAGGCGCGGTCGACGACTTCCCCCACTGGGTGTGCGGCGCCCGTCCGGCTGGTCAAGCTCATCCGCGCGCGTCCACTGGCGATCCCCACTTGCGCGCCGGCTCGGGCGAGGCGTCGTCCAAGATCCAACCCGGCCACGGCTTCCATCCCGGTGGCCCGCTGCGCCCCCAAGTGGGCCACAAGCGCTTCGGGGCCGAGGGGCACGGCGTCCGCGCCGCGTTCTTTCAGGTGATCCAGGGCGCGATCTCGGGCGGACCCATTCTCGAAGCGAAGCGCGACGATGCTGGTCACCAAGCGTGATGCGCTCGAGCCGAGGCGGGAACTCATCACGGGCTCGCTGGGCGTCATCACTCTGGGCGGCGCGTTGGAGGCTTCGCGAAGTGCTTGCCGCAACAGCGCGCTGACCTCACGCATGTCGCTGGGACGTTGATCCGGCTCGGTTGCCAACATGCGATGAACCAGGTCGTCCAACCCCGGCGCCACGTCCCGGCGTAGTTCCGAAAGCCGCGGGGCCGGAGTCGTGACCAAGCGCGCCAAGGTTGCGATCTTCGTGGGCCCGACGTGCGGTGGTCGGCCGGTGAGCAACTCGAAAAGCGTCGCGCCCAACGAGTATACGTCGCAGCGCACATCGATCGGCGCGTCGCCGCGTGCTTGCTCAGGTGCCATATACGCCGGAGTGCCCACGACGTCGCCCAAGCGACTGATCATGACGTCCGACTTGGCAGCCACGCCGAAGTCCACCAGCTTCGGCGTGCCAGCTAGGGTTGCGTTCGGCGCGGCATCCCCTTCGCATAAGAAGATGTTCCCGGGTTTGATGTCTCGGTGCACTACACCCAGATCGTGTGCGGCCACCAAAGCATCCGACACGCTCGCGACAAGCTCCACGGATTGGCGCAAGCTGAGGGGGGAGCGCCGTTGGCGCGCGCTCACGTCCTCGCCTTCGAGCCACTCCATGGCAACGTAAGGGTGGCCCGTTTCGTCCAGCACGCCGGATGCCACCATGCGCACGATGCCTGGGTGCTTCAGCTCTGCTAGCAGCTCGCCTTCCCGTCGTAGCCGTTCCTCTTCCTCGGGCACGTCACCGGCCTCGGCTTGGAGCACCTTGAGTGCGACTAGGCCCTGGGAGACTTGGTCGTAGGCGCGAAACACCACGCCCGCGCCGCCGCGCCCCACCTCACGCTCGATGACGAATCTGCCCCCCAGTCGGCGACCACTTTCGAAGTCTGAAATCACGATGAGATTGCACGTTACACCGGCCGGGGGCTGGCCAATACCTATGCACGAGCCCAGCAGGTGCTTTTTGCACCACGGAGCTTGGGATCGCACCAAGCCAGCTGGGCGCTGCCGAAAACGAAAGCGCCCCAGGAAGTCCAAAGCTCGCTATGCTGGTCGCGTGAGTCAGCTGATGTTGCTCGCCGGAGGGATCGTCGAACCCGGTGCCGGACACCCGGGGCGCGTCTCTGCGTTTGTTGCGTACAATCCCAAGCCCGGCCAGAGCCGTATGTTCAAGGTCAGTGGGAGTGCGGCGGGGCCGTCCGTGGGCGAACTCCCGGCGCGTACCACCGTCGACATTTCGTACTTCACATCCGTCATGCATGAGGAACTCGATCCTGTTGTGGACGAGATCACTTCACGGGGCGGGCATGCCGCGATCGCGACCCCCCGCGCAGAGTGGGTCTGCGACGTCGTGCGACAGCATTTGGTATCCGCCGAAGGCGTGAACGTGCCCTGAGATGTTGGATCGCATTGCCGTTCACCAGACGCGAATTCGGGTTCCCGGCGTGGGCTTGGACGCCCGCGGCGTGGCATTGGGGTCCCGGGGCCTGGTCCTGATGCCATCCCTCGATCGCTTGGTGGCCTTCTTGTCGGTCTACACCGAGGAGCAGACCCTGGGTGGCTTGGCCGACTCGCTGTCGATCCAGATCGTTCGCTCAAAGCTGGGCACCCGCGAGGTTGCGTTGTCCTTCGATGCGGGCTCGAGCGACCGCATGGACCGAGTCGCCGAAGTGGCCAGACTGACGGGTGGGTTCACCTTTACGGGTACCAGTCGTCATTTCGTGCAGTATCGGGATGCCAGCGCGCCGTTTGGATTCGATGCCCCGGAAATCACGGCCAGCGATAGCGCGCTGTGCCTGTACCACTCCACCTTTTCGCAAGCCTACGAGCTGGAACGCAGCGTGGAGCTGCGATCGCTCTTGTTGCGCCTGGCGCCGCATGCGGATCCTTCGCATCTACTGCCAACTTCCGCGCTTTGGGTCTTGGCCGACCATGGGCTCGGGCCGGCGCTGCTGTCCTATTTTGCAAGATCGAACGTCCAGGCAACCGTCGGCGTTGCCGAGTGGCCGCCGGAGACGAGCTTTGACGAACACCCCGTGCGTCGCTACCTGTTTCGCGTCCAGGAGATGCCGCCCAGACTCCGCCCGTTGCTTGCCAATACGCCGGGAATGGCTGCGTTCATTCAGGTGACTCCTGGCGCCGCCGTAGAGCACGGCTACCACCACCCCGTAGCTCTCGAAGCGTGTCCGGTTTTTGCGCCCGAAGGCCTGGTGCTCTTTCGTGGTCGCGGCGAGCCGGCCTTGGAGCTGCAGCGTGTGCCGGCAATGGCCGAACTTGCGAGCTTGGAACGCGCCGAGCTGGACTTGGAGCGCGGCGTGCACCAAGGCCAGCCGGCAAAAAGCCCGGATGCGGTCCGCGTGCCCATTCGCCTGCTGCCAGATCCCGCGGCGCCAGCGGGCGTGGACGCCGCGCTGATCCCGAGCGCCGAGCTGGAACTGTTGCGCCGCCTGGCCTACGCCCTGCCCGTCGACACACTCAAACAGACGCGGCTGGCGTTGACGGACGTGGGCGCCTTCGTGCTTTCCGGCGCCGGCGCCGGCGCCATTCCCCTGGGGCATCTGTTTTGGCGCTACCACCCACAAGTTCTGGTGCCCTTGGGCTCCCGGTTGGTGCCGGCAATTGACCCCACGGTGCTCGCTTCAAGCCTGTCCCTAGGCGAAGACGAGCTGGTCTTCTTCCGCCCGGATGGCAGCGCCTATCGGGTTTCTGAGCGACATTTCGTGCCCCTAGAACGCGCACTCCTAGAGGGGCAACGCTGGGCCCCAGTCCAGGTCACGGAACTCGACGCCGTGTTCACCGAAGAGCTGCCGACGGTCTGGCTCGATGAGCTCGGTCTCAATCCGCTGAAGGGAGTCGAGGCATAGTTGGCGGCGCTCGTCAGTGCCCAGGCCCTCGCCGAGCAGGTGCTATTGCCACTGATTGAAGGTGGCACGCTGCGGCCCCTCGAACCCATCGGGCCCGTGCAAGCGCTCGAGTTTGCGAGTGCGGAATCCCTAGCGGTGACCGGGGGCGCCATGGATGCGGTTCGCGCGCATCGCATTCGTGCGGCACGCCGACTTGCCAGCGTCGACGCCATCGGCGACTTGTCGAAGGGGGAATGGCTGCTGACGTGCGCATTGAACGACTTGGTGCAAACGACGAATCCGAGCTTGGTCGGTTGGTTCGACAAAGATCGACCAAGAAAGCTCATAGAGCTGGTGCGCGGGCAGGTGCAGCACGCGGGCGCACCCAGGCGAGCGAGTGAGGCGCTCTCGCGCTACGCGACCTTCGGGCGCATTCTGACGCTGGGGCGCGTCGATACGACGGTCAGCTGGTGGGTGGGCAGTGAGACCTTCCGTGGCATCGAACCGCCGCCGCGGCTGTTGCGCTGGCGTGGTGTTCGCCGTGTGCGCACCCAGCAGCAGCGGGTGAGCATCGGCGAGATGGCCCCCGAGGGCTTCGATGGGCGCGGATATGAAGACGTCTTGGGCATGTTCCTCCGCGCCAACCCCCTGACGGATCTGCAGACCGCAGCCCGCAAGCGCTGCGCCTTCGCGTGGAGCGGCGCCTCTTTGGCGCTGATCGGCACGACCGTTGGCCGCAACCTTGCGCGGCGCGCTATTGTCCGAGCGGAGAACCTCGAGCTCACTCTAGAAGCACTGACCCGTGCCAACGCCCAAGTCGAGCACACGCCGGCTCGGGAGCTCGTGGAGCACTTCTACGAGGACTTGGCAGATTAGCGGCGCCCGCCGCGCCGGGGACGTGCCCGCCGCCGGGCCATAGCGGGCAGCGGCGAGTGCGACGGTTGTTCGTCGACGACGAGTTGAAAGCCCGCCGCGAATAGGTCTTGTACGCGCAGCTGATCGCCAACGACGAAACTCGCGGCTCGCCCCACGACCTCGCTCAGCTCCGCTTCGTTACCGGGCCAGGTGTGTTCCAGCAGCAACCGCAGCGCCGCTCCGTCCACGCCCAAGGGGTTGCCTCGCAGGCGCAGGCCGGTGCGGGCCAACGTGTCGAGGATCAGGCTGCGCAGATCTTCGCCCCGATCGAGCAGCCTCGGCAACGTCAAGCTGCCCTGAGAGAGGAATCGACTCAAGGCTGGATCGAGCTTGTCCGCGCCAATCAGGGCGTCGAGGGATTCTGTGCCGGTGGCGATCAGTGCTGGCGGAAGCACGCTCGAGCGAAGGATCTCTGTGCTGGCTCGCGCCAGGGCGCGTTGCAATACCGCTTGTACCGCCGCGGGCAGAGCAAAGACGTCCGAGATAAACAAAGTGCCGCCGTCCGAAAGCGCGATGGGCGACACATTCGGATCTTCCCAACGCTTGGCGTCGTGTTCACGCCCGTGGGTTGCATCGACGATTACAAAGGGGCCACCCGAACGCGGTCCAGCCAGATGCGCCAGGGCCGCCCACGCTGTCGCATCGCAGCCCGGCGGTGTTTCCAGGTACAGGGTTGCGCCCAACCGGCCCAAGCGCTCGAGTCGCTCGAGGGCGTCGCGGGCGGCCGGGGAAAACGCCGTGGTGCGCACCCGTGCCGCCAGGCGCTCGGCGGCCATGCGATGTCGGCCTGCGTCAAGACTCAGGATGTGCTCCAGACGGTGCACTTCGTCGTCGGCTGCATCTGCGCGTGCGGTAGCGAGCAGCTCGCGCTCGCGGGATCTGGCCAGCGCCGATGACATGGAGAGCAGCGAGCTGATGCGATCCGTGAGCAGGCGAATGCCGCGCGCTTCCTCTAAGCTCAGCGGGCTGCCGCGGCTGGTCTTGGGCAGCAGAATGAATCCCAGCGGGCCGTCGTCGTCCACGACGACCGTGGCGGATGATGCGTGGCGGGTTTCGAGCCAGGCGAGGATGGGACGGACCTCTGGGCGACGCACTTCGAGTTGGCGCAGCACCTCGGCGCGCAGCGTGCGCTCCGGCTCCTCAAGGGCCAGAGCATAGAGACGCTCCGGCGCTTCGGCGGGTTTTTCGTGCAAATATCCGGCGATATCCACACTGAGAACGGCGGGCGGGCTCGTGCGCCACAGTTCTGGGCGCGCATTGGGGCTCGGGCTGGCCTTGGACAACGCAAACAGCGCTTGGGACAAAGCCGCCTCGGGCTCCGGAATCAGCGCAGCGCGGCTCGCCGCCGCCACGGCTTCCAGCCAGCGAGATTGATCCGGACCCAGCGGGCGCGCGACCCGCCGTGCAACCACACCGACGCAAATGGCCGCCGCGCAGGCGAACAGCACGACGGCGCCTGCGTGCTGGGGGGCTTTGCGCGCCACGAAGCCAGCGAGCAGCATCAGTGGCACGCCCAAGATCAGCACCGCTAGGGTAGCCCGCAGCGCCATGGTGACCGTGCTGGCCTCGCGCACGCTCGCGGCCCACGCACAGGCAGCTGCGGCGCCGATGGCAAATGCCGGCACGATGCGGTCCGGGGCTGCGACGTCGAGGAACGCCGCGGGAATGGCGGCGCCCACCGCCGCGAGGCAAAGCGCGAATGCGCCCGCGGCGCGATCGCTCGCGCCCAGTTCGTTGCGTCGCAGGACCTTCACGCGCCAAGTGGCTGCCACCAGGACCAGCAAGCTGGCGGCGCCCGCAGTCGTGGTCGCGTAGTCTACAGCCAGTGGGTCGAGCAAGACGCTGCTTTCCGCAAACAGCGCGCGGGCCCCGGGCAATGCGGTTGCGATGCCCCACAACAGACCTGCGAACGCAGCTGCGTCCAGGGAACGCGATGCCGCGGGCACGGAGAGCAAGCCGCCCAGGCTTCCTATGCGAGCCAAAGCGATCAGAGCTGCGACCACGACCGTGCCCGTTGCTAGGTTTGCTGCGGCGTCGAGACTGGGCCGACCGACGGGACCGGAACGCGCGGCAAACCAGATCGCGATCCCCCAAGCGACGGCGCGGAGGGACAAGCGCGCGGCGCGTTCGGTATGATCTTCGGCGTCCCGTGGAGCTTCCGTGCGGCGCCACGCCCAGAAGACGAATAGTGGCAACGCAATCAGAGCCAGGGTGGGCAACGTTCCCGATTGGCCGCGCAACGCCGCGAAGCAGACGTAGGCGACTACCGCCGCCGGCATGAGTGCCGATCGGGTCAAGGGCTGCACGCTGAAATCCTAGGCCAGTTGGGCGGGCTTGGGAAAAACCCGTGCGCCAGCCGGCACCGGGCAGGCTGCCCGCCCCGGCTGACCCAGAAAACTCAGGGCGATTTGGCCTTGTCCGCCGTGGCCGCTTCCTTCGCGAGCTTGACGAAGCGCTGCTCCGGCCCCGATGGACTGTAGAGCTGCACGGCGAGAAGCTGCTGTTTGCCGTCTGTCGTAAACCCGTGTTTCACCGTCTTGGGGATGTGAAAAACCGCGCCGGGTGCCACGGGCTGGCTCGCCCCGCCGATCTGAATGCGGCCACTGCCCGAGAGCACCGCGATGTGTTCCCAGGTCGGGTGATCGTGCTCCGCCACGGAGCCGTCTTTGCTCGCGCGAAGCAGGCCGAAGCTTGCGGTGAGGGCCGGCTCTGCGCCGCCCACGCCGATGCGCGCATGAAAAGCGCCGCCGCCCCACGCGTGGTCGTCCACTTTGTCCAGCGCGAAGTTGTGCAGTGCGGACGGGCGCTTCTTCCAGCGCACCTCCCAGGGCTTGGCTTTTGCGCGGGCCAGGGACGTCTCGAGGCTTTCCTTGTTCGTTGCGACGGCAATGACCGTCTTGGCTTCGCCCTCTCGAGCGCGGATCATCACTCCGCAGCCCGGTGCTCGCGCCACGCCCCAACCCGAAAGCGCCTGGGCCGGCCCGCCGTCGTCACCACTGACCAACACGCTCCCCTCAAGCACGAGAGTGAAACACTCCAGCTCGTGGTGCCGCGGGATGATCACCACCGAGTCTTTGGCGATGGCGTGGGACCAGACTGCAGCCGGGGAGTTGGCATCGCTCTCGGGGGCTGTCTTTGCTGGCGCTACTACGAAGCCCTTCAGCTCACATTTCTTGTCGGCGCAGGTTGCCGCACGGGAGAGCGTCGCCTTGGGTGGCGTAGGCAATTCCGCGTCGATGGCCGCCGGGTGGTCCGTTGCATTCGGCGCGTCCACCTCGGGTTCCTCGGAGTCACCGAAGATGTCGTCCTCCGCCGGCAGCGGGATGTACGGCAACTTCCCGGGGCCTTCCGGGGGCCACTGTGTATCGGGCGCAGTGCGCGAGCAGCCAACGGCGATGAGCGCGGACAGCGCCACGAGCGAAGTGTGCTTCATGGCGAGACAAAACCGAAACACGCGCATCGAGTCCAGGCTTGCGAGCGACTTGGGGACAAAACTCCCGAATTCGTTGGAGAATCCCCGGCGCAATGGGCGTAGAAAGCACGCAACCGGCCCCGCCGGGGTTCCTTGGAGGCTGCTCGTAATCGTTGCAGAGCCCGGGCCGAGGTGCGCACACTCGGCGCCCAAACCCGATTAACTTCGAGACGACATGAAGAAAACCTACGTCCTCGACACGAACATTCTGCTGCACGATCCCTATGCAATCTTCAAGTTCGAGGACAACGATCTCATTCTCCCTATCTACATCTTAGAGGAGATCGATCAATTCAAACGGGACAACGCCGAGCGCGGCCGCAATGCACGTACTGTTTCGCGCTTGCTGGACGCATTGCGTGAACGTGGGGGGTCGCTATCCGAAGGTGTCAAGCTCGACGATGGCGGAATGTTGCGGGTCTACGTGCCCGATCATCGCCCGGAGCTCCCCATTGCGCTGCAGCCGGATTCCGGGGACCACGCCATCATGCAGTGCGCCCTCGATTTGCGAGACGCGGATCCGGCGACGCCGACCATCTTCGTGACGATGGACGTCAACCTACGTATTCGAGCGGATGCCTTCGGGCTTCGAACCGAGTCCTACGAAAACCAAGCCGTTGATGTCGACCACCTCGACACTGGCGTAGTCGAACTGCCCGTGACATCGGCGGAGCTAGACGCGTTTTTCGACGCCGGCGCGCTGCCCCGCCACGATGGATCCCTGTACGCAAACGCCTGCATCGTGCTGCGTGACGACAGCGCGCGGCCGCGCACCGGCCTAGGTAGGTTTCACGCCGAGAAGAGCGAAGTTCGGGCGTTGCGCACGCCACGGGATGGCATCATGGGCATTCGCCCACGCAATAAAGAACAGAGTTTCGCCCTCGACTTGTTGCTGGATGATTCGGTGCGGCTGGTGACGATGGTCGGCAAAGCCGGCACCGGGAAGACACTGCTCGCCCTCGCCGCCGGTCTCAAGCGGACCGCCGAGGATGGGACTTACGCGCGGCTACTGGTCAGTCGGCCTGTGATGCCTATGGGGCGGGACTTAGGCTACTTGCCTGGGGACGTTGAAGAGAAACTCAATCCGTGGATGCAGCCCATCTTCGACAACCTTCAGTTTCTGCTGGTGGCTGGCGGCGGCAAGCGTCGCGGCATTCGTGGTTTCGAAGAGCTTTTCGAAAGCGGGCAGGTGCAGGTCGAACCGCTCACCTACATCCGCGGGCGCAGCCTGCCCCAGCAGTACGTCATCGTGGACGAAGCGCAGAACCTAACGCCGCACGAAGTCAAGACGGTCGTGACACGCTGCGGCGAAGGCACGAAGATCGTGCTCACGGGTGACCCCTTCCAAATCGACAACCCGTACGTGGACAGCTCCACGAACGGGCTCACCGTTGCGGTGGATCGCCTGCGCGGCGAAGCGTTGATCGGGCACATGTTGCTTTCCAAGGGGGAACGGAGCGAGCTGGCGAACATTGCTGCGAATAAACTCTGATGCTGCGGCGTGATCTCGAATTGCTCCTTGCACGCGCGGAACGCCGCATCGCGCTACTAGAGCGTTGCCGGCCCTTGAACTATGCCGAGGAGCGTGCGCGTCTGGTGGCAGGACTGCGTCGGGGCGCAGCGCGTGAGCCGCGCTTCAGCTATGCGCCGAGCGGCGCAGTCCAGGAGCTTTGTTTGGGCCTGGGCGCGGTTGCAGCGGGGGCAGAGCAGGGCGGAGTGTGGGGAGTGCTCTACGCTCAGAGGGCCTACGAATTGCACCTCGAGGCAGCCATTGCGGCCGCGGTGGGCACGCCGCAAGTTCGCAAGCACGCACTCAGTCGATTCGGAGCGAGTCGCGGCGTTGAAGTCGACGCGGCCCGGGAACTCGCGGAGCGTTGGGCAAGACTGCCGGCGTTGGAGGACGCGAAGCTGCAGCGCTACTCAAGTGCGGACGCAGCACAGCCGCTGAGCTTGCTGTGCGCCATGCGGCGGGCGGTGGGTGAAGCGCGCATCGGCTTCAGGGTGCTGACCAATCCGGATCTGACCAGCGTTGCCGCTACGGGAGACGGCGTGATCGTGGTGCGCGCAGGGATGCAACTGACGGAGCGCGCCGCCAAACGAGTCGCAATGCACGAAGTGCTTGGGCATGCCCTCCCGCGGCACCATGCACGTTCAGAAGAGATCGGACTGTTCCGTGTCGGCTCCGCTGGAGGTCCGGACGAAGAGGAAGGCCGCGCCTTGCTGATCGAGGACCGCCTGGACTTGATGGATACCGAACGAAAACGCCAGCTTGGATTGCGTCACCTGGCAGCCCGGTCCGTACACGCAGGCGCGACCTGGGTCGAGACCGCGCGAGTCTTGCAAAGTGTTGGCAGTCGCCTTTGCGAATGTGTCGACATCGCCTCCCGGGCACACCGCGGTGGGGGGCTCGGCCGTGAAGTTGTGTACCTGGAGTCGTACCTGCGATTGCGCTCGGCGTTTGACGCGGACCCGAGCGCGGAGGGCCCGCTGAAACGGGGGCGCGTTTCCGTCCGCTGCGGCAAGCTGCTGTCGACACTGGGTCGTCCGCCGGAAGTCCTGCCCACCGTGCGCGCGGCGTAGTCCCGCAGATCCCACGCTGCCGAAGACGGCCTCGCAGAAGCGGCGACGCGCTCCTTAGGGGCACAAGCGGGTTAAGCCCCAGCTTTTCCCGGCAACGCCGCGCGCAGTGATTGCGGATTCGGCCCGCAAGTACTAGTTCTTCGGCACCCGATGCGTCGCTTGCGGATGATCGTCGCCCTTTTTGGGACCGTGTGTTGGTCGTCACCGATCTTCGCCCAGGACGAGGAGCCTGATCCAGGTGACCGCGGTTCCGGTGCCGTGCCCCGAGGCGGTGCAGGCGCTGTGGCTCGTCCGCCGGAAGAGGCCGAAGCGGCGCCCAAGCCCGTGATCGTCATGCCGAAGCTGAAACGCTTCGTGGACGCACCCTATCCGCCGGCGGCTCGGGACTCCGGGATCCAAGGCGACGTCGTGCTGTCCTTGATGATTGACGCGACGGGCAAGGTCACGAACGCGGAAGTCGTCGAAAAAGCGGGTCATGGCTTTGACGAAGCCGCCAAGGAAGCGGCGCTCAATTTCGAATTCGAACCCGCAACGCGCGATGGCAAGCCCGTCGCGGCCCGCATCCTCTACAAGTACTCTTTCACGCTCAAAGAAGCGCCGCCCTCGAAGGTTCCCAAAGCCACGCCGAAAGTCGGCAACCTGGGCGGTACCTTGCGGCTAGCGGAAACCAACGCACCGCTGGCGGGCGCGGAAGTCGTCGTAGTGGGTCCCGACGCCAAAGAGTCCCGGATCTACACGGACGAAAACGGCAAATGGCAACTCGATGGCCTCGCGCCAGGTTCCTATCGCGTGCGGGCGGTGTCGGCTGGGTTTCAGACGCGAGAAGCTACCGAAGAGGTCATCGCCGGAGAGGTCACGGAGGTGACGTACCGGCTGGCCGCGGAGGTCGCCGAGGGCACCCTAGAAGTCGTAGTGCAGGGCGAACGCCCTCCCCGTGAGGTCACCCGACGCACGATCGAACGTCGAGAGATCAACCGCATTCCGGGGACGAGTGGCGACGCACTGCGTTCCATTCAAAGCTTGCCTGGCGTCGCGCGCCCTCCCGGGTTGGCGGGCCTGCTGATTGTGCGGGGTTCGTCGCCTCAAGACACGCAGACCTTCGTGGATGGCAGCAACGTTCCGCTGATCTACCACTTCGGCGGCCTTTCCAGCGTCGTTCCCACGGAGCTGCTCGACCGCATCGACTTCTACCCCGGGAACTTCAGCGCTCGTTACGGTCGCGTCATGGGCGGCATTGTCGATGTCGGCCTGCGCAAACCCGACACGAGTTGCTCGAAACCCTACGGCAAGCCCAGCAAAGAAACTGGCTGCTATCACGCCATGGCGCAAGTCGATCTGATCGATGCCCGGGCCATGTTGCAGGGACCGATCGGGCCTCTGGACGACTGGAGCTTCGCTCTGGCCGGTCGACGGAGCTGGATCGACGCTTGGATCACGCCGGTGCTCGAAGAAGCCGGAGCCGGCGTGACGAGCGCGCCGGTGTACTGGGACTACCAGGCCATTGCGGACTATTCCCCTGCGAAAAACACGCGACTCTCGCTGCGCGCCTTCGGCTCTGACGATCGCTTGGAGATCATCATCAACGATCCCTCTGCCAGCGATCCTGCGCTGGGTGGCAATCTGACCTTCCGCACGGGCTTTCACCGGGTGCAAGCGGTCTACGAGGGCCCGCTATCGAAAGACGTGGACGCCAGCGCAATGGTCAGCGGCGGTTCCCAGCTGATCCGCTTTTCCATCGGCAACTTCTTGTTCAACCTGGACGTGTATCCCCTCACTACCCGTAGCGAGCTCGGCTTCAAGCTCACCCGCGGATTCAAGCTCAACGCGGGCATGGACTTCTTGCTGGCCCCGGCAGAGGTCGAGGTGCGTGCGCCTGCGCCGCCCCGTCCGGGCGAGCCCGATCCCGGGCCCTTTGCCACCCGCCCGCCCCTCGAAACGCGCAGCAAGCTCACGTTGTTCCGGCCGGCCTGGTACCTCGAAGGTGAAGTCACACCCACGAAGCGATTGCGCATCGTTCCAGGTTTTCGCGTCGACTACGCGCGCGACTCGGGTCATGCGGACTTTAGCCCGCGCATCAACGCGCGCTACGACGTCATCTCTCCAACCCAGGGCGACGACCAGACGGCGTTTGCCGGTCGGCGCCGGCTGCGCACGACCGTCAAGGGCGGTGTCGGCATGTTTCACCAGCCCCCTCAGTTCCAAGAGACCGACGAGGTCTTCGGCACTCCGGGGCTCCGCTCTAATCGCGCCGTCCACTACTCCGTTGGTGTGGAGCAAGAGCTTTCGCGTCAGATCGAGCTGTCCGTCGAGGGCTTCTACAAAGACTTCACCCAGTTGGTGTCTCGTGATCCGAGTGCGTCCGGCAGCTTCGACTACAACAACGCTGGCGAAGGCAGTGCCGTCGGTCTCGAAACGCTACTCAAGTACAAGCCGGACTCGCGCTTCTTTGGCTGGCTCGCCTACACGCTTTCTCGCAGCGTGCGGAAGAACAGCCCGGACGACGAGGAGTATCTGTTCCAGTTCGACCAGACCCACAACTTGATCGTCTTGGGCAGCTATCGATTGGGCCGCGGCTGGGAGTTCGGAGCGCGCTTCCGCGTCGTGTCGGGACCGCTCACCACCCCCGTCCTCGGCCCCCCCGCGCTGCCGGCGCTCTATGCGGCGGATTCCGGCTCCTACACCCAGCTTCAGGGCGAGCCCTTCAGCAGGCGTCTTCCGCTGTTCCATCAGATGGACATGCGGGTCGACAAGCGTTGGCAGTTCCGAGACTGGCGTCTCAGCACCTACCTGGACATTCAGAACGTCTACAACAACCAGGCTGTGGAGGCCCTGGTGTACAACTACAACTTCAGCCAAGAAAACTTCCAAACCGGCTTGCCGATCATTCCGTCGGTGGGGTTGCGGGGTGAGTTCTGATGGCACGCCGACTACTGTCTGTCATGCTGGCGCTGGCTTCCGTTTCCTGCGGTGTGGAGTTCGATCCGCCGAGCGAGGTCAATTCCCTGCGCGTGCTGGCCGTACAGAAGTCTCTACCCTACGCAAAGCCGGGCGAGTCCGTCGACGTCAGCATGCTGTGGCACGATGGCTCGCCGAAAGCGCCACGCAACATCCAAGTGGCGTGGCTCACAGGTTGCTTCAATCCGCCCGGCGATTCTTTCGCCCTATGCGGCGAAGCCTTTGGAGCAGCTGGAGGTAGCGGCGGCGGTGGCGGGCTCGGGTTACCTCCCGGCGTCAGCGTGGGCTTTGGCGACACGCATACTTTTCAGATGCCGGCGGACGTGGTCAGCGCCCGACCACCGCCGCAGGATCCGAAGGTGCCGCGCTACGGCTTGGCGTATGTTTTCTTCGCTGCCTGTGCTGGCGCGCTGGGGCCCGCGCCGCCCGGACAGATCGCGTTTCCCTTGGCGTGCTTCGACCCAGAGGGGCGTGCCGTGGGTCCCGACGATTTTGTTGCCGGCTACTCGGCGGTCTACGCCTACGACAGTATTCGCAACGAGAATCCGATCGTCACGGGGTTCGCGTTTGCCGGCAAAGACATCACTCCGTCTTGCATCGGCACCGCATGTCTGACGACCCCGCCCAAGGCGGTCGACTGCGCAGCGGGGGATCCGTGTGTGGACGCCTGTGCGGACGACGGGGCAGACGGTTGCCCCGGCATCACCATGACGCCGCGAATCGACCCAGCCAGTGCCGAAGTCGACGAAGTCAGCAAGATTGCCTACGGTCGGGATTTTACCGAGCAAATGTGGCTGCGCTACTATGTGGAGCGCGGCTCCGTGAAGAGCGACGTGAAGCTGATCAACGACGCTACCAAGGGCTGGAACGACGACTATTCTACTGAGTTCCGCGCGCCAAAAGAAATGGGCGTGATCAGCATATGGGCTGCAGCGCACGACAATCGCGGCGGGGTCGAATGGGTACGCATCGAGGTTGGCATTCGCTGATCGGCTTTCTGCTGCCGCTTTGCGCGGCGGCCGGGTGTCGGGAGAACCGTCAAACTACGGATCACAAGCCCGACGCAGCCGCCCAAGCCGCGCCGGCGCAACCTCCCCGCGAAAGCGCAAGTGTGACGGCGCCGTCAGCTCCCGCGGATGCCGGTGTCGCGGCGATCCTGCGCGTTGCCCGCGCTTACGGCAGCGGCTTGATGGGCAAAGCCCAGAGCGAATGCGGCGTGGCGGTCGACTGTCGCCACGCGCTGTGCCGCCGCTGGTGTCAGGCATTCGTCACGAAACAGGACGCCGCGTCCGTGCCCAATAACACCCGAACCAGCGCCCTACTCGGCTGCATCGCAGGCTGCGCTCAGCCGAGCGATGCCGGTCCCTGAGGGGCTCGCTTCCGCCGCTTGCTGCGCCCGCGCCCTCCGAGCCTTGCCGCGTCCGCGCTGTCCGAGCATAGTGGTGTCATGCTCGCTCTACGCTTTCTGCGCCGCCCCATTGTTGTTTTGCCCAGTCTGATCACGGTGGCAGCTTTCGGGGCAGCGACGAGCTGCGGCGGTGACGACGGCGGTGGTGGGAGCACCCTGGGAGGAAGTGGCGGCACGGGCGCCAGCGATGCCAGCGCGGGCAGCGGTGGTTCGAGCGCGTCCGGCGCGACGGGCGGCACGGGCGGCAGCATCATCACGGACGCTGGGGGCGATAGTGCCTGTCAGACAGGAGCCGCATGCGAAGACGGCGGCATTTGCGCCGGCGGAACCTGCTGCGACGCCGCGCTGGCATGCGGGGCGACTTGTTGCGCGAGCGGCCAGCTTTGCTCCTTCGGCAAATGCGCCACACCGGGTAAATTGTGCACCGATAGCGAAGACTGCGCCGTCGCTGAGTACTGCGAGCTTTCCCTGGGCAACCCGACTTCGGCTGACGCTGGCGATGGCAGCGCCTGCGTGAGCGGCGTCACGCCAAAATCCGGCAAGTGCTTGCCCAAACCGCCGATTTGTCCCACCGGCCAGCAGCCAGGGGATCCGCCGACGTGCTTGACGGCTTGCAGCTACACGCCCCCGAGCACGGTGTTCTCGCCGAGCGTGAAGTACTCCTGGGGTGGGCAAACCACCTCGCCATTCGCCACGGACGTGATGATGACGCCCATCGTCGTGCAGCTGGATGACGACGACTGCGACGGCAAGATCACCGACCGCGACATTCCGGAAATCGTGTTTTCAACGTTTTCCAACGGCGCGTACGAAAGCGGCGGCGCCCTGCACGCCATCAGCGTGGTCAGCGGCGCGGTCGTCGACAAGTGGACCTACCCGAGTGTGCTCAACCCCACCAAACACCTTGCCGGTGGCAACTTCGATGGCAAGCCAGGTAACGAGATCGTGGGCTGCGGCCAAGACGGCAAGGTGCACGCCATCGGCGGCGACGGCAAGCCGCTCTGGTCCAGCGCTGTCATGCCGTGTTTCATGCCGTCGATCGCCGATTTGGATCAGGATGGCGACGTCGAGGTCGTGGTGGAGGGCGGGATCCTCGACGGTGCGACGGGCAACCTGGAGCATGCATACTCGGTTCCTTTGGCCGGGTCGCTCATCGTCAGTGACATCGACGGTGACGGAAAGCTCGACGTCGTCACCGGCTCCCAGGGCTTTGATGCTTCGGGGCAGCTATTCGTCGACACGGGTTTGGCAAATACGTCGCAGTTCCCCGACGACGCCGACTGGAAGAGCCCGTGGCCCGCCGTGGCGGACTTCAACGCGGACGGCAAACCGGAAGTGGTGGTGATGCACAACCTGAATCGTGAACTGTCGGTGTGGCGCTACGACGCGGCCGCAGCGTCGAAGTTCAGCGTGGTGCGCGCCCCTATCGACATCAATGGCTCGATTCCCAGTTCGGCCTGCGCGAGCGGCACGTGGGGCAATACCCACGGCGGTGGCCCGCCGACGGTTGCCGACTTCAACGGGGACGGCGTCCCGGACGTGGCCCTAGCAGGTGGCGTGGGCTACGTGGTGTTTGACGGCAAGAAGCTGGTCGACCCCACCGTTACCGGCGTGAATACCATCCTCTGGTTGAAACCAACGACGGACTGCTCGAGCGCTTCAACGGGGAGCACCGTTTTCGACTTCAACGGTGATGGTATCGCTGAAGTGGTCTATTCCGACGAGCTGAAGTTGCGCATCTACGACGGTCCCACCGGCAACATCTTGTTCGAGACCTGCAACACCACGGCCACACTGATCGAAAATCCTGTCGTGGCAGACGTAGACAACGACGGGCACGCGGATGTTGTCGCGGTTTCCAACGCTTACGGCAAGACTTGTCCGGATGACAACAGCAAACAGGCGGGCGTCCGCATCTTCGGCGATGCCGCAGGCAATTGGGTGCGCACGCGTCGCGTGTGGAACGAGCACGCCTATCATGTAACGAATGTCGGCGAAGATGGCGCCATTCCGACGATTGAAGCGCTGAACTACGCCACCAAGGGTCTCAATAATTTTCGCCAGAACAAACAACCGGGCAGCGAGTTCGCCGCGCCCGACGCCATCGTCTCCATCGCGCCGCAATGTAGTGGCCCATACGGCCTTGTGGCCACGGTGACCAATATCGGTGAAGCGGCGCTGCCTGCGGGCGTCGTGGTTGGCTTCTACGCCTCTCCGAATACGCAGCTCGGCACTGGTGTGACAACCAAGCCGCTGTACTCGCTGGAATCCGAGAAGATCTTCTTGTCCCTCCCAGCAGCGCCAAGCGCAACAGTCTACGCCAAGGTGGACGACACCACGACGCCGCACCCCGAGTGGATCGAGTGCCGCACCGACAACAACCAGTGCCAGGCGGTCAATCCTGGCTGCAACGTGCCCCGCTGATTGGAACGCCTCAGCAGCCAGGCGCGAAGATATGTAGCGTGGTTTTCAGACTGGGGGTCTGACTCGAGGGCGTCAGGATGAAGCCGAAACGCCGGCTGGCCGCGACTCCGATTTGGGTGATGCCAAAGGACAGCACGGGTGGGGTCTCGCTGCCGAGTGCCAGGGACGTGCCGCTGCGGATCACGCTGCGCACCAAGGTTTGTTGTGGGTCCGGGGGATAGGCAGCGGTGGTGATGGCGAGGCTGGGGCTGATCAGCGCGGTTTGGCCCGCCAGTACCGAGTTTTGGCTGCCCTTGTTGTAGCTGGCCACCACCACACTCGCCTTGTCGTCGAAGGTGGTCAGGTCGCCAACCAAGGGCCAATACAGCATCACGGCGTCAGATTGGAGCGCTCCGCCGTCGTCCTGGCTCAGGCGATTGGTGCTCCACACCAGGGACCCTTCGTAGCCACTGTGGAACTGATGGGCGCCCAGCGAGGTCGGCGCGTCGAAATCGAAGCTCTGTTCGGTCGTCGAGCCTTGGGCGTTGCTGGTGCCGGCATCCTGAACGAAGCCGAAGGTCGGCTTTTGCACGCTTCCGGAGGTATCCGTACGGTACGTGACCAAACGCTTGCCACTGCTGGCAACGACGGCTTGACCCGATGGCAGACCGGCCGCTGGGAACAGGGTGACCGCGGTTTGATTGGTCAGCGGAGGCGCAAGCAGCGCGGAGGGGTAGAGGTTGCCGGCGTTGTTTTGGACCAGGTAAAAGCCGTCGGCATTGGCCGGGTACATCGTGCTGTAGGTATCCGTGAAGTCCACAGCGGCGGTGCTGGTCGTCAGATCGGTGGCTAGCGGGTCCGTGGGTAGATCGATCCAAGCGATGCTGAGTTTATTGGAAGCCGTCGGACCGAGGATGATTAGCCGCCGCTCCGTGGCAATCATGCGGGTGATGGCAAACGGGGGTGCCTGAACATTGATCAACTCCGGTGCCGAGGGACTCAGCACGCGATAGGCCAGCAGCCCGGCGGTGGTGCCAACGAAGACGTAGTCGTCCATCCCGGCGACGCAGCGGCTGGCGATGCCACTGCATCCGACTTCGTCGTTCAGCGGCACGGTATGCGCTTTGAAACCAAAGGAACTCGGGGAAGAGCAAGTGCTGGCATTGGTGTCGCAACTGCGTGCGGTGCACGCCGTGGTCACCGGACAGATCTCGTACACGCAAGTGCCGGTCGCACAGCGACCTTCAATGCAACCACCTTCGGTTTCGCACTGTTTGTCCGCGTCGCAGGAGCCACCCGCGTCGACGATCTTGCCGCCCGTGCCGCCGCTGGCGCCCGTGCCGTTGCCGCCCGTGCCGCCTGTGCCAGCTGCGCCTGCTTGAGCGCCCACACCGCCCTCGGAGGGGATCAGGCTTTCGTCGAGATCAAGACTGCAAGCCGCGAACAGACCGAAGACTGCACTCGTCCCGAGTATTGCTGCCCAAGTACGTGTCTGCATCAGAACGAACCTTCCGCGAATAGCCCCGCGGGCTTGATAACCAACGCGACGTCCTGCGCTGCAGGTTTCGAACTCTTGGACATGGATTGCCACACCACCAGACCGATCCCGGCAGCGGTCAGCACTCCACCGGTGATGAAAAGGATGTTGGTGTTCGACTCGAGCCCTTTGGCGTGGTCCAGGGTTTCTTGGGTTGGTGCCGCTTTGTACGTGTCTTCGGCGTCCTTGGCGGCCAAGCCGAGCACCGCGCCGCCGGCCAAGGTCGCGAGCCCGGCTCCTGTCGCAACAAAGCCCACGGTCTTCCAGACGCTGCTCGGTTCAGGCTCCTCGCGCACCGCTTTGGTCTTGGGTTCAGCGAGCGGGACGACCTTATCTTCCTTCGGCGGCGCCTTCTCGTCGGGGGTCGCGGTCTTGGTGGTGTCGAGCTCGACGCTGCCTCCGGCTTCCAATGTGACGTTGCGGGTTTCGGAGTTGCCGTCAGCAAAGAAGATGGTCACGACGTGCGCGCCGGGACTGCCGTGCAGGCGTGCCGGCAGACCGGCTTCCATCTGGTCGTCTAGTTGCACCCGGGTGGTTTCGGGACCCAAAGCAACCACGACACCGGTCTCCTTTTCCAGCGCGGCCAAGCGTTCGCGTGAGCGAGTCGCCTGGGTGTCGTTGAGTTTGGGGGTGGCAAGCGCCTTCGCGTAGGCGTCGGCCGCCCGTGCCGGTTCGCCGGCAAGCTCCCAGGCCTGTGCAGCGGTGTACAGCGCGACCGCGTGCGGACGCAGCCGGCTCGCAGCTTCGAAATTGAGTGCCGCTTCCTTGTACTTCTTGGCGCTCATGGCCTCGCGGGCTTCGTTGTAGAGGCGGCGCGCCTCCTTGGTCGTCTCGTCGTCTTCCGCTTGCGCAGAGCGCGCGACGAAGGTGGAAAGCGCCGCAGTGGTGAGCAGCGCCGCGCACAAAGGCAAGGATCGAAGAATCAGAAGCGTTTTCAGTCGAAACATGGGGGTCGTCCTAGGCTCGGCGGGGCGCGCCGTGCCCCAGATCTTGGCACGATCGACTCCGGGTCCGCAAAGACGTGCGCAGCAAGCAAGCGCCCTCAAAACGGATTGTCGGGAATGTCGACCTTCTGAGGTTTCTTGGGCTTGCTGGGCTTCGTCTCCAGAGGGGTCGGCCCAGCGGGCTTGTCCGCCGCGGGCTTCTGCTCCTCGCGCTTTTCCGGAGCCGGCTCGTCGAGCTTTGCCAGCATCACCTCGAGCACGTCCGGCGTGTCGCCGTCTAGCCGTAGCGTGTCCGTGTGATAGCCCGCGGCGCTGACCTTTAGCAGCGCACTCTGGCCGGCTGCCGGACGCTGCAGTTTTGGTTCAGCGTCGTCGAGTTTCTTGCCGTCTAGCTCCAGGCTGACGCCGGACTTGGGACTCACCAGACGAATGGCAATCTTCGCGCTCCGGGGCGGTGGTTGCTCGTTGGCAGGCGGCTGAGCCGGCTGGGTCGCGGCAGTTGCCGTGGGCGCAACCACTGCCGGCGGCGGAGGTGCGGTTTCCGCGGTGCGTGATCGCAGCAAGAAGATCCCCGCGCCGGCCACGAGGAACATGACCACACCAATGCCAATGCCCACCAATGCGGTCCGCGCGGTCGTGTCCTGGTCCGGCGCGAGCATCTGTTGTGGCGGGTAGCCGTAGGGTGTCGGAGTCGGCGCGCTCACTCCGCTGGGAGAGGTGGTCGGCTGCACGGTGCGGATCGCACTCGCGCTTGGATTCGATATCTTGGAACTGGAGGCATCCGAAACGGAATGAAAGGGCGTGTCGCTCGTTTGGGTGCTGCTGCGTGTGCGCTCTCGAATCAGTTCCGCGCGCCCGTCTATGGTCTCGCCTACCCGCTCCCGAACCAGGGCCGCGACTTGCGTTTCCGTCACAATGGCGCCGGAACGCGCCAGGTAGGACTCCAGGGCCACCCGCATTTCGTCTGCGGTGGAGTAGCGCTGATCCAGATCCACGCTCATCGCCTTGAGCACGATGGCTTCCAGTTCCTGCGGGTAGCCGGGCGCGACTTGATGCGGAGGCGCAAACTGCCCCGAAAGTAGCGCCCGCAGCGTAGCGACCTGATTTTCCCCGGAGAACGGTCGGATGCCCGTGGTGACCTCGTAGAGGCAGATCCCGAGGGCGAATACGTCACTACGACGGTCCAGTTTCCCGCCACCCGCTTGTTCCGGCGCCATGTACGCCGCCTTGCCCTTGATCTGACCCGCCGCCGTGGCTTCGTGGCTGCTGCCCAGCGCCTTTGCCACGCCAAAGTCCGTGACTTTCACGGTGCCGTTTACGCTGATCAAGATGTTCTGGGGCGAGACGTCGCGGTGGACAAGATTGAGGAGTTCGCCACCGTCACCCTTCAATTGGTGGGCGGCATGTAGCCCCGCGGCGGCGTCTGCGATGATGCGGGCTGCCACGTGGAAGTCGAGGGCTGCGGCGGCGCCGCGTTGCCCCCCCTGCCGGGCGGGTTTGTAGATGCGCGCCAGACTTTCGCCGTTGATCCACTCCATGGCGAGATAGAGCACGCCGTGCTCTTCTCCCAAATCGAAGATCTCGCAGACGTTCGGGTGGTGCACGCCAGCGGCGACGCGCGCTTCATCCAGGAACATCGCTTCAAAGTCGGGGTCGCTCGCCAGCGCCGGCAGAATCGTTTTGATGGCGACGACTTTGGAGAAGCCACGTTGCCCGTGCTGCTTCGCGGCCCACACCCGTGCCATGCCGCCTTCGGCGATTCCGAGTAGCACTTCGTACCGACCGAGGCGCGCGCCTGGGCGCACTTCGAAAGCACCAGCAAATCCAGCTTCCACAGCCGTCATCAAGTTCCTCCGGCAGTATATCAGGACGCTGGCGATCCGCAGGCGTGACGTTGCGTCAGCAGCTGCGACCTTTCCGTACACCGCGGAACCCGCAGAACTGCGGGCTTTTGGCTACTGGGCGCTGGATCTGGACCTGGCGCGCGCCATGACGACGCGGTTGCCGTAGGCCGGAGGCGGTGCAATCAGCTTGGGCGGAGCGTCCGTGGGGGGCCGGTCCGTCTCGACTTCCGTGCTTGGCGGGGAGAACCGCGGCGGCGGCGCAGCGGGCTGGATGGCGCCGCTGCCGCCGCACCCAGTGGCGAGCAAAAACGCGAGCGCCGCGCTGGAAATAAACTCCCGGCCCATATTCCAAATATAGCACCGATTCTACGTGGCGCCAGGACGCGCGCTTGCGTGCTTAGTCTGTCCGCATTTGGTTTGGGTCTGGCTTTTGGGTCTGGGCGCGCCGGAAGTTCGTTTCCGGTTTTTTGGTTCTTGGTTGGGTGGTTTGTGTGGGGGGCAGTCGACCACTTTTGCTAGGGTCCGGTGCGTGGATCGGGGGACAAAAGTCTTTTGGTTGATCATCGTGGCGCTTTTCTGTGCGTCTGCGATCTTCGGCACGTTGGCAGAGGATCGCCGGCGAGCGGCACAGACCCGTGGTGGCGATCTGGCTACGGGCGACATGGTGCAGCTGCACCGCGCCACAGACGGCGACACCCTGGTCGTGCGCACCACTGATGGCGAGCAGCTCGTAGTCCGCCTGCTGGGGATCAAGAGCTTCGAGCCGGCGCCAGACAAGGACCCGGTCGCAGCGATCGGACGCGAGGCGATTGCCGCCCTAGAGAAGCGCGTGGCGGGTCGCCCCTTACGGGTCTTGTTGCACTCGACGCCCAAAGATCGCCACGGGCGCACTATCGCGACCCTCATCGCTGGCGAAGAGGACATCGGGCTGTACCTGGTCAGCCAGGGGCTTGCCTTGGTCTATCCCGTCTATCCGTTTCAGACCCTGCCCATGTACTTGGAGGTGCAGTCCAAGGCTCGGGCTGAGGCCAAGGGACTGTGGGCGAATGCAGACACGACCCGCCGCGCCGAGAGTCTGTTGACGGAGTGGGGAAAACGAGCCGCGGAATGATGTCGGTCCTCTTCCGGTTCTTCCGGCGGCGGGTGGTCAATAGTCCGACCGCGCCGCTGCGCATCGCGGTGCTGATGGTTGCCGTGCTGCTCTATGGCACCACGGGCTTCTTGTACTTCGAACTGTCCGTCAATCCGGATCTCGGGTGGGACGATGCCTTCTGGTACGCTTTCGTCACGATCACGACGGTGGGATATGGAGATTTCTACCCGCAGACTTCCGGAGGACGATTTCTGGTGGCCGTGCCGGTCATGTTTTTCGGCATTGGGCTGCTCGGATACGTGCTGTCCATCGCCGCGAGTTTGCTCGTACAAGCCAAGACCAAGGAGCTTCACGGAATGAGCGCCCACAAGCTGAGCAATCACCTCGTCATCATCAACTTCCCCGGGCTCGGCAAGTTGGAACGCTTGCTCGACGAACTCCACGGCGACCCGGACTTCGGAAAGCGGGACGTTGTCCTTGTAGATGAAGACCTGGTTGAAATCCCTCCCGAGCTCGTTAGGCGCGACGTCGCATTCGTTCGAGGCAATCCCACGCGCGAGGAGACCTTGACCCGGGCTAGCTTGGATAGCGCTGCCTTTGTCGTCGTTCTGTCGAAGAAGCCGGGAGACCCCCACTCGGACGACCTAACGCTGGCGATCACGTTGGCCGTGGAGGCGCGATCCCACGAGGTCTACACGGTCGTGGAGTGCGTGGACTACACGACCCAGGAGCTACTACGCAAAGCGGGCTGCGACCGTATCGTCTGCACTTCGCGTTTCGCGGCGCATTTCCTAAGTCACGAGTTGCTCAACCCGGGGGTGCAGGAAGTCGTGGAGGAGTTGACCAGCAACCTGCATGGTCAGCAGATCTATCTCACGGTCTACAATGGTAAGCCCAAGAAGCTGTCTGCTTTGGCGAAGGATTGTCGCAGCGATGGGCATTTGCTGATCGGTGTCCGTCGGGAGGATGCCACCCATCTCAACCCCACTGACGAGCACGACGTCGAGAAGGGGGATGCGGTCATTAGCATCGGCAGCACGCGGCTACATTTGGGGTAGCGAGTCGATTTCGCGCTTCACGAATTGCGCTTTCAGGGGCGCGGCCCGATGCTCTCTCCGTGATTCGTTTCCTAGCTGCACTGATCGTCAACACGCTGCGGGTACTACTATTTCCGCTATTGGCGCTCCGGCGCAGCCGCGCCGCTCCAAAAGGCGGCTGGGTGTGGCTCAAGATCGATGGGCCGGTGGTCGAGCTTGGGCGCAAGAGGCGCCGCTTTCAGCCGGGAACAGCGCCGTTGTCGCTATACGCACTGCGGCGTGCGCTATCGCTAGCAGTGGCCGACGAGCGTGTGGCTGGGCTGCTCGTGACTATCGACTCGATGGAGGCCGGCACTGCGACGGCGGAGTCGCTACGTGAAGCACTGCAAGCCTTCAAAACATCGGGCAAGCCGTTGTGTGTGTATTTGCCACGGGGTGGTTCTGCGAAGACGTTCTACGTCGCAAGCGTCGGGGACAAGCTCTTCCTTGGCACCGAAGCCATTGCCGAACCGTCTGGATATGCCGCCACCACGCCCTATTTCGCTGGGTTGTTGGAACAAGTGGGCATTGAACGCGAAGTGATTGCTCGCGGTCGCTTCAAGACCATGGCTGAGCCCGCGGTCCGCGCCGACATGAGTGAAGCGCAGCGCCAGCAGGTGGGCGCCTACTTGGACACCTTGTACGAGAACCTGGTCGCCGCTCTGGTCGAAGGGCGGGGCCTGGACGAACACAAGGTGCGAGCGCTCATCGACGAAGCCCTGTTGACGGCGGAAGAAGCCAAAGACCGCGGGCTATGCGACGCGGTGCTCCACCCGGACGAGGTGGCCAAGGTGCTGGACCCGAATGCCCCAGATGGCGCGGTGCTGACCGAACTCATGCCCTATGCGGCGCGGCGTCGGATCCATTTTCGACCGTTCTTTCGCAAGCCGATCCTTGCGGTGTTGCCGCTGCAGGGACCGATCGTGGAAAAGTCGCCGTCGCCGCTCTTCGCGTCGGCGGACGAGCGGAGTTTCGTCGAGAGCTGCAGAGAGCTCTGGGCCGACGACCGAGTGCGGGGCGTCGTGCTGGCGGTGAATACAGGTGGCGGCGGGGCGCTCGCATCCGAGCGCATTCGCCGCGCGCTCACGCGCCTTGCGGACAAGAAGCCAGTGGTGGCGTACTTGGCGAATATCGCAGCTAGCGGCGGCTATTTGGCGGCTGTCGCAGCGCCGACCATAGTGGCTCGCCAGACGACGCTCACCGGGTCCATCGGGGTGATTGCGGCCCGCCTCACCCCCGGACCGCTCTTGAAGCGACTGCAGGTCAGCGTGGAGGTCGAAAAACGCGGTGCACGGGCGGATATGAACAGCGGCGCGCGCGTGCTGGATGCAGGCGAGCGTGCGCGTTTCGATGCGTACGTGGATGCCTCTTACGACGCCTTCGTGGGCGCCGTCGCAGAAGGACGCGGCATGGACGTAGAGGCCGTACACGAGGTGGCCCAGGGCCGCGTCTGGTCCGGCAAGGACGCGCTGGCGCGAGGTTTGGTGGACAGGCTCGGCGGGCTGCAGCTGGCCCTCGACCTGCTGCGGGAAAAGATCGGCGGAAAAGCCGATCGGTTCGAGCCGAAAGTGATTGCCGTGGGCAACGCGGGGAGTCCGCTACTGTCCCTGCTTCGCCGCGGCGCTCGCGCGCTGGTCGGTCCGGGACTCGGCCACGCACTTGCCCCCGACGCGGATTTCTTGTTGCCCGCACTCTCAGGGGAGCGCGCGGTTGCCGCCGCCACGTGGACACCCTCCGATGCCCACGCGGCGATCGACGTGTGAGTCAGCGCACCAGGGCGTTGCCTGCGACGAAGCCGTGGTTTTTGAGCCAGGGATCCGTGCTGAGCACGGTGACGGATTGGGTGGCCACTGCGTAGCGTTGAATTTCCGCGCTGCTGCCGCCGTCGGTGGTGGTGATGGTGGCGCCGAGAAGATGCTGTGCGTCTTCGACTACGGCTGCTGCTGGAACGGCGCTCAGATCACTCCCGAGGTTGGCGGACGTCGTGGTCCAGGAACTCCAGTACTCCGAGAAAGTGGAATCGAAACGGTTGATGATGGCGTCCGCACTGGATAGCAGCAGCAGGCGACTGAGAAAGTCCCCGCTATTCGGGTTGAATAGCGCGGTGACCACGAGACTTGGGAGTGCGACAGCTTCGACGCCGTAGGCTTGTCGCGTCACCGAACCGTCCGCTCCAGCGAAACAACCTGCATGCAGCACGAGCAATCGTTTGCCGTCGGTATCGAGACTCATGTCCACTGGGTTGCTTAGGGTCAGGGCGATGCCCTCACCCGGCGCTGCTCCGTTTAGGTCGCGTAGGGAGCCAGTCTTGGTGTTCAGACCGAGCAAGAGCGCTGGGCTACTTGCGCAGGCGAGCTGAAAACTTGGCGGAGTGACCGTGGTGCGGTCAACGCGGGCGAGGGTGAAGTACAGAGTGTCATTCGCCGAGTCGAACACAGCGTTGCCGGCGTCCACCGAAGCGTCGGCATCGCCGCTGAGCATGTAGCTTGAGAGGTCTAGGGTGGCTTCGACGGTGCCGGTGCTGAGGTCCAGCTTGGCAAGGCGATTGGCGTCATACAGTACGAGCCAGGCGCGGTCTCCGCCCACGAAGGCAATGCCAGTCGGGTTCGTGGGTACGGTGCCTGAAAGCCCCAGCGCGGTTCTACTGACGTCGATGGTCTTGTCGGCGTTGCCGCTCAGGTCCAGGCTGATCACTTCACTGGCTGTGCGGGCCAATACGAAGCCGCGTCCTGAGCTCGCTGCAGGCACTGCGTCCCCGTCCGCGATCGAGACGCGCCCAGTCACTTGCGATGTGTCCAGGTTGACGGCCGCGACTTCCGTCTCACTGAAGAAGTCCGTGCCCGCGACAAGTAGCGTGCCCGCGGCTTTGGCCGCGTCTCCGGATGCATCAAGACTGGCGTCTCCAGCGGTGCCCCCCGTTCCCGAGCTGCCGGCGCTGCCCGAGCTACCGCCGCTGCCGGTTTCTGCGCCGGCGTCGCCGCCGCCGCTACCTCCGGACCCCGTATCCAGCGCTTCGTCAGTTCCGCAGGCCATAAGCAGGCCCAGGGTGGTCACAGCCACCGCTGCCATCATCGTTTTTTTCATTTCGTTCTCGCGAGTCTGCGGACACGTCCCCGGTCCGCTGTGCCGAGTTCCCGGTGACGTCGCGACGAGGTGCGGCAGTGGTGCCGGATCCCGACCGCTCCGGCACCCCGCGGAGCTCTTCCTCAGGCGCGCCCTCCGATCCCTCGGTGAGCGCCGCGACAGGCAGGTTTCCTGGCTTCCGGATCAGCCGCCCGCGAGCCCTTCCCAGGCGCAGTGCCCAGTGGATTTGCTCGCGTTTGTACCCGGTTACAGTGGCGGGGGCCGCGCCGGAGTCACACCGGCTTCCCTAATTCCATGTCGCCATTCCGCAAGATTTCCCGCGGAACGACGATTGGCTATCATGCTCCTGAGCGGCCCGTCCAGGGCTTTGTCCGGCCCGTTGCCCGGATCAGAGAACGCCTGATTGCAGGCGAGCCCCAAATCGAGGACGCTTACGCCGCTTCTAGCTCCAAGGTCCGATGGCTAACTCTCCGCGAAACGCGCCGCCGCTCACTCAAGGCATGGTGGTCAACGAGCGTTATGAGATCCGTCAAAGCTTGGGCAAGGGCGGCATGGGAGAAGTGTTCCTTGCCTACGATCGCAGCACGCAGCAACCCGTTGCCCTGAAGATCGTGCGCGAAGAGTCCCGGATGCCGGGTGACGACGAGGCGCTGCGGCAAGAGCTGCTGCTCGCTCGCTCCGTCGGGCACCCGAACGTGTGTCGTGTTCACGACTTGGCGCCCAGCACCTGGGGTCCCATCCTGGTGATGGAGCACATTGCAGGTCAGACGCTGCATACCCACATCCGACGTCGGAAGGCCCAAGGCGGCTACACTTCGGACGAGTTCCGTAAGATCGCTAGCGAGGCCGCGGCAGGCCTGGCGGCGATCCACGCGCAAGGCCTGGTGCACGGGGACCTCAAGCCCGGCAACGTCATGGTCACCAACGACCGCGCAATCATTCTGGATTTTGGATTCGCCCAGGAGCGCGCTCGCATATCTGCACGGCGGCCGGGTTCACCCCCGGATGGCGGCACGCCCAACTACATGGCGCCAGAGCGGCTGCGATCTGGCGGCGCAAGCATGGAAGACGACATGTACGCCCTGGGGCTGACGCTCTGGGAAATGTGGACCTGTCGCGTGCCCGAGCCCGGTTACCGGCCCCGGGCAAAACCCATGCGCTCGCAGATCATGTTCGACGTGCCGGCGGGTCTCTCCGTCGACGAAGTGAAGCAAGTGTTTCGCTGCCTCACCGAAGACGCGAGCATGCGGCCTCAGGCGCGCCACCTGCGGTTCTTCAACCCCACGGCGCTCACCACTAGCCAGATTTCGATCCCCCGAGAGCGGCTCTCGCCCGGGGCACCCATGGGCCGGAGTTCCGCGGAAAGCTTCGTTCCCGGCGCTCAGGCGCTGCTGCTGACCTATGCCAGCAACGCGCGCGAGGCCGCCGGCACCCTATACCCTCTGGAAAAGCCCGTCTTCACCATGGGGCGGCGCAGCAATCAGGACATCGAGTTCCCCGAGGCGACGGTTTCCGGCTCCCACGCTGTACTGCGCTGGCAGGCGGGTTCCTGGGTACTCGAAGATACCGGCAGCACCAACGGCACCTACGCGGACCACAGCTACGAGCGTAAGAAGTCGGTCGCCATGCTGCACGGCGGCGAAGTGCAACTCGGCGAGTGTCGCGTCAAGCTGGTGAGCTTCCACGATGGCTCGCCACAGCATCAGCGCGCCAAACAGTACCTTGAGCGTCGCGACGGCCTGACCGGGCTGTTACAACGGGAGCATTTCGTGCGTTCGCTGCGCGATGATCTCGCGTTTGCGGAGTGGGATGGCGTACCCCTGACCGTCGCGCGCTATCACGTGCGTGGCCCCAATCACCACGTCAGCGATCGGCCCACCATTCTGGAGATGCTCGCATTGCGCCGCGCCGCGCAGCGCGTGATCGAGTTGACAGAAATGCTGCTACTCAGTGTTGTGCCCGTGACAGCGGGGCGAGTTGGCCCCCTCAAGTTCGCGGTCGCGATGACAGGGCCGACAGTCGACGAAGCTCGCAACGTCGTGGAGCAGGTTGTCAGCCAAGTGCAAGGGCTGATGCCAGAGTCTTTGGATCTCGCCGCGACGCTCGTCAAAGCCGAGCCGGGGCAAAGCGCGGAGTCGATGATCGAGGCTTGACCGCTCCCCGGCGCAGACGAATATGGCCGGTTCTACACGTCCCAGTTTTCCCGCGCCGAGCGAACCCAGCTTGCGGCGCCTTGGCGTGGGCGGCGGTGGTGGCGGCGGCGGTGACCGGCCCCTGCGCGCGCAGTTAGTCGTGGCGCTGATGGTGATCGTGGTGCTGCTTGCGGTGCCGCTCTACCTGTGGCGGCGCCCGAGTGGGACTGAGAACGCGCCGGCAAATTCGGCTGGCGACGCTTCGCCAGACGGTGTGGCTTCAGGCAATCTGCCGCCGGGGGTGGCTCCGGGTGATGCGGCGGCCGAAGACGAGCGCGTCAAACTCGCTCCGGCGGAGCGCGTGAAGTGCTCTGCGGCCGCGAATTCTAAAGGTCAGGAAGGGGAACTCTGCGACCGCATCGAAGTCTTGGAAGCAGCCCTCGCCAAGGCAATCCGGGACAATGTGGATTGCGCGCCGCGTACAGGCAAGCAGGGCAACCTGAACTACGTGCTCAGCATCGACTTCAACGCGAAGAAGGTCCACGTCTTTCCAGGCAAGAGCGGGGAGTGGCGAGGACCTCAAGCACGCAAGGCAGCGGAGTGCGTGAAGCGCTCTCTACCCGCGCCGGAGTGGGACAAACTCAAGCACCAGTATCGCTACTACCTGGTTGCCATCCTGGCCACATACCCAGCGCCGGGCAGCGCGCCCGGTTCCGCGCCGCTGTTCGAGTAAGCGCGATCGCGCCGGCGTTCATTTCTTCGTCTTGGGCGGCGGCGGCACGCGTGGCACTACCGGCTTCGTTGCAAACTTGAGCTCCTGTTCCGCGTCACCGATGCGCTGCAGGAACAAGCCCGTGAAGGTGCTGAACAATGCGTCCCCGGGAGCGGCCGTGCCAGTTCCGGTGGGCCGACTGACCCAACGTTTGATCTTCTGCAGCACTTCGGGGCTGACGGGGTTGACCAGGACCTTAGCTTGCAGGACCACGACGCTGCCGACGGGCACCTGACCGCGAGTGCCCACCAAGAGCCGGCGCGCCTCGGCACAGCGGCGCAATACGCCGTCCACGGTAATGGCTGCGGAGGAACGGGTTCCGCCGGGTCGCGTGACCTCTACTAGATAGACTTCGTCCCACACGTGCCAGGTGATCTTGCAAGTCTGCGCCGTCGTAGACATGGGCTCGCTGACGCCGGGTCGGTGGATGGTGCCAGTCAACACGATAGTGGTGGGCAGCCCGCGACTGAGCTTGCGGCGGATGTTCGCGTCAACGACGTCTCGGAACGAGACGCTCACGAAGAGCGACGTCTTTGAGGCGTCCCAGGTGAAACGCGCGTCCCGTGGGGGTGGGCCCTTGTCTTGCTCTTGGGCGGTCGCTTGGCCACTGACGGACAACACCACGAAGGCCGCGAGCAAGGCTGCGCGGACCGCCTGCATCCGCGCCCCGGGCCTCATGGTCCGCCCTCACGGCGCAGAGGCACGAAGGACAGCACGTTCGAAAACGCGAAGGTGAAGCCTCCGGCACTGGTATCCATGCGGAAACCGAGATTCCCGGTCAAGTCGATGGGCAGCAGCTGCAGACGCGCGTAGCCCCGGGCTGGGTCGGAGAGGTCCCGCTGATGGGCGACGGCGTAGACGCCCGCGCTGCCGAAGAAGTCGATGCCGTAAACGGAGCGCGTGCCACGATACAGCGGGATGCGATACTCGCCGCCGATTTTGCCCGCATAGTGGCCATAGCGCACCTCTACGATCGCCGTGTCCAGGAAGTTGGGCGGCGGCCTGCGGTCGAAGTTGAGCCCCAGCACGCGTCCGGGGAGGAAGTCGCTGAAGTCGCCCACGTAGTACTGTTCGAAAAAGGGTGCATCTCCCGCGATCGCACCGCCGAACAGTTCCAGTCGTGCGACGTGCTTCCATGGCAGCTGCCACCAACGCGAAGCGTGCAGGTCGAATTTCTGGTAGCCGTAGTCGCTGCCAAGGGGCGCGAGTGCGCTCTCCGCGGTCAGGGACGCGTACCAACCTTGGGTGGGCAGAAATGGCGAATCCCGGGTGTCGTGCTGCAGCGTGGCACGTGCGGTCGACAGCACGCTGCGCCCTCCTTGAATGTCGAAGACGATAGGCTCTCGTTCGAGTCCACGGAGGTGGGACGCTGCGCGTGGCAGGTTCGCATCCAGGGATTCGAGCCGGTAGTGCAGCCATAGCTGCGTGGCCACGGACAGGTCGCGGCCGACGCCAAGGTTGCCGCCGAAACGCTTGTAGCGCACCACAGCATGATCCGGGACCTCTGCTAATTGTGAGGGGTCATCCCACAGCACGTCGGCGTTGCCAAAGAAGTCCTTGGCGTCGTTGAAGAGCAGCTGCCCGCCCACCATCCAGCGACTGCCGAGAAACGCCGGATCCAAGAAGCGGACCCGAAGCGCAAGCTGGTCTTGGGCTAGGCCGACGGCAGTTCCCAGCGTGATCCCGGTCCCGGCTAGATTGGTCTCCGCAAGGTCGACACCCGCATACGCGGTGAGCGGGCGCGACTTGCCACGCGTGTCGGCGTCTGCGGAGAGGCCCATCCACAGATCGCCGATCACGATCGTATTGCGTTCTACGACCTCGATCAGCAGTACGACTTTGCCGCGACTGGAGCCCTTCTTCAGCGAGAACTGCACATCCCGGAAGAAGCCAGTGCCCAATAGGCGATAGCGGGTGAGCTCGACTTCAGGGTCGTCGACGCGGATGATGTCCCCGGCTTTGAACGGGACATAGCGCAGCACCACCCGGGAGCGGGTGCGGTTGTTGCCCCGGACCTCGACCCCCTCAAGCACGTAGCGCAGCGCAGACTTGCCGTAGCGAGTGGGCTGTGTCTCTCCCGTTGGCACGTGGCGACGCGCCATGTCCTCGGGGGCGGGCAAGGGATCAGCAGGCTCGGGCACGACAGGATCTGAATCGGTGTCCCCACTGCCCCAGGTGTCGGGTGCTGGAGGCGCAGGCGTGGGGGGCGGCGCTGCCGCAGGGGGCGCCGGCGCCGGTTCCGGTGGTGGTTGCGCGAGCGCGCGTGGAGCAGCGAGCAACGCCACGGCGGCTGCGCACACAAGCGGCCGCATCGGAAATGAGACGAGCCAGCTGCGCAGAGGATTCATCAAAGAAGTGTCCGGCCGGCGGTATTCTAGCCTGAGAAGGCCACGTTCCGCGCTAGGGGGCGGACGAGTCAGTCTTAACACGAGAAATCGCCGAAACGTGCGCTACCATCCCCAGCGGTGGACGGCGAACTGGTCGGAGGTCGGTACCGGCTCCTGCGCTCGCTCGGCGAGGGCGCGGCAGCCAAGGTGTATGCGGCGGAGAGCCAGCTCTTCGGCCAAGTCGCGTTGAAGATGCTGCATGAGCCCCTCGCCCGCGACGAGGAGGTGGTGCAACGGTTCGTGCACGAAGCTCGAGCGGCCAGCGCGGTCCAGCATCCGAACGTAGTCCGTGTTTTCGATCTCGGTCGCCATGGCCGCGTGCCATTCATGGTGATGGAGTTGTGCGAGGGTGAGACACTGCGGGAGGTATTGGACGCGCGCGGCGCCGTGGGTCCCCTCTACGCTTGTGAGCTCGTGACCCAAATCCTGAGCGCCCTCGAAGCCGCGCACAGCGCGCACATCGTGCATCGAGACTTGAAGCCAGCAAACGTGATGGTGGTGCATCCAGCTCCAGAGCGCCCGGTGATCAAGGTGTTGGACTTCGGCATCGCCAAGCGTTTGCTCTTATCCGACACCCACGATGACGCGAAGGTCTTTGGCACGCCCAGCTACATGGCGCCGGAGCAGATCCGATTGCGTCCCGTCGATCACCGGGCTGACCTGTACGCTGTCGGTGCGCTGCTATACGAGCTTCTGACGGGCAAACCGCCGTTTCGGGGCGCCACTCCCGCCGAAGTCATGACCCAGGTGATCTCGCGGCCGCCAATGCCCCTGCGCGCGTCCGATCGGGCACTGCCGCGGGATCTGGACGAACTGGTACGTCGCTGTTTGGCAAAGAATCCCGCGCGTCGACCCAGCTCTGCGCGCGAACTGAGCCAAGCGCTGGAACGCTACGCTGGCGGGCCCATCTCCGTTCCGCCCGCGGACCGGGCGAGCCACGAGCCCGTGCCGCTGATGGTGCGCGGCGCGCCGCCAGAGACTGAGGCCATCCCACTGCGCGCGCGCCCAAAGAAGAATCTGGAATCGAGCCGTGGGGCCGCGCCTCGCCTCGAACTCGTCGCCGAGGGCGAAGACGAAGGCGCCTAGTGGGCGGTCTCGAAAGAACGTGGCGCGCTGGCCGTTCGCAGAACTAAGTCCGCTCGTAACTGGCAGCGAGGGTGCGCAACCGAGCGGCTAATCGGGCAGTCAGATCGCCGCGGGTGAAGCGCCAGGACCAGTTGCCGCTGGAAGTGCCCGGCACGTTCATGCGTGATTTCTGGCCCAGGCCAAGGGCGTCTTGCAGCGGGATCACGGCGAGATCCGCGACGGACGCGTAGGCGAGACGGATGAGCTGGAGATGCAGCGGGTCTCGGCTCGGGCCCAAATAGGCGTGCAGCCGCTGTTTCTCTGCGCGCCCCGCGGCAGTGCGTCTGAGGGAACGGTACCAGCCGAGCGCGGTGTCGTTATCGTGGGTTCCGGTGTAGACCGCGGTGCTGCTTGGATATCGATGGGGCAGGTAGTCGCTACCGTTCGGATCGCCGAAGGCGAACTGCAGCACACGCATGCCGGGAAGTTGCAGAGCCTCGCGCAGCGCCACGACTTCTGCGGTCACAATCCCTAGATCCTCCGCCAAGAACGGCAGGCCACCCAGGGCCTTCCCCACGTGCTCGAACAAAGCTTCGCCGGGCACGCGTACAAAACGGCCCCGGCGTGCGTCCTGGGCGTCCGCGGGGATTTCGTAGCAGCGATGGAAGCCAATGAAATGGTCGAGTCGCAACACGTCGAACATGTCTACGCCTCGCCGGAAGCGCGCGACCCACCAGGCAAACTGGTCGCGTTGCATCGCCTTCCAGTCGTACACGGGATTGCCCCACAGTTGGCCGGTGTCGCTGAAGGCGTCCGGAGGCACTCCAGCAGAGACGCGTTTGTTCCCCCGCCTATCGAGTCGAAACAGCCGCTGCTGGGCCCAAGTGTCCACGCCGTCATGCGCCACGAACATGGGTACGTCGCCGAGTAATGCGACGCCTTGTCTTTTGCAGTGGGCTGCGAGAGCGCGCCATTGCGTGTCGAAGACAAACTGCACCCACTCGTGAAACGCGACTTCTTGGGCGAGCTCGTCCTTGGCGCGTAGCAGCGCGGTGCGGCTTCGCTTGCGCAGCGGCCCGTCCCATTGGGTCCAGTGAGCGCCCTTGGTGGCGTGTTTGAGCGCCAAAAACAAGCAATGGTCGGACAGCCACCCTCGCTCTGCGTGTCGAAAGTTGGTGAGCGCCCGTGGCTCGCGGACATGTGCGTCCCGGTAGCGCGCAAACGCCACGCGGAGGAGCGCCTCACGAAAGAGCTGGCTCTTGCTGAGCTGCGCAGTTGCCTTCTGGAGGTGCTGCGGCGCGCGCGTCTCGGTTTTGGACAGGAGTCCGTCGCGCTGCAGTTGCTCCAAGCTGATCAGCCAAGGGCTGCCCGCGTTGGTGCTCGGGCTGTCGTAGGGAGAGGCGCCATAGCCCGGAGGGCTGACCGGGAGCATCTGCCAAACGCTCTGCCCTGCAGCTGCAAGAAAGTCGACGAATGCGAATGCGCTCGGACCCAAATCCCCATGCCCGTGGGGACCGGGCAGGGACGTCACGTGCGCCAACACGCCTGCGCGGCGCTTGCCTAGGAGTTCGAACTGCATCGTCGATCCTTGCCCGGGTAACTGTGTATCACTGCGGCTCTATCAGCTCGGCTCTTGCCGCTTGACGGGCTTGAGCAACGAGGCCACCACCGCGAGCACCAGCACCCCCGCGATGACGCCCAGGCTGACAAAATTGGGGATCTTGTAGAAATCGGCACTCAGCATCTTTGCGCCGATGAAGACAAGAATCACCGCCAAACCGATGTCTAAGTAGTGGAAGCGGCTCATCATGCCACTGAGCATGAAATACAGGGCGCGCAGCCCCATGATGGCAAAAATGTTGGAGGTGTAGACGATGAACAAGTCACTCGAGATGGCGAGCACCGCGGGCACGCTATCGACAGCGAAAATGACGTCGGTAAACTCCACCACGATCACGACCAAGAACAGCGGAGTTGCGTAGCGCACGCCGTCCTTGATTACGAAAAACTTCTCGCCCGAGAATTCCTTGGTCGTGCGCAAGTACTTGCGCGCCAGGCGCAGGGCGAGGTTGTTCTCTAGGTCGACGGACTCGTCGCTCTTGAAGGCGAGCTTGATACCTGTAAACACCAAGAACGCCCCGAACACGTACATGGTGAAGTGGAAGCGATGCAGAAGCGCCGTGCCTGCCAGTATGAAAACGGCGCGCATGACCACCGCGCCAAAGACGCCCCAAAAGAGCACTCGTGACTGGTGCTCTTCCTTCACCCGGAAGTAAGTGAAGATCACCAAGAACACGAAGAGGTTGTCGACCGACAGGGACTTTTCCACCAGGTAGGCGACGACGTAGCTGACGGCCTTCTCGGACCCCATGCGGTGCTGGACCCAGCCGGCAAAGGCCAGTGACACCACGATCCAGAGAACGCTGCGCACGGACGCTTCGCGGAACGAGATCCGGTGCGAGGTCCGGCCAAATAGCGCGAGGTCCAGCAGCATGGTCAAGACCACGGCTGCGGCGAATACCCCCCAATCGAGCATGGCCGCGCTGCTGAGCATTGCCGCGTTGCTATCACGCGGCCCCCACAGCGGCTAGCCGAACGCCGGGCCGGGCGCCGATTTTGCGTTCGCCCATTGCCGGCGGCTGGCCAGTTGCCCTACACCCTACCTGTGCGCCCCCGTATCGACCGCGTGATCCTGCTACCGCTTGTCTGGGCAGTCTGCACGCTGGCCCTGCCGGCGATGGCCCAAACCCAGGACGCGGGCGGCGACGCGGGCGCCGATGCCGCGCTTACGGCTCCCCCCAAGGTGAGCACGGACGCCGACGTCGACGTCGTGAAAAACAAGACGGCACAGGTCCGCGCGCTCATAGCGGAGACCTTGGACGTCTCCGTGGACCCAGCTTCGCTGTTCGATGTGAAGCTCGACGACCCGCGCGCCGTTTCCGTAGAGATTGCGCGACTCCGCACGCTGCTCGCCGAAGCGGGCGCCGATGCTGTCGATGCGGGCGCGGGCGACACCCTCGACGCAGGCACGCCCGCGCCGGGCCAGAAGGACACTAAGAAGGACACCAAGCGCGCCGGGACGAAGCGATCAGCTGCTGACCAGCCGGACGCTTCCGCTCCGCGAAGACCGCCGCCGTCTCAGAAGCTGTCGGCAAAGGAGTCCCGCCTGTGGCTGGCCCGCTTGGACTTGGATCGCGCTCGCCTGGACTTTCTGGCGCTCCCGGAGGCTGAGCGTACCGACAAGCTGACCGCGCACGAGAAACGTCGCGAAGAGGCCAGCAAGCAGGGGGCCGGAGTCGATCAAGCGCAGAAGAAGGCGGAGGACGCGGCGGAAGCCAAGAAGCGCGCTCTGGACGCGGCGAAGCGCGCCCGCAGCGAGGCCGGGCGCCTCGTAGCCGAAGAAGAAGCCCGCCTCCTGGGCATCAAGGAAGACCAAGCCCGCTTCGAGGCGACTCTGGCGAAAGCCGAAGAGAAAACCAGCAAGCGCGCCGAAGAAGCGCTGTCTTGGCGTCGGCGTGTGTCTAGCTTCGTCGCAGATCGAAAAGCCCGCAAAACGACCGCAGAAGAAGCGGATGCCTTGTACGAAGAGCTGCGCAAGACCTTACGGGCCAGCCGGGACGAGCTCGCTTCGGCCCTTGGCTCGCTGTCGACCTCGGAGCTGCCACGCGCCGGCGCGGATGCACTGGACGTTGTGGGTGCCGCAGTGGATCGCAGCCGCGTCGACGCCTTGCGCAAGGAGCTCACCGCCCAAGAGACGAAATTAGAGGTCCGCGAGAACAAGATGCGCTGGGAGCATGCTCGCGCACTTCTGGAGCAGGTCGAGTCCCTCAACCGGGACCGTTTGGCGCTCTACCCGCACCTGACCAACGAAAAGCGCGCGGCGCTCACTGGGTTCAACGTTTCGGGCATCGATCAAGCGCGCTCCGAAGGACGCCAGGTGACCCTGGTGATGCGCTATCAAGGCCGCGCGTCCTGGCGCTGGTTGACTAGCCTGCGCGACCCCAACCGGGATCGTGCCGGTGAGGTCGTCGCGACGCTTTCACTGTTGAAGATCTTGGTGCTCGGCGGCGCGTTCTTCTGGTGGCGTCGCCGTGCGCGCTCGTTCATCAAGATGCTCGAAGAGCGGATGAACGAAGCGCGCGTGGAAGCACGCGGGGCGCGCTGGCTGGTGTACGCGGATCGCGGAGTCAGCCTGATCGAACGGGTGCACAACCCCGTAGCGTGGCTGATCTTCGTCTGGGGCGTGGTGTACTTCGCCGGCTCGGCGATCAGTGACCTGTACGCGATGCAGCTCTTGTGGATCGTCCTGAGCTGGACCCTGGGTGGCAACATCGTCGTGCATGCCATTGACGTCGGCTTCGCCCACGGCGTGCAGCTGGCCGGCCAGCGACGCACCGACGCGTTGCGCTACAAGTCGCTGCGGCTAGTCGGGCGCGTCATCGTCACGGTCGGCCTTTTTCTGGCACTCACCAATCACTTGGTGGGCCAGGGCACTATCTACAGCTGGGTGCTCTCCACCTGCTGGTTTGCGGCCATCCCGATCGTCCTGGTGATCGTGCGCTGGTGGCAGCCCGTGGTCTTCGAACGCCTCGGCTTGCTGCGGAAAAAGAGTGGTTTCGTCGAGTGGGTGTTGGCCCAGAAAGACGGCTGGACGAGTTTTCCGGCAGCCGCCGCCGGGGGCGCCTACCTGGTGGGCCTCGGAACGGCGCGCATGCTGCGCACCTACGTCAGCACCTTCGAGACGACCCGCCGGGTGCTTGCGTACCTGTTCCGGCGCGAGGTTGCGAAGCAAGCCCGCGAACGCGGCAGTCGCCCCACCAAGCCTCTTGCGGAAGAAACGTACATATCGCTCAGCCCGCAGCAGGGGTTGGCGACGCCCGTGCCCACGGTGGGTGACGCCGAAATCGCGTCCATCATCGAGGCCATCGAGCGCCCCGGCGGTGGCGTCTTCGCGTTGGTCGGGGAGCGTGGCTGCGGCAAAAGCATGCTGCTGGAGCGGATCTTGGGCGAGCGGCGTGAGGGCGTGCGCATGACCTGCCCTTTGGGGGGCGCCGGGGATTTTCGCGCTGAACTCACTCGAGTTCTAAAGCTTCCGGAGGGCGCTGACGACGCCGCAATCCGCAAGGCCCTGGACGGACTCGGCGAAAACGGCGTGCTGCTCGTGGATGATGCGCACCGCCTGGTGACACCGACCATTGGGGGCCTGGACGATTTCGACCGCGTGATTGCCCTGGCACGCGAGTCTAGTTCCCAGACCACTTGGGTCTTCTGTGTGGGCGCGGTGATCTGGCAATACATCGAACGGGCGCGGGGAGCGCGGCCGGTGTTCGACGATGTGATCCGCGTCGCGCGTTGGAGCGAAGAGCACATTGCCGCCATGCTCAAGCTGCGCAGCAAGGCGGCCGGAGTCGTGCCTGTGTTCGACGATCTGGTTGCGGAGGAAGAGGAAGACGAGGTGCTCCGCCACGAACAACTTGCGCGCACGGAGGCCAGCTACTACCGCTTGCTTTGGGACTACGCGACCGGCAATCCTGCGGTTGCCGTACACTTCTGGCGCGAGTCACTGCGGATCGACGACGAGGGCAAAGTACGCGTGCAGCTTTTCTCCGCGCCAGACACCACGGATATCGAGCGCCTACCGGATCCGGCCATCTTCGTGCTGCGCGCGATCGTGCAGTTGGAATTAGCCCAGACCGAGAAGATCGTGGCTGCCACGATGCTGCCCACGCGACAGGTGCAGGACGCCGTGCGCTACGCGCTCTTTCGCGGATATCTGGAACAGGTGGGGGACCGCTACCGCGTCACCTGGAGCTGGTTCCGCGCCATCACCCGCGTACTCCAACGCCGGCACCTGCTCGCCGGGGGAGGCTGAGACCGTGAATCCAAGACAAACCAAGCTAGCTGCAGTCCTTGCCTTTGCGGTCGTCTGGGTAGCGCCCAGTCTCGCGTTTGCGCAAGACCCGCCGGACGTTTCGCAGATCGTCAGTTTCGTGCGCTGGAGCGGCGTGCTCGTTTCTCTGCTCGTCATTGCCGGCGCGGCCATCGCACTGCGTTTCATGTCCGGGATCGTGGCTCGCCTGAGCGAGCGCTTCACCCACCGTCGCCTGCTGTTCAGCAAGGTCGAGAGCATCACGCGCTTCTTGGTCTACTTCGCAACCGGCATCTTGGTCGCGGGGCTTTCCTTTACCATCAACGACAAGGTGCTCACGCTCATCGGCGGCACCTTCGCGTTGGCCGTTGGTTTCGCCATGCGGGATCTGATCGCTGCCATGATCGCCGGCGTGACGATCATGTTCGATCGGCCGTTTCAAGTCGGCGACCGCGTGCAGTACGCGGGTGAATACGGAGACATCACCGCCATCGGACTGCGTTCGGTGCGCATGCAGACCCTCGACGACAACACGGTCACCATCCCCAATAACAAGATCCTCACGGATGTGACCAGCTGCGGCAACTATGGCGCCCTCGACATGCAGGTCTCTATCACTTTCTTCGTCGGTATCGATCAAGACGTGGATGCTGCCGAGCGCCTGATCATGGAAGGCATCCTCAGTAGCCGCTATGTGTTCTTGGACAAACCCGTGGTTGTCGTGATCAAGGAAGTGATCAAGGATGACTACGTCGCGCTGCAAATGGTTGGAAAGGGCTACGTGCTGGATACGAAGTACGAGAAGGCGTTCGAAACAGATGTCACCAAGCGTGTGATTAAGGCGTTCCACACAAATCGCATCTTGCCCCCGGCCGTGCTGCACCGCGCGGTGGACACACCGACGCACGAGCTGCGATCGGCTTCCGGAAAGCCGCGGGCAGAAGCATGAGCGCGCGCCTGCTTGCCGCCCTGGTCGTCGTCGCCGCCCTTGGCTGCGAGAAGAAGCCAGCCCCCGCGCCGGCCGAGCAAGAGCCTGGCACCACCCCCGCCGCGCAGCCCAGCGGCGATCTGCCGCGGCCGACCACCCACGGTGGCGCGCAGGAGCTGAAGATCAGCTGGCAGGATGTGCCGGGTTTGACTCGCTTGGATCTGCAGAAACCCATGCGCGCCGCCAGCTATGCGGCGCCGCCGGCAGAGGGCGACAAAGAACCAGGCGACCTGGGTGTGTTTTACTTTGGTGCTGACCAAGGTGGCGGCGTCGAGCGAAACATGAAGCGCTGGGTCGATCAGTTCCCCGACGTGCCCAAGGATCAGGTCCGCCGCAGTCAGCGCACTGAAAATGGGCTGCTAGTACACGTCGTGGAGATCGAAGGCGGCAAATTCGAGAGCGGCATGCCGGGCGGACCGAAAACACCAAAGGAGAGCTACGGACTGCTGGGCGCCATCATCGAAGCGCCGAGCGGGCTCTACTTCTTCAAACTCACGGGCCCGCAAGGCACCGTAAAGAAGGCCCGGGATCCGTTCTTCAAGATGCTTGCCACGGTCAAGGCAAAGTAGTCGCCGGCGATGCTGGGCGGCCGTCCGGTCTCTCAGTCGGCGCGTGGGCCAAGGGCTTAGACCATCTGCTGTGGCTGCTTGACGCTTTCCTTCTTGCGGCTGCGCAAGATGCGGACGCCGACGTCCAAGCGAATGAAAGCCAGCATCACGGCCAAGATGATGCCAACGCCGAGGCCGGCCAAGAGTCGATTGGGCTCGGCCTTGATGAAGACGGAGCCTTCACCAATGCGCGGATCTTGTTCCGAGTCGGCTCGCAGTCCATTGGATTTGGCGATCTTGGCGATATTGCTCACGTGCACCACCGGCACGCCCCGCTCGGCAAAGCGCAGCATCACCGAGTCGACGATGCCTTCGCCCCGGGGCGGCTCAGAGTTGAGCCCCGGGCGGAATTGTTTCTTGCCGACGTGGGTACCGACGGACGCGGACTCGCCACCCACGTTCACGTAAGTCTTGATGGGCTTTTCTCCGGCGCGTGCGTCGTACAGGGACATGCGCCGTTCAATGGCATCGACTAGCGACGTACTGTCAAAGCGTTCGACGTTGTTCCGAGCGATGGCTGCGTCTATTAGCGCGCGTCCTTCTTTGCTCATGCCCATGCCACGGTCGTCGATCCCGCCTCGCGACGCGGCGGCAGAGCGATACGAGAATAGCTTGTTCTCGAAGAGCGTGCGCTCCATGTCGAGCCAGGTGTAGGTCGGATCGTTGGCGCCCCACTCGGACCCGGAAACGCTGGCGATCACGATGGCGTTGGCTTCCATCACTTGTAGTGCAGCGAAGGTCGACACCGAAAGCGCAGGAAACGAACCGGATAGACCCACGGCGACGGCGTCCCCACGTTCGACCCCCGCGCGTTTCAGAAAATGCAGGATGACGGCGGCGAAGTTCGGATTGGTGCTGGCGCGCTTCGCGCTGATGTAGCCCGTATTGGAAGTGATGGGGGTGAGCGAGAAGCCAATCAGGCCAGTTTGGTGCGGGTCGACTTCCGGGTCGATGACGAGGCCCCGCTTGATGCGCTCCGCCTTGATCGCGCGCATGGCGTCGTAGGACAGCCGCGCCGCCCGGATCTTCTCAGTGTGCCAGGACTGCTTGCGCACGACCGGAAAACGTTCGACGATCACGAGTGCCGCGACGGCAGCGAGTGCGATCATCGCCAGGGCGGAGCGCGAGACTCCTGGAGGGCGCCAGTAGACGCGCTTCATCCCGAAAGCTCCGCGCCGACTACGACGACCAAGATCAGTCGGACGACGACCGAAGCCGTGATCAGCGCTGCCAGTGTTTCCACGATACCTTGGCGATCGAGCCAGATCCCGATCAAGCCTGGGATGATGAACCCGATTACTTCGATTTCGACGCCGCCGATGCCCACGCTTCCCGTACCCCAGCGCAGCGCCATGCCCACCAGGTAGCCTACGAGGATCATCAGTACCGTACGGCGCCTTCCGTAGATGACCGTGAAGGATGACAGGGTGTGTACGACTGCGAAAGTCGCGAAGCCCGCGAGTACCGTGAGCACGACGTCCACGGGGCGATTGAGCGACAGTGCCAGGTAGCCCGGCACGATCATGCCGCCCGCGGCGATGCCGAACATCTCAGTGAAGAGCAGGCTCACGGCAAGGCCAATGCCGACGGAAAGGGGAAGAAGCTCAATCATGAAGCGACCGGTATGGAGCGATTGCGGAAGTAGCGCGTAAGAGGCAGACCGTCTCCGCCGATGTTGCCCATGCCCATGACCAAAGCGGAACCATCCACCAAGGCCACGATTTGCTCGAAAAGCTCCTCCACGTCTACATCTTCCGCAAAAACGAAGCTGCCGGAGTCCACGCCGGCTCGGATTGCGGCCCGGGCGAACAGATACGTGCCCGTTCCCATGAGCACGAATTTGTCGGCTGGCTGCCAGTTCGCGATTTCCGCGCCCAGCTGTAGGCTCCGGTCCGGGCGGTCCGCGCGACAGTTGAAGACGGCGATCTTGGTCTTCACGTCTGGATTGCCTGCCAAGGCGAGGTTCCAGAGTTGTTCTGTAGAGACCGGATCGTTGGCGGCGAAACCGTTCACGAACACGATGCGGCGGCCGAAGAAGGCAAGCTCGAAGGATGTGAGGGCCCCGGGGTCAGGGCTCGTCTTGTACATCCCGCGGAGTGCAACATCGCGTTCGATTCCAATGTCCTCGCACACGCTCAGCGCAAGGGCGACGTTGTCGGGGTGCTCGGTATACGCGAAGTTCTTGAGCTCGTCCTTGGTCACACTCGTGATGGCGTCTCGGTCGATGGCGATGAGCTGGGTCTTGCGGTCTGTCGCGGCTGCCTGCATCACCGCGAGGTGCTTTTCCTCAGCCGTGAACAGCTTGCCACCAACGGGTACCATTCCGCAAAGCGCCTTGGCGACGTCGATGTCTCCAGGCCCCATCACGTCCAAGTGATCGGGCCGGGCATTGGTGATCACGCCGTGGGTGGCACGGACGAGCTTGAGCTCACACAACGCGATGAGCTCTGGGGCAAGCGCCATGCACTCGACGACGAGCGCTTCTGCGCCGTGGGCCGCGGCGGCAGCGACAATTCGTTTCTGCTCGATGACGTTGGCGCCCGCGGGGCGAAAGATCGGAAGCTCGCGGCCGTCAGGCAGGATGAAGCGCGCGAGAGTTCCGGTCGTTTTTGCGCAGGTGACGAGCCCTGCCTCCCGGAGTGCCGAGGCAATCAATCGCGTCACGCTGGACTTGCCCCGCGTGCCATTCACGTGCACGCGGATCCGGATCTGCTTGAGCTTCTTCTTGTGAGACCACAGCTCGAATGCGCCCAAGAGCACGAGGGAAGCGGTGACTAGTATGAGCAGGGCGGTGCCAGACATCGCGGGCGAATCGGTATACGCCGAGGCTCGCCCGGAGGTCTAGCGCCTGCAGTATCTCACCAGGGAAACCACTCTCCGGGGATCTTCTGCCACTCCGTGGGACGCCTGGGATCGCCGTCGGGGATCACCAACGAACCGACGAAGTCTGCGTGCTCGTAGACGCCGCCAATGCTCTTGGCAATGCCGTCCAGGTCCTTTTCGCTCACGACGCCGTTGCTGGTTGCCTTGTAGAACTGGACCGTGATGCGGATGGGGAACTTGTCGTCACGCACCAGCTCCAGCCCGCCGCCTTCTTCGAATGGGCCGCGGTTCTTGCCGTGGCCAAGCACCGCCTGCTCCACGTCGCTCTTCTCCGCCATGGACTTCTTTGCTGGTGCCGGCGCTGCGCCTGCGGAGGGCGCGGCCATGTCCGCGGCCATCTCTTGGTCGGCGCCGGAGCCCATTCCGCCCAGGAAGCCGCGGTTCTTGTGTTTCAGTGGTACCTGGATCAGGAACAGCGCATCTGCTCCCCGCGCTAGCGCACTCTTTTCGTCCTGGGTGCGCGCACCGCCTTTGGCCTCGATGCGACGCTTTACGTCGCTCTTACGCTCGGCCGTGAACGCCGCGCGCTGGCCCTCGTTGTTGAAATAGAGTTCCTGGCCGACACCCTGGATCACGCTTTCTCCGGGGCGGTTTTCTACGATGCTCATGCTGGTTCCTTGGCGCGTCACCAAGATGGCCAGCACCGCCGGTGAACCCGGCGCGGACTGGTAGTTGAAGATCACCGGGTTGAACTCGGCCTTGCCCTTCTTGGGAATGGGCAGGAAGACGGCTTGAGCGCTGACCAGGAAGTGGGTGTCGCGCTTGGCCAGCAGATTCCCACTGCCCTTGATGCTCCAGGGCTTGGCTGCAAACTTGCGCACGTTCCTGAGCACGTCCGTGAGCGGCACGGTCTGCAGTTGGTCTTTCTTGCGTTCGTTGCCAACGCGAATGAAAAACTTGTTTGCCGGCACGTCCCCGGTGCGGTCCGTGAAGTTGGGGAACCGGAGCACAGGCATCAGCGCCGTGCGTTCGCTCTCGCCGCCCGGCCTGTAGCGCACTTGCAGCGTCAGGTCGGAGATGTTGGGGCCGAGGGACGAACCCTGCGAGCGGCCGGTATCCTCCCAGGTGACGTTCACGACATCCAGGCCGCGCCGCTTGGCGCCACGCCGCACTTCTTGGTCGTTAGTCATACCGACCACTTTGTCCACGACCGCGGGGTAGCTCGCGTCACCGATGATGCCCCACTCGCCGTCTTCGGGCTGGGGCCCGTCGGGATCTCCCGTCGCGATCTGGTTTCCGTTTTCCTGCACTAGCGGCGTGCCGCCTGGGCCGTTGGACGCAGCCTTGCCTGGTGCGTTGGAAGTCGGCTGCCCGGAAGCACACGCGGCGAGTAGAGCTAAAGTCAGGCCGGTCCATGAACTGCGTTTCATCATCACGTTCTCCTCGGGATCTTCTACGTCTCTGTGTGTCAAACGTTCTGCTCTCGCCGATACTTACACGAGCGCCGAACACAACGAAGTCGTGTTCGGCGCCAGCCTAGATCCGCCAGCCTATGTTAACGCCAACCGAAGTTGCGCACGGGCACTAGTCGGGATTGCATGCGGATCTTCGCAACGCCGATGGTTTTGCGGGTGCCGTCCAGATTGAACGGAATCACCTTGCGAGTGCCCGCGATGGTCACGGTCACGTCGCCGCGTACGGGGCCACCGGTAGCGCCTCCGGCGCGCACAATCTCAATCACGTACTCGCCGGTTTTGGCGCCGCGCAAAGCCAGCCCTTCCTGACTTCTGCTCTGCACGTCCGTGGCAGTGATCACCGAGCGGGTGGGCGCGCCCAACCACGACACGCGGTGCCCGTCCGGGTGGATCAGTGCCACGTCCAGGTCGGCGTCGCCGCTCCACTTGGCTTCAACTCGGAAGTCGCCGGAAAGCGCGTCGTCGCGTTTGTCGAAGCGTGCGATCAGTGTTTCGGCGACCCGCTTGGTGCGCTCTTCGGCTCCCGATAGCATGTCGTTGACCATGGCGCTCTGGCCGGTTTGACGCGCGCAGCTCACAGCCTCGGCGAGCAGCTTGGCGTCGCCGCTGCGGATTTGTGCGATGGCCAACGAGTGGCGGCAGCCCAGGTCGGGACGTCCCGCCCAGCGATGCAGGCGTGCCAAACGCTGTTGCGCCGCTACATCGTCGGGTCGCACGTCGACGACGCTGCCCAAGATGCGGATGGCGAGTTCGCGGTCGCCGGTCCGCGACGCCAGATCAGCGCGTGCGGTCAAGGCGTCGGCGTCCAGGGGCTCCTTTTCGCTCCAACGCTCTGCAGTCGAAAACGCGCGCTCCACGTCGCCCGCCAGCATCAAGAGCGAGTACAGCTTCTGGACCGCTGCGCGGCGATTGGGTGCTTGCTCCACCTCGCGCTCGGCAATGGCGATCGCCGACGGAAGTGCCGTGCTGGGGATGGCGTTTTCGCTCGCTTCAATCGAACCTTTGCGTTCCCAGATCCGGCGCATGGGGACCATGCGTCGGTTGTCGGGGCGCGGCCAGGGCCGGCGGCTGCTGCGTTCGAGCTCGAAGGCACGGTCGCTTCCCTTGCTGCTTTCCTTCTTGTCCTTTGCCTCGCTTTGGGCAAAGGGCAGCGGCTCTTCTGCCGGT